>NZ_CP049270.1:631366-947049 GCF_003048595.2 Campylobacter concisus | reverse complement strand
CTTGAGCTCTGATAGTTTTCGCCATTTCTTTTTAGGGTTAAGCTAACTTTTAAAGTCTTTGCGTCAATGCTTGTTGCCTCAAGATAAAAAGTACCTACATATTTGTTGTCTTCACTTTTTACCCATTGAAAATTTTTCTTATTTAGCCATTTGATATTTGTTTCATCAAGCTGTGTCTCAAACTCAAACTCAAAGTCATTTTGCGTATCAGCCACTATCTCAATACTAAAAATTTCTCCTATAACAACATTTTTTGGCACATTTGTGGCTTTTAAAAGAAGCTCTTTTACTTTGATCTTGTCATATACTTGATTGTCTGGAACGCTAATGTCTGGCTCGTTTGTTGGCACAATGTTTCGCATCTGCTCTGGAGTGATACGTTCTGGCTGTGGTGACACAAATTTTCTTGAAAAATCTTGTTCTTTTGGCGGTTTTTGAGTTTTTGGATTTGAAGTAGGGCTATTTACAAATTTATCCTCCCTAGCTTCGTCCATCATGTCAAAAACGCTTACCTCGTCGGTATTTACAGCAAATAAATTTAGTACGAGTAGGGAGATAAAAAGAAAATGTTTTACCAAACTAGACCTTTTAGCATCTTCATACCATCATCTGTACCTAAAATTTTCTCACAAGCACGCTCAGGATGAGGCATAAGACCAAAAATCTTTTTGCTCTCATCACAAATTCCAGCTATGCTATCGACTGAGCCATTTGGATTTATTTCGTTACCTTTAGCATCACAGTATTTTAGTAGTACTTGATCGTTGTCGTAAAGGCTTTTTAGAGTGTTTTCATCAGTATAATAGTTGCCCTCGCCATGAGCGATAGGGATATTTACTACTTCGTTTTTGGCTAAATTTGCTAGGAATTTATTGCTATTTGAGATCACTTTTAGATGGTGATATTTTGAGACGAAATTTAAATTTTTATTTCTTCTCATTGCACCTTTTAAAAGTCCAAGCTCAAGAAGCATCTGAAAGCCATTGCAAATTCCTAGGATGTAGCCGCCTTTTTTCGCATGCTCTTTTACAGCTTGCATCGCTGGGCTAAATTTAGCTATCGCAGCCGTTCTTAGGTAATCGCCGTAGCTAAAACCACCAGGCAAAACGACTAGATCAGCTTCGATCTTATCTTCTTTGTGCCAGATGATCTGCGTTTGGCAGCCAAGTAGTTTAAAAGCGTGAGCTGTGTCTTCTTCGCAGTTTGTGCCAGGAAAAAGTATGATCGCTACTTTCATAGCACGATCTCGTAGTCTTCGATGACAGTGTTTGCTAGAAGCTCTTCACACATCACTTTTAGCTGCTCTTTTGCTTTGTTTTTATCGCTCTCGTCGATGTCTAAAACGATTTGTTTGCCTATCCTGACATTTGAAACACCGCTAAATCCAAGCGAATTTAGCGCGTGCTCCACTGCCTTACCAGCAGGGTCTAAGACCCCACTTCTTAATGCTATATTTACGACAGCTTTCATCTTTGTCCTTAAGAAAGAATTCTTCTTAAAACTTCTTCGTAAGCTACTTTTACGCTACCAAGGTCTTGTCTAAATCTATCTTTGTCAAGTTTTTCGTTTGTTGTAGCATCCCAAAATCTGCAGCTATCAGGGCTTATCTCGTCAGCTAAGATGATGTTGCCATCTTTGTCTATACCAAATTCGACTTTGAAATCAACTAGTTTTAAATTTCTCTCTGCAAAGAATTTAAATAAGATAGAGTTGATCTCTCTTGCTGTGTGTCTTAGAGTTTGAAGATCTTTTTCGCTCTTTACTAGACCCATGATGATGCAGTGCTCGTCAGTAACTAGTGGATCGTGCAAATCGTCATTTTTGTAGTAGAACTCAACAAGTGTAAAAGGTAGAACTGTGCCTTCTTTTATGCCAAGCCTTTTGCTAAGTGAGCCAGTTGCAATATTTCTCACAACAACTTCAAGAGGTATAATCTCGCATTTTTTCACCACTTGCTCAGTGTCGCTTATTGTCTCAACTAGGTCAGTCACGATACCTTTGCTCTCTAGCAGTTTAAAAAGCTGAGTAGAGATTTTGTTATTTAGTGCGCCTTTGCCAGCTTCGTTGCCTCTTTTTTGAGCGTCAAATGCTGTTAGATCGTCTTTAAATTCAGCCACAAGTAGATTTGGATCATCTGTGGCGTACATTTTCTTGCCTTTTCCCTCATAGATAAGCTCTCTTTTTTGCATGTTGTTCTCCTTTAGATTATTGTTGTTTTATCTTTAAAATTTTGATCGTATCAATCGCTGTTTTTAACTGAATATCCTCATCGACTTTTTTCTGTGTGATTATGTTTTTATCATCTTTTGCTTCAGTTTTATTGCCTTCACTTGTTGGATTTATCTTGTTTAGTTCGCTCTTTAGGTGTGCTTTTAGTTCGCTCTCTTTGATGCTAAATGCACTATCATCGCTTTGTGGCACTTTGCCTGGATGTACTATTACATCAGGCGTTACGCCAACTGCTTGGATAGTTCTGCCACTTGGCAAGTAGTATCTTGCAATGGTTAGTCTTAGCGCTTCAGTGTCGTCTATTGGCAAGATTACCTGAACGCTGCCTTTACCAAATGTGTTTTCGCCAATTATCACCGCACGCTTGTGATCTTGCAGTGAGCCACTTACTATCTCGCTAGCACTTGCGCTTCCGCCATTTACAAGGACAACAAGTGGGAGTTTTGATAAGGTTTTGCTAGCACTTGCTTTATACTCTACATTTTCAGATGCATCACGACCTTTTTGAGATACTATGATGCCATTATCTACGAAAAGATCCACTAGATCGACAGCTTGATTTAAAAGACCACCAGGGTTGTTTCTAAGATCAAGTATGATGCCATTTGCTTTTGGATGCTCTTTGATAGCATCTTTTACCTTTGTAACGACGTTTTTGTCAAAATTTGTGACGCGTATATAAAGGATGTTATCGTTTTCTATCATTTTTGCATAGACAGACTCAACCTTTATAAGATCTCTTATGATCTTTGCGTCAAATGGCTTTTGCTCGCCTTTTCGCAAAATTGTGATAGTTATTGGAGTTTTTGGCTTGCCGCGCATCTTATTTACGGCTTCATCTATCGTTGTGCCGATAGTCGAGTTGCCATCGATCCTTAAAATGATATCGCCTGCTTTTATGCCTGCTTTATCAGCTGGAGTGTCCTCGATAGGCGAGATAACGGTTAGTGCGCTATCTTTCATGCCAACTGTTATGCCAAGTCCGCCAAATTCGCCGCTTGTTTGCACCTGCATATCTTTATATGCTTTTTCATTTAAAAAGCTTGAGTGAGCATCTAAATTTTGCATCAAACCAGCGATGGCTTTGTCAATTATCTCTTTAAATTTAATGTCATCAACGTAGTATTTTTCAACAGTTGAGATGGTTTTTGTAAGTTTTGAAAGTGCTTCAAGTTTTGCACTCGCCTCATCTTCAGTTTTAGCAAAAAGTGCATTTACTGCTACGCTTGAGATGAGTAAGGCGCCTGTTATTTTTAGCGCAAAAGATCTAGTAAATTTATTCAAACTATCTCCTATATTTTTTGGCTCAATTCTATTAGCTTTTGGCTAAAAAAAGTATAAATTTAAGCTTATATTTTTGCTTTTAAATAGTTTTTGATACAAATTTATAACAGCGAATTTTAGCAATTAAATAAAAAGAGTGACAAGCATTATAAAAATACTTGACAATATAAGACTAAAGTTATATAATGGCGACCATATAAAATAATCCAAGGAGATTTAATGGCTGATATAACAGAAAATTTAACAGCTCAGATGCAAGAAACTCTTGAAAAAGGTATTAGTTTAGCGATATTTTCTAAAAATCCGCAAGTTGTTCCGCTTCATATTTTTTGGGCTTTGCTTGCAGATAGCAATTCCATTTTAAACCAAGTGTTTAATAAAATGAATGTAAGTAAAGATGCTGTCGAGCTTGAAGTAAAAAGTAAAATTTCTTCACTTCCAAGTAGCTCAAATGTCACAAAAGATAACGTTTCGGTTTCAAGAGAGCTTATAAATTCGCTTGAAAACGCAAAAGCTTTGATGGTAAGTATGGGCGATAGCTACATAGCTGTTGATACATGGATCATCTCGGCTCTTGAGCTTAGTGAGATCAAACAAATTTTAAGCAAATTTTGCGACATCTTAGAGATTAAAAAGAACCTTGAAAGCATAAGAGGCGGTAAAAAGATAGATAGCCAAACTGGCGATGATACCCTTGATAGCTTAGAGAAATTTGGTATCGATCTAACGCAAAAAGCCCTAAATAAAGAGCTTGATCCAGTCATCGGCCGCGATGAAGAGATCACTAGGATGATGCAAATTTTAATAAGAAAGAGCAAAAACAACCCTATCTTGCTTGGTGAGCCAGGTGTTGGTAAAACTGCCATCGTTGAGGGGCTAGCTCAAAAGATAGTGGCTCGCGATGTGCCAACAAGTCTTGCAAACAAGCGTGTCATCGCGCTTGATATGAGCGCAGTTGTAGCTGGCGCAAAGTATAGGGGTGAGTTTGAAGACAGGCTAAAAGCTGTCATCGACGAGGTCAAAAAAGCTGGTAATATCATACTTTTTATAGATGAGATTCACACCATAGTAGGAGCTGGTGCGAGCGAGGGCGGAATGGACGCTGCAAATATCCTAAAACCAGCTCTTGCACGTGGCGAGCTTCACGCTGTTGGTGCGACGACATTAAAAGAGTATAGAAAGTACTTTGAAAAAGATGCGGCACTTCAAAGGCGCTTCCAGCCAATAGACGTCAAAGAGCCAAGCGTAAATGAGGCACTTCAAATTTTACGTGGCATAAAAGAGCGCCTTGAAGTTCATCACGGCATCACGATAACAGATAGTGCGCTAGTTGCCGCAGCAAGGTTAAGTGACCGCTACATCGCAAACCGCTTCTTGCCAGATAAGGCGATCGACCTTATAGATGAGGCAGCAGCTGAGCTTAAGATGCAAATAGAGAGCGAGCCATACGAGCTTTCAAAGATAAAACGCGAGATCGTAACACTTCAAGTAGAAAAAGAAGCTCTAAAGATGGAGAATGCTGATAAAAACAAAGAAAGACTTGGCGAGATCGAAAAAGAGATAGCTGACCTGAACGAGAAAAAGCTAGCGCTTGATACTAAATTTGAAAATGAAAAGGCAGTTTTCGGCGGAATTTCAAAAGCTACAAAAGAGATCGATAGCTTAAAATCACAAGCTGAGATAGCTAAAAGAAATGGCGATCTTCAAAAGGCTGCCGAGATAGAATACGGCAAGATAGCTGACGCTAAAAAGCACAAACACGAGCTTGAAGAAAAATGGGAGAGCATGAAAAAAGAGGGCGTGCTTCTTAAAAATCAAGTTGATGAAGAGCTTGTGGCTGAAATTTTGAGCAAATGGACTGGAATTTCAGTTAAAAAGATGCTAACAAGCGAAAAAGAGAAATATCTGCGCATTGAAGAGCATCTAAGAGAGAGTGTTGTCGGTCAAGATGACGCACTACACGCACTTGCACGTGCTGTTAAGAGAAACAAAGCAGGGCTAAATGAGGGTCAAAGGCCGATTGGTTCGTTTTTATTTCTTGGACCAACAGGCGTTGGTAAAACTCAGTCTGCTAAGGCTTTGGCCAAGTTTTTATTTGACGATGAGAAGGCACTTATCCGCTTTGATATGAGCGAATATATGGAAAAACACAGCGTGAGCAGGCTACTTGGTGCGCCTCCAGGATATGTAGGATACGATGAGGGTGGTCAGCTAACAGAGGCAGTTCGTAGAAGACCTTACTCAGTCATACTTTTTGACGAGGTTGAAAAGGCACATAAGGATGTGTTTAACATACTTTTGGGGATTTTAGATGATGGACGCGCTACTGATAACAAGGGTGTAACGGTTGATTTTAAAAATACTATCATCATTTTAACTTCAAACATCGCTTCAAATTTCATAATGGAGCTAAAGGGCGAAGATCGTGATGTGGCTGTTAAAAACGAGCTTAAAAACTACTTTAAACCTGAGTTTTTAAATAGGCTTGATGATACTATCATTTTTAATCCTCTAAATGAGCAAGGCCTAATCTCTATCGTTGAGATCATGTTTAAAGAGCTTGAAAAAACTCTTCATAACCGCGGTATCAAGGCAATTTTGAGCGAAGAGGCTAAGAAATTTATCGCAAAAGCTGGCTTTGACATAGTTTATGGTGCAAGGCCTCTTAGAAGAGCGCTTTATGAGCTAGTTGAAGATAAGATCGCTGATATGATCTTAAAAGATGGGCTTGAAAGTGGCGATGAGATCACCATTGATAGCGATGGCGAGAAGATCATCATTAAGAAAAAATAACTTCAAATTTACTTGGCAGGTTGGATCAACTTGCCAAGCTCTCATATAAAATTTATACAAAAAATATCTAAAAAATAGGGCGGTTTTTGCTACTTAAAAATATGACTAAACGCCTAAAAATTTAGCAAGGGCAAAATAAAATATAGCTGATGAGATAGCAGCTGCTGGGAGCGTGATGAGCCAAGCAAGAATGATTGGTCTTACCATTTTCCAGTTTGCATTTTTATTTACGATGCCGATGCCTAAAACTGCGCCTATTAGGATATGAGTTGAGCTAACTGGTATGCCAAGCTTTGTGGCTAGAAGTATGACGATACTTGACGCAAGCTCGGCACTAAAACCAGTTGTAGGCAAAATTTCAGCTAGTTTTGAGCCGATGGTAGTGATCACCTCTTTACCTAAAAACCAAAGTCCAACGACAAGTGAGATACCAAAGGTTACCATTGCGATGCTAGGTATCGGTGAGCTTTCGTTTATAGAGCCAGTTTTTAGCACGTCAAGTACAGCTGCAAATGGTCCAACTGCATTTGCGATGTCGTTTGCGCCGTGTGAAAACGCAAAAGATGAAGCTGTAAAAATTTGAAACCATGAAAAAATTCTATTGATGCTCTTTTCGCTATCGTTTTTACTCATGACGTTTATGATAGCAAGGCTTGCAAGATATGCTAGAGCTCCGATAACAAAGATAATCCAGATAGTTTGGATGATGCTAAAGGCTAAATTTATATGCTCAAGCCCTTTAAAAAGCATCATCGATGAGATCACCATTGCGGCAAATCCAGCGATGATTGGGATATGTTTTTTCATTGCCTTAAAAGTGTCTATCTCTTTTTCACCATCTTTCATAATGCGAATTTTTGAACGGTACTCGCTGTATTCAGTGGTTTCGATCTCGTCCTCATCGATAACTGCGATCTTTGAAAGAGTAGCTATTTGCTCCTCAGCCGGCTTCGTTTTTAGTGCCTTTATAAAGCTTTCTTTATAAGCTTTTCGCTCAGCTTTTAGAGCTTTTAGATTCATTTTAAGTTCATGTGTTGGCTCAATAATCTTACTTTTTACGTAGCCAAATATAATGTAAGACATCACACCTCCAAGCAGTGGTGAGATAACCCAACTTACGGCAATCCTGCCAATCTCACCCCATGAGACCATGCTAAATGGTTCTGGATCTTTTATCATAAAGCCCATAGCAAGTCCTGCACCAACGATGCCGCCAACGATCGAGTGGGTGGTCGAGACTGGTAGACCTTTTTTGGATGCGTAAAATAGCCAAAGGCCTGAGCTAAGAAGGGCTGAGATCATGATGATGACAAATTTCATCGGATTTAGATCGCTTGGAAATTTCACGATCTCGTTTCTAATCGTATTTGTAACCTCTGATCCTGCAAATATAGCACCGCTAAGCTCAAAAATGGCTGCAATGATGAGAGCTTGCTTAAGCGTAAGAGTCTTAGCGCCAACGCTTGTGCCAAAGCTGTTTGCAACGTCATTTCCACCGATATTAAAGGCCATAAAAAGACCAAACATGCTGGCGATCAAGAATAAAAAGTAGTTATTTGTCGGGATGTATTGATAGCCCCAAACGAAAAATCCAACGCTACAAATTGCGAAAATAACAAATGCCAATAAGTTATCTCGAAGCAATCAAGCCCCCTTATAAGGTTTTTGATATGGATTATATCTTGAAAAATATTAAAGTTTTTAGAATTTTTCAACTTTAAATGATACTAAATTATCATATGTTAGAATCTGCAAAAATTTTTAAGGATAAATTTTGGTTATAGCGATCGATCTTGGCTCAAACACATTTCGCGTAGCGCTTGTCAAAAAAGAGCAAAATGGTTTTAGTAATGAGCAAATTTATGAAAAGATAGTAGGAGCTGCTAGAAGGCTAAATGAAAGTGGCAAGATAGCAGATGAGTCCAAAAATAGGCTCTTTAAGGCGATAGCAGAGGCTAAAAATAAATTTGATTTTGATAAATTTACATGCATAGCAGTCGCGACTGAGGCTTTTAGGGTAGCGTCAAATAGCGAGGAAATTTTTAGCGAGATAAGAGAGAAATTTGGCATAAATTTTCATATCATCAGTGGTAAAGTAGAAGCAAAGCTTACATTTTTGGGTGTTCAAAATGCTTTTAAAAAGCTTGGAATCAATGAAAATTTTAGCGTCATTGACATTGGTGGAGCAAGCTCAGAGATCGGCGAAGATGGAAATTTTATGAGCTTTAAATTTGGCATTATTACATTTTTTGAAAAATTTAAAACACTTGATTTAATGCAAGAAAATGCAAAATTTTATACAAAAGATGCAAGAGAATTTTTAAATAGCTTAAAAAATAAATTTATCGTACTGACTTCCGGTGTACCAACTACTATCGCAGCGCTACGACTTGGACTTAACTACGAGAACTATGATCCAAAAAAAGTAAGCGGATTTGAGCTTAAAAACGACGATCTTGCTTGGTTTGTAAATGAGCTCTTAAAGATGGACGATAAGAGCGCTGACGTGGTGGTTGGAAGAAGTAGAAAGTATCCGCTCATAGCTGGGACACTGCTCTTAAAAGAGCTACTAATAGGGCAAAAAGCGAAATTTATAGTGATAGATGATGGGCTTAGAGAGGGTGTTGGGGTGACCTATCTGCAAGGAAAATTTCAAGAAATTATCACAAATTTTTAGTTAATATTTCAAAAATTTAAAGGAGAGAAAATGAGCATAAGAGGGCAAATTTTAGCTGACATAAAAGAGGCTATGAAGGCAAAAGATGAGTTTAAAAGAGATACTTTAAGAACGCTAAATGCAGCACTTAAGCAAGTTGAAGTCGATCAAAGGATTGAAATGACTGATGAAGTGGTACTTCCGCTACTTCAAAGGGAGATCAAAAAGAGGGCTGACTCGGTTGAACTTTATATAAAAGGTGCTAGAGAGGATTTGGCTAAAAAAGAGCAGGGTGAGATTGAGCTGATTAAGACATATTTACCAGCGCAACTAAGCGATGAGGAGCTAAAGGCAAAGATCGAGACTATCATCCAAAAAACTGGTAAAAACCTTGGTGCTGTGATGAAAATGGCAAAAGATGAAATCGGAGCGAGTGCTGAGGCAAAACGCATAAGCATGATCGCAAAAGAGCTTTTGGCTTAAAATCTACAATCTTATAAAAATTTTAATTTTGAAAACTTACTTGTAAGTTTTCAAAAAAACAAATACGACTTTCATTTTAAAAAGATAATTTTAAAAGCATAATACTTATATGAATATGTTAAAGGGTAAAATACAAGCTTTTTTATATATTTGTATTGAAAACTATAATTTTCAAATTATTATTTTAATTTTCTTGTTTTTTCTTTTAAATAAATTTAAATATTGATTTATAGGCTTATTTTGGATTTTATCTTTTGTATGATTTAATTTATCCATTAAATTTGATGTAAAAAAATATTTGTAAAAAAATCAGTTAAAAATTTACAATTTTTTTAAAAAAAATAATAGATTTTTTTGTTGTAGTTTAAGAAATTTAAGCGATTGTGGTAGAAAGAAATTTAGCTAACCTATTTTTTAAATTTAACTAAAGAAAGAATATACGGACATTCAGTGTATATTCTTTAGTATAAAGATTGGTGAGTCTAAAATTTCTAGCATATCTTCTCATAAATGAGAGAAATTTCACAACTTTTTTTGCTTGTTTTAGTTTTATCTGCGCTAAACTCGTTTGTCTCATAGCTCCAAACTAAGAAATTTACCTATTAAATTTACCAGCCATGGCTTTGTAGATATTTAGCTCGTCTTGTAAGAGAGTATATTTTGCCTTTAATAGCCCTATTTTGGCTTCTAGCTCGCTATTTTTTGCCTCCAAAAACTGCTTTAACTCAATCTTGCCATAAGAGTATTTTAGCTCGTAAATTTTTGAAATTTCCTCGTAGTTTTTTATCTGCTCTCGGTAGTTTGTAAGTAGTGCTTCGTCGTTTAAGTAGCCTTTGTAAAATGCGTCTATCTCGTTTAATGCACTATTTAGAGTGCTTATGTAGTTTAGTTTTGCAAGCTCAAAATTTGCCTCGCTGACCTTTAAATTTGACTTTAGTTTGTGGTAGTTTAAAAATGGTAAATTTAAAGCTATGTTGCCATTTAGGAATTTAAGGCTAAACGCTTCCTCTTTTTTGTTGGTACTACTTTTTAGGCTAGCTCCTAGCGTGATGCTTGGATAAAAATCTTTTTGACTAGCTTTATAGTTTAGGATGCCCTCTTCTATGCGGTAAATGGCCGCTCTTATATCAGGGCGGTTTGCTATGGCACTTGTTGGCACATCTAGATCAACGCCCACTTTTTTTACAGGACTTAGCGTGAGGCCCTCAAATTTAAGCTCAAAATCCGGCCTCTCATTTAGCAAAATCCTAAGCATTTTCTTGGCTACGACTAGCTCTTTTTTGGCATTTTCTATCTTGTTTTGAGCGCTTAAAAGCTGTGAGTTTATCTGTTTTAAGCTTAGCGCCTCCTCTTTGCCAAGCTCAAATTTAAACCTAACTATCTCATTTAGTTCATTATAAATTTCTAAAATTTGCTTATAAGTTTTAATGCTCTCATTTAGATATAATATCTGAAAATACGCGTCTGCCACAGAGTTTATCACGCTTAGTTTGCTAGCTTCCAGATCAAATTTAGTTGCTTTTGTCTCAAACATCGCTGCGTCTTTGCTATTTGCTAGCTTTTGCCAAAGATCAAGCTCGTAGCTAAGCCCTATATTTGAGCTAAAATTTCTACTAGAAGCACCACCCTCTTTTATATTTTTACTACTTCCAGCCTCGAAACCAGCGTTAAAGTTTGGGATAAGATTTGCCTCCAAAATACCAGCTTGAGCGAGTGCTTTATTTACATTTATTGCTGCTTTTGTAAGGTCGGTATTGTTTTTAAGCGCAAGTTCTACAAGCTCATCAAGGTAGCTTTGATGATACTCTTTCCACCAAGAAGTGTTTAAATTTAACTCCCTGCTAGCGTTATCTTCAAGTAAAATTTGCTTGTAATTTTCATCTATATTTTTAACAGCGCAGCCGCTTAAAACGAGCACTAAAGCTAGGCTAAGAAATTTCATATTACTCCCTTGAAAGCGCATCTATTGGGTTTAGTTTTGAGGCATTTTTGGCAGGCATGTAGCCAAAGATGATGCCAATAGCCATCGACGTAACAAGTGCAAGTATGATCGAGCCATTTGAAAAGATCATGCTAAAGCCATCTAAAAAGTTATTAAATATGTAGCCGATCGCGTAAGAAAATCCTATGCCGATGGCTCCGCCGATAAGGCAAAGTAGCACCGCCTCTATCAAAAACTGCTGCAAGATGTTGCTCTGTCTGGCTCCGATCGCCATTTTTATGCCTATCTCTTTGGTGCGCTCGGTGACTGAGACTAGCATGATGTTCATGACGCCTATGCCCCCAACTACGAGCGAGACGACGGCGATACTTGAGATGAGAAGGCGCATGGTTGAGATGGTCTCTTCGATCGTTTGCTTTATGCTGTCTGAGTTTCTTGTAAAAAAGTCCTTTTTGCCGTGCTTGATCTCTAAAAGCTCGCTTATACTCTTTTCGGCGATTTGCGCATTGACACCTTCATTTACTTTAGCTGTGATCGAGCTTATAAATTTATCCCCTGTGACCTTGTTTAGCACAGTCGTGTAAGGGGCGTAAATTTTAAGCGTGCTGGCGTCGCCCATCTTAAAATCATCCTTTTGCAAAACGCCGATAATACGGAGCGGCTTTTTGTTAAAAAGTATGATCTTGCCGATAGGGTCATCATTTTTAAAGATACTATTTTTGGTGTTTTGATCGATTAGAGCAACTGAATCAGAGTTTAAAACCTCGTCATCATCATAAATTCTACCCTCTTCTAGCTTTAGTCCATTTACGTCAAAGCTCCCTACTCCACCGCCTTTTAGTGTCGCTGTTAAGGAGATATTTTCATATGTTAGTACGCCTGAAGTACTTGTATTTGGAGTGACTGAGTCAAGAAACGACTGCTTTGAGAGCATATTTGCGTCACTTATAGAGAGCGTTTTTACCCTGCCTGAGAGCATATCGCCAAAGCCTTTTCCTGGCATTATATCGATCGTATTTGTGCCGATCTTTCTAATGCCAGCTAAAATTTGCTCCTGTGAGCCTTTGCCAAGAGCTACGACGCTAATGACCGCCGTGATGCCAATTATAATGCCAAGCATAGTAAGAAGCGATCTTAATTTATGAGCTAGCATCGCATTTACCGACATTTTAAAGCTTTCAATTAGCTGATCTTTATAGTAGGTAAATTTACTTTTTTCTGGCTGAGTTTGCTTTGTGGCCTCAAAAATTTCACTATTTTTTATATTATCACTTACGATGTTGCCATCTTTTATCTCGATCACTCTACTCGCGTACTCGGCGATCTTTGGGTCGTGCGTGACGATGATGATGGTGTGACCTTTTTTGTAAAGATCCACTAAAATTTCCATCACTCTTAGACCACTTTTGCTATCAAGCGCGCCTGTTGGCTCATCAGCCAAGATGATCTCGCCACCATTCATCAGCGCCCTTGCTATGGAGACCCTTTGCTGCTGTCCGCCTGAGAGTTTATTTGGTAAATTTTTAGCCTTTTCGCTAAGGCCAAGAGAGTCTAAAATCTCCATTCCTCTTTTTTCTCGGTCGCTCTTATTTGCCCCTGCGTAAATGCTTGGAAGTGCGACGTTTTCAAGAGCATTCATTGTGCTAAGAAGGTTATATCTTTGAAAGATAAAGCCAAATTTATCTCGTCTAAGCTTAGCAAGTGCGTCACTATCAAATTTTGATATATCTTTGCCATCTAGCAAGTACTGTCCGCCACTTGGGCTATCTAAGCAGCCAAGGATATTCATAAGCGTTGATTTGCCAGAGCCAGACTGACCGATAATGGCTATAAATTCGCCCTTTTTTATCTCTAAATTTATGCCATGAAGAATTTCTATCTCATTATCGCCAAGCTTAAAGCTTTTTGTGATATTTTTTAGGCTTATCACTTAAAACTTCTTATTTTCTTTTTCGATCATCTTGGCTATCTCGCTTGCTGAGCCTTGTGATGTGATGATCTCGTCGCCATCTTTCACGCCGCTAATGATCTGCGTATCAAGGTTGTCTTTTATGCCAGTTTTGACCGCTGTTTTTACCGCTTTGCCGTCTTTTAAAATATAGACAAAAGTGCCGTTTTCATCTTTTTTGATGCCGATGCTTGGTACGATGATAGCGTCCTTTACATTTGCTATTAAAAGCTCATTTTGTGTTGTCATGCCTATTCTTAAAATTTTATCTTTATTTTCAACTATGCTTTGAGCATAATAATAAACAGCTGAGTTGCTTGAAGTGCTTGAGCTTGTGGATTTGCTACTACTGCTAGAGCCGTAGCTACCATCGCTTAATGTCGTTAAGCCAGGGTCGATTGAGCTAACCGTCGTTTGAAATTTTTTCGTTGGCTCAGAGAGGATCGAGTATTCAACTGGCGTGCCAACTTTTATCTTTGTGATGTCGCCCTCGGCTATTTGCATCTTCATCTTGACATAGGCAAGATCTGCGATCTTTACGATGGTTGGCGTAGTTTGATTGGCATTTACGGTTTGTCCCTCTTCGACCTGCACGCTTACTATTATGCCATCTCTTGGAGCGGTGATCTTTGTGTAGCCTAAATTTATCTTAGCGGTGCTTAGCTCGATATTTGTCTGCTTGATCTGAGCCTCGAGCTCCTTTATCTTGGCACTATTTGAGCTAAAAGTGTTTTTTGCGCTTTCAAATTCTTGCTTTGAAGTGGCGTTTTTAGCAAAGAGTGCATTTTCTCTATCAAACTGCGTTTTAGCGATATTTAGAGCCACTTTTGCGCTTTCAAGCTGAGCTTTGTAGATAGCTAGTTGCGCCTCTTTATTATCGATGTTATTTTGCTGGGTCGAGCTATCGATACTTGCGATCATATCGCCCTTTTTGACCTGATCTCCAAGCTTAACGTAGAGCTTTTTTATCTGGCCGCTCACCTGCGCACCCACATCAACTAGCTCGGTAGCGAAAATTTCTCCAGTCGCATCGACTTTTTTGCTAAATGAACCTTTCTTTGCCTTTTTGGTGATAAACTCCACCTTTTCATCTTTTATCTTAAAAAATTTATCATAGATAAAGTATCCACCGACGCCTAAAATAAGCAGGATTATTAAAATTTTAGATTTTTTCATTGCTTCTCTTTGTAAAAAATTAGTCAATTTTACTTAATAAGATTAAAATTCTCTTTAAACTTCCTCTTTTGCCATGCCAGCCTCTATCAAAAACCTACTTGGCTGATAATTCACCTTCTTTATCTTGTCGTATTTTGCATAACTTAGATATAGCTCATCTTTTGCTCTGGTCACTGCTACGTAAAAGAGTCGCCTCTCCTCTTCTAGGCTGCCACCCATGCTCATTAGTTTTAAATTTGGAAAGCGGTTTTGCGCGAGATCGACGATAAAGACTTGGTCAAACTCAAGCCCCTTGCTCGCATGCACGCTAAGCAAGCTAACGCCCTGCCCTTCGCTCATTTCGTTGCTTCCAAGGGCTAAGAAGTTGTAAAATTTACTGATGTCTTGATATTTTTTAGCTAGCTCGCTTAGCACCACGCTCTTTGCCATTATGCGCTCTTTGACCTCTTCTTTTAGAGCTAGATCGACGTTGCCATTTTTTAGAGTTGCCCTTTTTGTGCTGATGTTTTCGACGATTAGCGAGTAAATTTTGCTAGTTTTTATCTCATTTATCATCGTGGCTGGCTTTGAGATATTTCTCATGCCTCTTAAAAAGTTGTAAATTTCATATAAAAACTGCGCCCCACTCTCGCTTAGCTTTTGTAGTTTTAGCACTGGATGGCCTAGGAATTTATCGCTAAAGCCAAGCTTAGAAAACCTTGAAACCTCGGCAAATTCGTCAAGGTCGTCAAAAAGTCCCAGCTGGTAGTTTCGCCTTTTATTTGATGAGATATTTGCACTCTCGTCTGGCTCAACTATCCCTTTTATCAAATTTCCATGCCCAAGCTTAAGTAGTGCATCAAAAATTTCTTTGCTAACTGCGCTACCAACACCCTTTGCGTATTCGCAGATGTGGATAAATGCCATTATATCTTTTGGATTGACATAAATTCCCATTATGTCGATGAGCGCCTTGATCTCACGGCTCTCAAAAAAGCTCACTCCACCCTTTCGCTTTGAGCTGATGCCTCGCTCTTTTAGCGCGACCTCGATGCCGTCAGCTGATGAGTTGTTTCTAAAGATGATGGCGATGTTTTCTCTGTTAAATGGCGAAAGCGAGATGATATCAGCGATGTTTTGATACTGATCAAAAAGCTCGTTATAAACAAGCAGTCTTGGAGGCTTGAAATTTCCCTCGCGGCTTACGGTTAGGTGCTTTTCATAAAGCCTTGGGTTATTGTTGATGACTTTATTTGCAAGGGCAAGTATGCTTGAGCTTGAGCGATAGTTTACATTTAAAGCGTAGATATTTGCGTTTGGGAAGCGATCTTTAAACGAGCCAATGATCTCGATATTTGCGCCGTTAAATGCGTAAATGCTCTGGTCAAAATCGCCCACGCAAAATAGGCTCTTCGTCGCAAATGCGTCTA
Organism: Campylobacter concisus; assembly: GCF_003048595.2. Taxonomy (NCBI): domain Bacteria; kingdom Pseudomonadati; phylum Campylobacterota; class Epsilonproteobacteria; order Campylobacterales; family Campylobacteraceae; genus Campylobacter; species Campylobacter concisus. The sequence continues at coordinate 931,129 of NZ_CP049270.1, read as the reverse complement.
TGAGGCTACCTTGAAGTGTATTTGTGTCTTGATACTCATCAATCAAAATTTCATCATAAGCTAAATTTGCACCCTTTTTTAGCTCGTCGCGTATTTTTATGAGCAGATCGTTAAAATCAGCGTAGGCAAATTTAGCCTTTTCAGCCTCAAACTCTTCTAGCACATCTTCATAAATTTCAGCATAAACGCCCTGCTCTTCACTCTTATCGCTTATCCATTTGCCAAAAGTAGTGCCCTGCTCGCTGTTTTGAAAGAGCGAGTAAAGGTCGTATAGATAAGCTCCGCCATAAGGTTTGACGTCGCTTAAATGGTAAAATTTTCGTCTCTCAACAAGACTTTTTAAAAGCGTCTTTAGCTCGCTTGGTTGCTTTAGCGTGACGCCTTTATCAAGGCTTTTTAAAAGTGAAAACGAGACTGAGTGGAAGGTGCCTGCGGTGATTTTAGAGGTGACTGATTTGTCAAAGTATCTATTTAGTCGCTCTATCATCTCGCTTGCGGCCTTATTTGTAAATGTAAGTAGTAAAATTTTATCTGGCGCAACGCCTAAATTTAGTAGATGAGCTATGCGTGCCACTATAGTGCTAGTCTTGCCAGTGCCAGCTGAAGCAATGATGAGATTGTGTCCAAATGGCGCAGTTGCGGCGGTGTATTGTTCTTTGTTTAACCTAGATAAGGGCATGTCTTCCTCTTTTTTAAAAAGGGCTAATTATAGCTACTTAAACTTTAACAGCTATAATCACGCGGATGAAAAAGTTTAAATTTCTAAAATTTATTGCCCTATTTTTGGCTTTAGTGGTCGCTATTTTTTTGATATTTGATCAAATTTATCCACTAAATTTAGACGCGCTTAAAAAAGACGAAGCCAAAATTTTGCTTGATAAAAATGGCGAGATCATAAATATGAAGCTTAGTAGCGATGGAATTTGGAGATTTCACGAGCAAAGCTTCCCAAACTCGCTAAAACAATGCGTCGTTCTCTTTGAAGATAGGTACTTTTACTACCATTTTGGCGTAAATTTTGCCTCCATTTTTAGAGCATTTTTCCACAACCTAAGAAGTGACAACCGCATAGGCGCTAGCACTATCACGATGCAAGTGGCAAGAATGCTTGAGCCAAGTGATAGGAGCTATAAAAATAAGATAAAAGAAATTTTTAGAGCATTTCAGCTCGAGCTTCACTTTAGCAAGGATGAAATTTTAAATTTTTATCTAAATTTAGCCCCATATGGCGGCAATATCGAGGGTGCAAAGGCGGCTAGTTTTTTTTACTTTGGCAAGGAGCTAAACGAGCTTAGCTACGCTCAGGCCGCACTTTTAAGCACGATCCCTAAAAATCCAAATAAAAATAGACTGGACCGCGTTTCAAACATAAATGCTCTAAAAAACAGAGTCATAAAGATGCTTTACAAGGCAAAGTTGATAGATCTAAGTGCTTTTAAAAGAGCGCAGGCTGAGCCATTTAAAAATGTAAGAGCAAAAGCTATCGTAACTGCAGAAGATTATGCAAATGTCGCTTTTAAAAACCAAATTTCAAAGGCGAGCTTGGATCTAAATTTACAAAAAGATATGCTTAAAATTTTAAAAGATACGATGTTTTCGCTAAAGGCTAAAAATGCAAACAACGCAGCAGCCGTGGTCATTGATAATAAAAAAATGAGTGTTGTTGCCTTTATAGGCTCACATGATGAGCATGCGCGTGACGGCAAGAACTCAGCTCTAAATATGAAGCGAAACACCGGCAGTACGCTAAAGCCTTTTATTTATTCGCTTGCTCTTGATAGTGGCCTCATTACGCCAAATTCGCAGTTAATAGACATTCAAATTTATATAAAAGAGTATGCTCCAAAAAATTTTAGTAATGATTTTTTAGGTATCGTAAGTGCGAAAGATGCTCTAAATTTTAGCCTAAATATCCCAGTTATAAATTTAAACTTAAAACTAAAAGACAATTCGCTTTACGAACTACTTGAAAAGGTAAATTTAGTAGATGAAGATAAAGAGTATTATGGAGCTTCTATAACGCTTGGCAGCGCTGAGATGAGTTTACTAGAACTTGCACATCTATATACTATATATGCAAATGGTGGCATTTTTATGCCACTTGAGTTTGCAGGCAAAAACTATAAAAATTTAGACAAAAACTTAACTCTTATTTCACCTCAAAGTGCCTACCTCACTGCTAAAATGATGAGCGAAGCCTCAAGATCATATCTAAAAAATGCTTGGCAGTACGCCCAAAATACGCCTAAAATAGCCTTTAAAACTGGTACAAGCGCAAACTCACGTGATCTTTATGCCATAGGCGTTGATGAAAATTACACAATTGCTATTTGGATTGGAAATTTTAATGCCAGCAAAACTGATAAATTAACAGGACTAAATGACGTATCAAAGAGTCTTTTTGATATGTTTAAGATAATCGCTCAAAAAGAGAAATTAAGATTTATGAGTGAGCCAGATGGCATAGAAAAGCTACCAACCTGCCTCGATGCCTTTAACTATGAAAAGTGTAAAAAAATGGCGCTTGATGATAGGATAAAGGGTGTAGATTTAAAGGATAAATGTGAAAGTTTAAGAGGCGAAGAGCTTGATTTTTTGGTTAAAAATGAGCTTTTGGATAAAGATGAGATACAAAAAAGCCCTTGTGCTGAAATTTTTAAAGATAAAAAGCCAGTTTTTGCCTATCCGTATGACAATGAAGAGATAGTGACAGATGAAAATATTACACAAGTTATGGTAAAATGCTACGCGTTTTTAGGCGATGAAATTTACCTAAAAATAGATGATTTGAACTTTTCTAAGATAGAAAATGCAAGCGAAAAAAAGTTTGATCTAACTCTTGGCGAGCACAATATAAAATGCCTTGATCAAAACTCAAATCAAAGTGAAATAACAATAAAAATAAGGAGATAAAATGTGGCAAAAAGTAGCACTTCTAGCACTTTTGGGAATGACAAATTTATATGCTTTGAGCCTAAATGGCGCTGCGCAGATAAAATCGTCCCTAAGCGTAGAGTTTGGACTAGAAGATAAAGTAGATAAAAATTTTGTTGGTATGCTAAGCGATAAAAAGCTACTTTTGTGCCAACCAGCATTAAATGGTACGGTTAGATTTAATAATCAAAGCTTGCTGCTTTTTACAAAAGATATGCATGCTGGTTTGGATTATAGCTGCAAGCTTGAAAATGGAAGCACTGCTAGTTTTGCCACGAAAGAATTTGAGCTAACAAAGATAGAAAAAATAAGTGATAGCAAATATATACTTAAATTTAATGATGAAGTAAATATTGAAGCTATCAAAAATATTGCCGTAAAAGATGCAAAATTTAAAGCAATTGAGCTTTCTAACAATAGCTTTGAGCTTAATCTTGATAAAAATTTAAGCAATCCAGTTTTTGATTTTGGTGAAAAATTTGAGAGCAAATTTGGTGCAACGCTTTCAGGTGAAACGATAGTAAATTTTGCCGATGAAATAAGCGAAGAAAGCGTAAATATAAATGATAATGCAAAGAGTCTTGAGATACCAGAAATTTATCCAGTGAGCCTTGATAATGGTATCTTGGGCTTTAGAATTTATCTAAAAAATTGGCTTGATGACGACATTAACTTAAAAAAATTTATAAACATTAAAGGTGTAAAAAACTTTAGCATTAGTGACGTTAAATATAGTGACAACTATGAAGAAAACTCAGAGCTTAGCGAGTATTATTACTACATTGATATTACAAGTGACGATTTTAAGCCACAAAATAGTTATGAAATCACCATTAAGCCCGGTTTTGGCGACGATAGAAATGTAGTAAGAGAAGAAAGTAGCTATGAAGTAGTAGCTGGCAATTTCACTCCATTTGCAAATTTTATAAATAATGAGCCATATATCTCAAGTGTTGGCGAAATCGGTATCAGAAGTGCAAATTTGCCTGAGCTAAATGTAAGCATTGAAAAGCTAAGCGATCAAAATTTTAGATATTTCTTAAATTTTAATGACAATAACGAAGAGTTAAGCAATTTCAGCACAAAAGTAGCAAGCAAAAGTTATAAGCTTGATGGCGCATTAAATGAAATTTCGCTAAATAAAATCAAACTCGACTTTGCCGGAGCTGGAGACGGCGTTTATAAGATCAATTTAAACTACGGCAAAGATAAGAGCGTCTCAAAGGTTGTCTATCTAAGCGATATCGCCGTAAATGCAAAGCTTGGCAAGGATGAAATTTTCGTATTTGCAAATCGTCTTGGCGAAAATACAATGCTGCCAAATGCAAATGTGAAAATTTATGGCAAGAAAAACGAAGAGATCGCAGTTGGTGCGACAAATGATATAGGCGTTTTTAAATTTAACAAAAAAGATATTTACAAAGATATCTCTTCAGTAGTTGTCTCTCTTGGAAAAGAGCAAAATTTTCTTATTTTAAAAGAAGATGAAGCGCTAAATGAAGCGAATTTTATGAGCCAAAATGCCAGTGAGAGTATCGATGCGTACGTTCATTTTGCTTCAAATATCATAAGACCAAATGAGAGTTTAAAGGGTGCAATCTATCTAAGGGATAGAGATTTTAATCCTTTAAAAAATATGCCTATAAAGATAAAATTTTTCGATCCACAAGGCAAAAGTAGTGCTGAAATTTCAAAAAATACAAATGACGTTGGCATGGTAAATTTTGAAAAAGAGATACTAAGCGATCTTAGCGGTAGATTTAATATGCAAGTAATTTATGCAAGCAAAGTGATCTCAAATGTGCCATTTTTTGTTGAGAGTTTTATACCAAATAGGATAAAAAATGAGATAACGCTTGAGAGGGATAAATTTTTCGCAAATGAGCTTATTAGAGCAAATCTAGCTAGTAACTATCTCTTTGGTGGCGCTGCTAGCGAGCTTGATGGCAGCATGCAGGTTAGCTTTTTTGATGATGAATATAAAAATAGCGAGTTTAAAGAGTATAAATTTAAAAACAATACGCTAAAGCCGAGCGCTTATCCATCTTTTGAAAACGATCTCACTCTTTCAAAAGATGGTAAATCAAGCCAAATGATAGATCTTAGCTTTAGCACTAAAAATGCCTCTTCTATCATAACAGGCGTGATAAATTTTAATGTAAATGATGATGGCAAAAACGTAAGCGATACAAAAAGCTTTACGCTCTATCCTTACAAAGATATGGTCGGTATCGCAGCAAGCACGACATTTGCTGAGCCAAACGAAGATGTAAAAATAAGAACGGTTGTAGTAGATATGTCAAGTCAAAAGGCCGTAAAATCAAATTTAAAATTTGATATAAAACGTGTTACTTGGCAATACCAAAGAGATGCAAATGGCTATATAAAGTGGTTTCAAACGCTAGAAGATGTGGATAATTTTTATAAAGACAATGGCGAGTTTAGCTATAAATTTACACAAAGTGGCTCATATGTGATCATCGCTACAAATCTAGTAAGTGGAGCAAGCACAAGCCTTGATATGGACGTAAGTGGCTACAACTACTCGACTCTAGCGCCTACAAAAGAGCTTAGCAAATCTCAAATCAAACTAAATAAAAATATCTACAAAAAAGGCGATGAACTAAGTGCTGATATAAGCTCAGCTATAAAAGAAGGTATCGCCCTTGTTACACTTGAAGATGGTGGCGTGAAAGCTTACAAAGTTGTTAAGATAAAAAACAACTCAGCAAATGTGAAATTTAAACTTGACTTTGATTTTAGCGGACTTTACGTGAGTGCAAATATCTACCGCATGACAGATGGTGGATTAACTCCGTTTAGGACTTATGGCAAGGTTTATGCTAAGGCTGATAAGTCATCAAGGATACTTGATCTAAGCGTTGATGCACCAAATACAGCAAAAAGCGATGAAAATATAAAAATTTCGCTAAAAACAAAGCCAAAAGCTTATGTTAATTTATTTATCACAGATGTTGGCGTGCTTGATATAACGTCACAAAAGCCAGCCGACCCACTTAAATTTTTTGACAAAATTTTACCAGATGGCGTTTTTGACTATGACATTTATAATATGCTCACAAACTATAAAGTTGAGGGCAAAACTTTAAGCTTTGGTGGCGATATGGCAGCACTTGCTATGGAGGCAAAAATGGCAAAACATGCTAGCCCGGTCGATAGCAAAAATATAAAAACATACGCAAATTTAGTAAGCCTTCAAGCTGACGATAATGGTGAAATTTTATACGAGTTTAAAACGCCAAATGGCTTTAACTCTGCCATTAGAGTAGATGTCGTGGCAAATAATGAAAATAGCATGAATGCGGTAAATAAAGAAATTTTAGTAAAAGATGATGTGATTATTAAGCCAAGTGTGTTAGTTTATCTGTTAAAAGGCGATGAGCTAAATGCAAACTTAAGGCTCATAAACACAACAAATGAGGATAAAAATTTAACCATAAAAGTGGCTAGCAGTAAAAATTTAAACATCAAAACAAAAGAAAATGTAAATTTAAAGCCGCTTGAAAATAAAGCCTTTACATTTAAAATTTCAGCTCTTGAAGCTGGAGCTGGCGAATACAATATAACAATAAGTGACAAAAATAGCTCAAAAACTGCTCAAAATTTACTTGATGTAGTTAATCCTTATACGATAAGCACCTATGCAAAAAGTAGCGTCTTTGACAAAGAGAGCATGATCTCTCTTCCAAAAGGCTTTCACAATGTTAGTATAGATGCGTCAAGCTCAGTCTCAAGCGTGCTATTAGCAGCTTCTAAAAATTTAGTCGAGTACCCTTACGGATGTGCGGAGCAAAGGAGCTCAAGATTACTTGCGCTTTTAAATTTAAAGCCAAAAGATGAGCTTGAAAAAAATGATCAAAAGAGGTTTATTACAAGCGGAATGAGCGAGCTAATTAAGATGCAAAAACCAGATGGTAGCTTTGGTTACTGGAGCGATCTAGGTAGCACAAATGCATTTGCTTCGATCTATGCAACTGATGTGTTGCTTGATCTTGAAGAGGCTGGATATGAGCTAAATAAAAATGTAAAGCAAAGAGCATTAAATTCGCTCTTAAAATATACAAACACAGATATTGAAGCCCTATATGCTATTTATGTAAGCTCCCGCGCAAATGTTGCTGATAAATCGGTGCTAAATAAAATTTATGATCACCAAGCTTACAATACAACCGCGCTTAATAAATATCTAATGGCAGCAGCTTTAAAACTAAACGGCTTAAATGACGAAGCAAAAGTGGCGCTAAAAGATATTAAAAAAGCTCAGATAGCTGATTACAGCAGGGATTATTCTAGCTTTGGCTCAAAGATGAGAGACAATGCATTTATCTTGTATCTGCACGCAAAATATTTTGAGAAAAACGACTACTCAGATGATCTTGCAAATTTCTTGATAACAAATTTAAATGAGCTTAGCTCAACGCAGGAGCGCGCTTTTACACTTAGAGCGCTAAATGCCTACTTTGGCAAAGATAGTGGCGAGAAAAACAATAAATTTAAGCTTTCCTACAACGGTTCAAGTAAAGAATTTGATGGCCTTTTAGGCGTATCTTTTACAACAAAGGATGGAAATTTCACCATTACACCACTTGGCGAAAACAAGTTATATGCAACTATATTAAGCTACGCTTATGTGCCACTTGAGATCAAACACAAAATAGAGCCAAAAGAGCTTGATATTTATAGAACGTTTGTCGATGAAAAAGGCAAAGAGCTAGGTCTTGACAGCCTAAGAGTAAATGATGTTATCTATTCAAAAATAGTGATAAATTCTAAAGCTATGGTTAAAAATGGCGTAATAAACGAGATAGTAAGTAGCTGCTTTGAGCCGATAAATGAAAATTTAAGTGGCTTTAATAAGAGCCTTAAAGATAGCATTGAGCTTGAATATCAGAGCATAAAAGATGATCGCGTTTTAAGCTTTTATGCACTAGATAGTGACAAGAGAGAGGCTGTGTTTTACACACCTTATCGTGTAAGACTTGGTGGCAAATGCTCACTTGGTGCAGTCACAACTGAAAATATGTACAACGAAAGACAAAACGACTACGACCTAGCTCAGCGAAGCTTTAACGTCAAATAGGCTATTTAAACTCCGGGGCGGTAAACGCCCCAAGCCCATATTTCCCACTTTTGCAAAGATTTTTTTAAACAAATTTTAGATAACATTAAGCATTTTTTAAACGAAACTGAGGAGACAAAAGTGGCAGAATTTTACAATGCAAAAGAGATAGAAGATAAATTTTATAAAATTTGGGAAGAACGCGGGTACTTCGAGATAGACGCGAACAAAGATATCCAAAAAGATGGACGTAAATTTTGCATTATGATGCCACCTCCAAATGTGACTGGCTCGCTTCACATCGGACACGCCCTAACCTTCACGCTCCAAGACATCATGACTCGTTACAAGAGAATGGACGGCTACAAGACGCTTTGGCAGCCAGGACTTGACCACGCTGGTATCGCCACTCAAAATGTCGTTGAAAAGCAGCTTTTAGCTCAAGGCATCAAAAAAGAAGAGCTTGGACGCGAGAAATTTGTAGAAAAAGTGTGGGAGTGGAAGGAGAAAAGCGGCGGCATGATCGTCCATCAGATGCGCAAGCTTGGCATCACTCCGGCTTGGTCTCGCCAGAGATTTACTATGGATGAGGGTTTAAGAAAAGCTGTAAAAAAAGCCTTTGTAAATTTATACGACAAAGGACTGATCGTTCAGAAAAACTATATGATAAACTGGTGTACGCATGATGGGGCGCTTTCTGATATCGAGGTCGAACACAAGGAGAACAAAGGCAAACTTTATCATTTGAGATACTACTTCGCAGATAAGCCAAGTGAATTTGTTGTTGTTGCAACAACTCGTCCAGAAACCTACTTTGGTGACACTGCCGTAATGGTAAATCCAAACGACGAGCGCTATAAAAATTTAATCGGCAAAAAGGTGGTGCTACCTATCATAAATAGAGAGATCGAGATCATCGCAGACGAGCACGTCGATATGGAGTTTGGAACGGGCCTTGTTAAGGTCACTCCTGCGCACGATCAAAACGACTACGAGGTTGGCAAAAGGCATGACCTTGAGTTTATCACTGTATTTGATGAAAAAGGTATTTTAAACGACAAGTGCGATAAATTTGCAGGTCTTGAGAGGCTTGAGGCTAGAGATATCGTCGTGGCCGAGCTTGAAAAACTTGGCAATGTCGAAAAGATAGAAGACTACGAAAACCAAGTAGGCTACTGCTACCGCTGCAAAAACGTCGTCGAGCCATACATCTCAAAGCAGTGGTTTGTCAAAAAAGAGATCGCAGACGAAGCGATACAAAAAGTATCAGAAGGCCTTGCTAAATTTTATCCGCCGCACTGGATAAACAGCTTTAACGCATGGATGAGAGAGTTAAGAGACTGGTGTATCTCACGCCAGCTTTGGTGGGGACACCAAATTCCAGTATTTTACTGCGATGATTGCGGTCATATGTGGGCTGACGAGGGTGAGCCGTGCGAGTGCAAAAAGTGTAAAAGTAAAAACATCCACCAAGATCCAGACGTGCTAGATACGTGGTTTAGCTCTGGTCTTTGGCCATTTAGTACGCTTGGTTGGGGTAATGAAAATGAGCTAAAAAATGAAAAATGGTTTGAAGGCGATTTGGCTGAGTTTTATCCAAACAACCTTCTTATAACTGGCTTTGATATATTATTTTTCTGGGTTGCTAGGATGATGTTTCAGGGTGAAAATGCCCTTGGTAAGTTGCCATTTGACGACATCTACCTGCATGCACTTGTAAAGGATGAATTCGGCAGAAAGATGAGCAAGAGTCTTGGTAACGTCATCGATCCGCTTGATAGCATAAATGAATATAGCGCCGATATATTGCGCTTTACGCTAACACTTCTAGCCGTTCAAGGACGCGATATCAAGCTAAGCGACGCCAAGATGAAGCAAGTAAGAAATTTCACAAACAAGCTTTATAACGCAAACAAATACCTCATGCTAAATGAGGGTAAATTCCCAAATTTAGAGGATATCAAGCTTCAAACAAAGCTTGGAATTTATATGAATAGCCGCTTTAATGAGTGCGTGAGAGAGGTGCGCGAAAATATTGACGCTTACCGCTTCAATGACGCTGCAAACACACTTTATAAATTCTTTTGGGATGAGTTTTGTGACTGGGGCATCGAGCTTAGCAAGGCTGACAAAGCGAGCGTAAAAGAGCTTGGAAGCATATTTAAAGAGGCGATGAAACTGATAAATCCTTTCATGCCGTTTCTCTCAGAGTATCTATTTCAAGAGCTTAGTGGCACACAGCTTGAAAATGCAAAATCTATAATGGTGATGAGCTACCCAGAGATAAAAGAGAGAAATTTAGAGGTTGAGAAAAAATTTGAGCTAGTTATCGAAGCGATCGTGGCTATTCGCCGTGCAAAAGCGACCATCGATCTTGGCAACTCAAAGATAGCAAAAGCCTTTGTTAAATTTAATGAAAAAATAGATCTAGACGAAGTAAAAGAGTATATCAAGCTGCTTGCAAAATGCGAAGAGATCGGCTTTGTAGATGAGAAAATAGAAAATTCTATCAGAGATGTGAGCGAAAATTTAGAGGCATTTGTCCCGCTTGAAGGGCTTGATATGAGCGGTATTATCATAAGGCTCAAGTCTCAAAAGACGAAGCTTGAAAAAGAGATAGCTAAGCTCTCAGGCATGCTAAATAATCAAAATTTCGTGGCAAATGCACCAAAAGAAGTTATAGAGGCAAACAAAGAGGCTTTAGATAGCGCTGAGGCTAAAATTAAAAAAGTATGTGAAGAATTAGAAGCTCTTGGAGAAAAATAGTGATAAAAATAGAAAATTTAAGTAAATTTTATGGTGATACGCAGATCCTTTTTGATATAAATTTAGAGGTTAAAAAGGGTGAAATTTTTGCTATCGTTGGACACAGTGGCGCTGGTAAATCAACGCTTTTAAGGTGCATAAACGGGCTTGAAAGCTATCAAGGTGGCAGCTTAAAAGTCTTTGATAAAGAGATAAAAAATTTAGATGAGACGCAGCAGAGACATTTAAGGCGGGATGTTGGGATGATATTTCAGCATTTTGCCTTGATGGCTAGAAAAAATGTCTTTGAAAACGTCGCTACTCCGCTTAAATTTTGGGGCTATAAAAGCGATGAAACCGAAAAAAGAGTGAGAGAGCTTTTAAATTTAGTCGGTCTTGAAAGCAAGGCAAAAAGCTATCCAAGTGAGCTAAGCGGCGGTCAAAAACAGCGTGTCGCCATCGCTAGAGCGCTTGCTTTAAATCCTAAAATTTTACTAAGCGACGAGGCGACTTCGGCTCTTGATCCAAACACGACAAATCAAATTTTAGAATTGCTTGAAAAGATAAACAAAGAGCTAGACATCAGCGTCGTCATCGTCACGCACGAGATGGAGGTAGTAAAATCGATCGCAAAACGCGCGATTTTACTTGAAGGCGGCAAGATAATAGGCTCTGGAAGCATTGAAGAGCTATTTTTAAAGCCAGATGATAAGATGAAAGAGTTTTTGGGTGAAGTGGAAATTTTGCCGAGCACTGGTACAAATATTAGGCTATTTTTTCCAAAAGAAGTGGCTCAAAATAGCGTGATCACGCACATGGCTAGAAGTCTAAATATCGACTTTAACATAGTATGGGGTAAGCTTGAGAAGCTAAACGAAAATGTTCTTGGCTCGCTTGTCATAAACATAGATGAAAAAGATAAAGAAAACGTACTTAACTACATCAAGCAAAGTGGCGTTTTATGGGAGGTTGCTTGATGTTTGGTATTGATTTTTCTAAATTTCCAGATGTTTTTTCTAGGATACTTTTGCCAGCTATCGGCGAAACGCTATATATGAGCATCGTCTCCACCCTACTTGCCTTTGCCATAGGCCTTATACCTGCGGTTTTGCTCATCCTTTCAGATAAAGATGGACTAAAGCCAAACAAACAGCTTTACTTTATCCTTGATATCGTTATAAACGTACTTAGAAGCTTTCCGTTTATCATCCTCATCATCGTGCTATTTCCAGTCACAAAAATGATCGTAGGTACAAGTATCGGTACCACAGCTGCGATCGTTCCGCTAACTATCGGAGCAGCTCCATTTGTGGCAAGACTCATTGAAAATGCGCTAAAAGAGGTTGATAAAGGTATCATCGAAGCTGCTCAAAGCTTTGGTAGCTCGAAATTTCAGATCATCTTTCGCGTGATGTTTGTAGAGGCGCTTCCTGGCATCATCTCGGCTTTTACACTAACGCTTATCGTAAATATCGGCTTTTCAGCGATGGCTGGAGCAGTTGGTGGCGGCGGACTAGGATCTGTCGCTATAAACTACGGATATCAAAGATTTCGCCCAGATATCATGCTCTACACCGTGGTTATTCTTATCATTATGGTTCAAATTTTTCAAGTTTTAGGTAACTATTTATATAAAATTTCTAAAAAATAGGTCTTTGTTTTTATCTGATTTTAAGCTTTTTTTCTTAAAATTGCCCGAATTAATTTTTAGCTGAAAGGATAAAAGATGAAATCAGATATGTGCCACATGTGCCGCCTACTAAAAAACGCGTTGTCGAAAGACTAATCTCTAAGCACAAATTTCTTTTTAAGTGCTTAGAACTAGCTTAAGCGCTTAAAAAGAAATTTAACCCTCTAGCTTAAATTTATCCTTTTTTAGTGCTTAGCAAATTTTAAAAGGATAATAAATGAAAAAACTACTTCTCACTTCTTTAGTTGCTCTTGGTCTTAGTGTAAGTGCAAATGCAGCTGATAAATCAAAAACAATAATCGTTGGTGCTACACCTATTCCACATGCTGAAATTTTAGAGGTTGTAAAGCCTATTTTGGCAAAAGATGGCTATACGCTTGAGATTAAAGAATTTAACGACTACACCACACCAAACCTTGCAACAGAGGACGGCGACCTTGACGCAAACTTCTTTCAGCACATCCCATATCTTGAAGAATTTAACAAAAACAAAGGCACTCACCTTATAAAAACAGTTGGCGTTCATCTTGAGCCAATGGGAGTTTATTCTAAAAAGATAAAAGACATCAAAGATCTAAAAGATGGTTCGACCGTATCTATCCCAAATGATCCGACAAATGAAAGCCGTGCTTTAGATATTCTTGCAAATGCTGGACTTATTAAGCTAAACGATAATCCGCTAAAAACTCCGCTTGATATAGTTGATAACCCTAAAAAGCTTAAATTTGAAGAGATCGAGACTGCTCAAGTGCCAAGAACGCTTGATGACGTTACTATCGCAGTTATCAACACAAACTACGCTCTAAATGCAAATCTCAATCCAACAAAAGACGCGCTTGTGATCGAGAGCAAAGATAGCCCATACGTAAACTACGTAGTTGTAAAAGCTGGTAATGAAAATAGCCCTAAAACTAAAGCGCTTGATAAAGCGATAAACTCACCAGAGGTTAAAAAATTTATCGAGACAAAATATAATGGCGCTATCATCCCAGCGTTTTAGTCAAATTTATAAAAAAGCGACGTAAAAGCTTTTACCTTTTTAGCGTCGCTTCAAATCAAATCAAAAAAGGAAAAACAATGAAATTTATCAAACTTTTAACCGCATCTTTAGTTGCTCTAAGCCTTCACGCAGCCGACAAAGACCACACTATCGTAGTCGGCGTCTCGCCAGTACCACACGCTGAAATTTTAGAATTTGTAAAGCCAAAGCTAAAAGATAAAGGCTACGACCTTGTTATCTCTGAAATTTCAGACTACTCTATCCCAAATGTCGCGACAGAAGATGGCAGTTTGGATGCAAATTTCTTTCAGCATTTACCATATCTTGAGGAGCAAAACAAGGCTAGAGGCTTGCATCTTGTAAGTGTTGCAAATGTCCATGTTGAGCCACTTGGCTTTTATTCTAAAAAGATAAAAAACATAAAAGAGTTAAAAGATGGTGCAAAAGTTGCGATCGCTTATGATCCATCAAATGGCAATAGAGCGCTTAGAATTTTAGAAAAGGCTGGTCTTATTGAGATCGATAAAAACGTAAAAGTCGCAACTATAAATGACATAACTAAAAATCCTAAAAATTTACAATTTGTAGAGCTTGAGGGTGCTCAGATACCAAGAACGCTTGACGATGTCGATATCGCTGCCATTAGTACAAATTTCGTCCTTGATCTTGGTATGAGTGTGGCAAAAGATGCACTTTTGCTTGAAGACGCCAATAGTCCTTACGCTAACATCATCGTCACAAAGGCTGGCAACGAAAATAACCCTAAGATCAAAGCTTTGATTGATGCGGTACTTAGCCCTGATACTAAAAATTTCATCATTACTCGCTATAAAGGTGAAGTTATACCTGCATTTTAAAAATGGGGCGAGCTTTCGCCCTATTTTGTTTCTAATTTTATTTTGTTTTACAAGCTACAAACTCTCTTTATTTTTGTCAAAAAGCTTAAGCTATGCTTTGCTAAAATGGCTCACTTTAAAATTTTTCAGGAATTTAAATGCTGCATGATGTTATTGATTTTATAGTTGCGAGCGTAAGTAGCTGGGGTTATGCTGGCATATTTGTGATGATGTTTTTAGAAAGCTCATTTTTTCCATTTCCAAGCGAGGTAGCGATGATACCAGCTGGTTATTTGGCACATAAAGGTGAAATGAGTTTAATTTTGGCCTTTCTTGCAGGTACGCTCGGTAGCTTACTTGGAGCTATTTTTAACTATTATCTTTGCTACTTTTTTGGACGTGAGATCGTTTTAAAATACGGCAAATTTGTGGGAATTACTCACGAAAAAATGGATAAATTTGAAGCATTTTTCAATAAACACGGCGAAATTTCTACATTTAACTCACGTCTGATTCCTGGCATTCGCCAATACATCAGCCTACCAGCCGGACTTGCTAAGATGAATATATTTAGATTTTGTCTATTTACCACACTTGGAGCTGGGATTTGGTGTGCTGTTTTGCTTGGAGTTGGCTATTTTCTAGGTTCAAATCCTAGCAAACAAACACTTTTAATAATCACGATCGCTCTTTTGGCTGTTGTTGCAGTAATAAGTGTGGTTTATATAATAAGG
The DNA here is from genome assembly GCF_003048595.2 of Campylobacter concisus. Classification (NCBI taxonomy): domain Bacteria; kingdom Pseudomonadati; phylum Campylobacterota; class Epsilonproteobacteria; order Campylobacterales; family Campylobacteraceae; genus Campylobacter; species Campylobacter concisus. The sequence goes on along the minus strand of NZ_CP049270.1, from coordinate 916,110 downwards.
CAAAGAAAAGCCTAAATACATATAAAAATATGTAAAATTTAGTGTATTTTATAAAATTTTTACTTGTGATATTTAGTTAGATTTAACCTAACAAATCGCCCTCATCTTCTCTAATCTAGCTAAATTCCTTGAAATTTTATCTAGCTCAAATTTACTGAATACTTCATCACCAGAATAGAAAAATCTAACTTTTGGGGCTTTATTTAAAGTAGAAATTTTTATTCCAAGCTCACTTATAAGGCGGTTTATTGTCCCTTCGTTGCCATCAATTATGCTTATATTTGGCGGCAAAATTTCTCTTAGACTATCTTTAAAATAGTTAAAGTGCGTGCAGCCAAGCACCAAAAAGCTAAATTTGCTTAGATCAAATTTAGCTAACTCTTCTTTTAGATATGATTTTACATTCTCGGTGTCAAATTCCCCATTTTCAGCAAAATTTACAAGGCGTGGTAGAGCGAGCAGCTCAGTTTTATCTTTTGCGTGTAAATTTGCGATCAGCTCTTTTAGTTTTGCACCATTTACGGTGACCGGAGTGGCTATGACAAGCGTCTTTAAGGCATCATTATGGCTTAAGTCATGAGCTTTTTTTACAGCTGGCTCCATGCCGATTATGGGTACATTTAAATTTGCTCTAAGCTCTTTTATCGCCACGCTTGTTGCCGTATTACAAGCTACTACAACGGCGTTTGCGCCATTTTCTATGAGAAATTTCACCGCATCAAAGCTAAATTTTAAGATCTCATCCCTGCTCTTTTGTCCGTATGGGACATTTTTAACGTCTGCGTAATATAAAAATTCATGCTCGCTAAGCTTGCTTAAAGCTTCATTTAAGACACTCAGTCCGCCAAGTCCTGAGTCAAATATACCTATCTTCATGCCCATCCTTAAAGCCTGCAATTATAGCAAATAATATCTTTGTAAGCCGTTTTTTATTATACTTTGGCACTTTTTAAACTTGGAGTTAAATTTTGGCAGTTGATAAGATCATTTTCTATCTTTGTTCGACTTTGATCGCTATAAGCATTATTTTTTCACTATCTTTGCCAGTTTTTACAGTTTTATTTTTTAATTACGACGAGTTTCACTTTTTCATCCGCCAGTTTGTTGTTGGTTGTATCGGAATTTTCATTATGTGGTGGCTCTCTAGGCTCAATCCCGAAAAAACGCTTGTTTGGATAGGGTTTGGCCTTCTTATATCTTGCGGTATTGCCATGGGGCTAATGCATGCATTGCCAGCTTCTATGGTGACTGATGCTGGTGGTGCTAGGCGTTGGATCAGGTTACCTGGCTTTTCACTAGCTCCAGTTGAGTTTTTTAAAATCGGTTTTGTCTACTTCTTGGCTTGGAGTTTTACTAGAAAATTTAGTGAAGGCAAAAGGACCCTGCTAGATGAGATTAAGATACTTATGCCTTATATTATTCTTTTTGGTGTTGCTATCTTTCTTATTGCTGTTATGCAAAATGACCTTGGTCAAGTGGTCGTGCTGGCACTTACATTTGTGACGATGGCGCTTTTCGCAGGAGCAAGTGCAAGACTTTTTAGTATCGGTATCTTAGGGGCCGCTTTTGTTATGACAGTAGCGATAATCAGCTCTGAGCATAGAATTTTACGTATAAAATCATGGTGGGGTACGATACAAAATATGGTACTTTCTTTCTTGCCTGACAGCGTTGCAGATGTATTAAGAGTGGCTGATGCACCAGAGCCATATCAAATTTCTCACTCATTAAATGCTATAAAGCATGGCGAATTTTTTGGAGAAGGACTTGGTGCTGGTATCTTTAAGCTCGGCTTTTTAAGTGAGGTCCATACTGACTTTGTATTAGCTGGTATCGCTGAAGAGGTCGGTGTATTTGGTATTTTGTGTATCGTAGCTATATTTATAACGCTACTTTATAGAATTTTTAGAATTTCAGCCAGAAGCGAAAATAAGGTCTATCATCTATTTACACTTGGTGTCGGGCTTATCTTATCGTTTTCATTTTTAATGAATAGCTATGGCATCACATCGATCACGCCTATCAAGGGTATTGCTGTGCCATTTCTTAGTTACGGCGGTAGCTCCGTGCTTGCGATTTGTATCGGTATCGGCATGGTTTTGATGGTTAGTAAAAGGGCAAAATTATGATTGTTATTTGCGGTGGAGGCACTGGTGGGCATTTAGCGATTGCAAAGAGCTTTTGTGAGGAGCTTAATACTCGTGGTATCAAGCCCATTTTTATTGGTTCAACTAGCGGTCAAGATAAATTTTGGTTTGAAAATGACGAGAATTTTTTACAAAAATTTTTCTTACCAAGCAGTGGCGTGGTAAATAAGAGAGGTTTTGCTAAACTAAAATCACTAACAAATATCGTAAATCTTGCTTTAAAATGTAGAAAAATTTTTAAGCAAAATGACGTTAAGGCAGTCATTAGCGTTGGTGGCTATTCAGCAGCTCCAGCAGCCATTGCAGCCATTATCTCAAAAGTGCCGCTTTTCATCCACGAACAAAATGCTGTAATGGGCAAACTAAATAAAATTTTAAAGCCTTATGCGAAAGGCTTTTTTAGCTCTTATGATGAAGCTTCGCCATACCCTTATCCCGTAGCAAAGAAATTTTTTGATAGTGCAAGAGTGAGAGAGGAGCTAAAGACTATTTTGTTTTTGGGCGGCTCGCAAGGTGCAAAAGCGATAAACGAGCTAGCTATAAATTTAGCTCCATATCTTAAAGAAAAAGGCATAAATATAATTCATCAATGTGGTAAAAACGGCTTTGATGAACTTAAAAAAAGATATGATGAACTTGGCTTTAATGAAACGAATTTAGAAATTTTTGAATTTAGTAAAGAGATAGAAAATAAGATGAGCAAGGCTGACCTTGCCATATCAAGAGCAGGAGCTAGCTCGCTTTGGGAGCTTTGCGCAAACGCCCTTCCATCTATCTTTGTGCCATTTCCTTATGCTGCTGGTAATCATCAATACTACAATGCAAATTTTTTAAAAGATAAGGGCATTGCTGAAATTTGCTTGCAAAATGGAGAAAATTTAGACAAAGACGAAGTTATAAAAATGATAGAAAATTTTGATCTAAACAAAAGCAGTAAAGCTCTAAAAGAGATCCTTTTGCCAAATGGAGCAAAAGAGATAATTGATAAAATTTTAAACTAGTTCCTCGCCTATCGCACAAGATTTTAGTTCTTTTAGCTCAAAGATCAAGTAATGATAAATAAGCTCATTTGTGTTTAAAATTTTTGCACTAAAGACTGGTTTTATCATAGTTATTATCTTATCAGTTATACCCGCGATCTCCACCAGTAAAAGTTCATCTTTGCGTTGCTTTGCAGCCTTAATACAATTATAAAAGAACGTATAAATTATCTTAAAATTTTGCAAAATAACATTTGAAACTATCCTAGAATGAATATGTAAAACATTATGTATACGCTCTTGTAGAGTATTTAGCTCTGCAAGTAGTGATTTTATTTGAGTAGTATCTGTTGTCCTAGAAAAGAGATTTTTCGCTTTATTTTTGTTTTGTATTTGATACTCTGCTACCAAAATTTCTATTATATTTAAAATGGCGACATAGCTTTCTTGTAAATTTTCATTTGCCTTAAAACTCACACCATTTTTTTCAATTTTATAATTTAAGCTTCTCTTTATCTGCTCCAAATAAGTACTAATGTTTTCATAATAGTCTTCTGTATTGAAGACACTTTTAAAGAAATCGCTTTCACCTTTTAAATTTGTAAGCTTTTTTTTAAGTTCATCAGCATTTTTATTAAACTCAACAACCCCAACTGCCAAGCCGATCTCGTGCTCACTATTTTGTTCTAATGCTGTCAAACTTTCTTTTAGTACCGAAATTTGTTTTTGAATATTTTGAAAATCCATTTTTTCTCTTTTAATTTTTTTGCTTATTTTACTATAAAAATTATGAAGTTTGTCATTAAGATGGTGCGCCCGAGAGAATTCGAATCTCTGACCTTTTGAACCGCAATCAAATGCTCTATCCAGCTGAGCTACGAGCGCACAAGAAAGTTAAGTCGAGATATTAGCCAAACTTTCCTTAAAGAAAAATTGTATTCATTTTAATTTTATAACTGTTTTAGTAAAATCCAATAAAACAAAAGGAGTAAAAATGAATGATTTTTTCGATAGTTTAAAAGAGATAAAAAAAGAACTTACTAAAGAACAAGGTGAGATCAAAAAAACTCAAAAAGAAGCCGTTTCTCATACAAAAGAAGAGGCGATCTCATATAAAGAAAATAAACTAAAAAACGAATTTGCAGAGTACATTAAAGGCCAAGATATAAGAAAAATATAAATTTGGAATGCTTATTGCTAAAACATGTAATATTTTATGTGGAGTAGGCAATGAAAGTTACGCAAACATTAGAATCTCTAAGCATTTTAACTGATAATGACGCTTTGTTTCGTGAGCTTAGAGATATGATAAGCAGAAATTTTACAAAAATTTTATCTAATAAAAATAAGGTTATTTCGTTTTACGAAGAGAGCGAGATCCCACAACGCAAGTGCTTCTTAAAATTTATAAAAAAACTTTATGAAAAGCAAAGTGATGATAAGCTCGATATTCGTTTTGCAAACTATAAAACCATAAAACTTGGCTTTGTTCAAAAAAATACCCTAACTCCAGTCATTAGCCTAAACGTAAATTTTGTAAAAAATGAAGTCAAATTTGAACTAAAAGATGTACTTTGCAGAGATTTTGCTAGCTACATCAGCGAGAGTCTAGTAAAAAGCAATGTTACTTTTAGCAAAAATGATGATTTTTTAAACATCACCATCTCAAACGACAACGACATAAACACATTAAACAAACTGCTCTACAAAAGAAGCTATCCAAAATTTAGCGTAAATTTTATCTATGATGAAAAAGACTACAAAGCCTTTAAACAAGGCATAAAAATAAAAAGTTCATCTAAATTTGTAAGTAGATTTTCTGTGCTTGCAAATTTACTTGAGGAAAATTTTGGGATTTTGGGTTGCAAAAAAGATGATGACTTTGAAACTATTAGACAAAGTTATCTTTCACTCGTAAATATCTATCACCCAGATAGGCACGCCAACAAAAATCCTCTCATACAAGAAGAATACGCAAAGAAATTTAAAAATATTCAATCTGCTTATGAGAGTCTAAAACCATACTTTAAAAATCAAGAAAATTTTGTGATGGTTGGCTAGAGCACGGCTTACCACGAGAGCTATTAAAGAGAGCAAAAATGAATGGTGAAATGTTTAATATATGCGCCATTATTGTTGCCACAAAGCAGGCCATAAAGTCAGATTCTCCTATCCTGTATAATGGCACTAGCTACGAAAATAGTATAAATTTTCACTTTCTCTCAGGCCATAGGGCAAATGGCGTAAATGAGTGGTTTGAGCACGCGTTAAAACTTGGATTAAGCGATGTAAAACTTACTGCAAATTTAACTGGCTCATCAGATGAACGTTTATTGCTTAGCTTTTCAAACTCTACCAAAAAATCGATCATCTGCATTTTTAAAGAGCACATGAGCTGCTTCGTGCCCTACTGGAAATACAACAAAAATCAAAGAGGCTGGGACATAATATATAAAGAATTTGGTCTTGAAAAAGATGTAAATTTAGAAAATTTTAGCGACAACACAGAGGCTTTTATGGCCATACTTACTAAGATAGCGACCTTTGCAGATGAGATAGAGTGTGAGAATTTTGGTGAGTGTTTTCGCAGGGCATTAAAATCACTTAGATCTTCAAGCAATAATGATCAAAAGATATTTAATGCACCGCTTATGCCAAAGAAAAATTTAGCCCTTTTTGATGCGGCAAGCTTGGCTGATGTCTTTGGCGGTATGGGCTCTTGGAACGACGATGCAGCGGGCATGGCACAATATAAAAAACGTGGCAAAGAGTACGAAGAGCTTAGTAGCGAGCTTTTTACACAGATGCGTAAGGCCATACTTTTTGCTGTAAATGAGTGGTAGTTAGCCGTTTATCTGATAGACCCTTTTTCGCTGGCTTGAGCTGCCGATGTTTAGAATTTTGCGGTATTTTGTGATAGTTCGGCGAACGATTTGGATGTTAAATTTAGCTTGGATTAGCTCTTGAATTTTTAGATCAGAAAGTGGCTTTTTGTGGTCTTCATTTTTGATAAGCTCTAGCAAAAATTCCTTTATCGCAGCATTTGAAGTCTCCTCGTCAAAGCCAGTTGCGAAGAAATTTTTAAGCGCGACCGTGCCTCTTGGAGAGCTTAGATATTTGTTCGCGATCGCTCTTGAGATGGTTGAAGGGTTGCGCCCAAGCTCGTCAGCTAGGTCTTTTAGCTTCATAGGCTTTATGTCGCCACCCAAAAAGTAGTCATACTGATACTCAACTATCATGAGCCCTATCTTATAAAGTGTCGCCTTTCTCATCTCAAGGGCGTCTATGAGCTCGCTAGCCTCTTTTATGCGTGAGCTTACAAAGGCCTCTTTCTCGTCTAGCCCCTCGGTGTCGATAGAAATTTCAGGATAATAGTCGTCATTTATCTGCACGCTTATGCCACTACTTGTGCTTAGCACGAAGATGTCAGGGACCTTTTGGTTCGCCTCTTCTAGATACTCAATGGCTGGGGGATTTTTAAATTTCTTTATGATCTTTAGCGCGTCGTCGTAAAATTTAAGCTTTCTAAGCTTCTCTATATTTTCAAAATTTAAGATGATCTTTTTAGCGCACTCTATGATCTCATCACTCGCCTCTGCCTCGCCAAGCTGAAACAAAAAGCTCTCTTTGATATCCTTTGCACCCACGCCACAGGGCTCAAGATAGGCAAATCTCGCCCTAACTCGCTCTACCTCATTCTCATTAAAACCCGCAAAAATTTCATCATCATAAGAAAAATACCCCTCATCGTCTAAACACTCAATGATCTTATATGCGATATCTTGGGACTTTTGTGTGGGGAAAAGTGGTGGATTTATCTGGCTAACGAGCTTTTCATAGAGGCTTTCTTTGTAAATACTTAAAGCCTCGATACTCTCAGTAACAGAATTTTTGCCAACTTGCTCGAAAAAATTTCGCTTTTTTTCGCTTTTTTCTAAATTTTTATGCTCAATCGTGGCAAATGGATTCTCTTTTATAAAAGGCTCAAGCGTCTCTTTTAGCTCATCAAGCCCGCTTTGAAGGATAGGAAGCCAGCTTCTTAGCGTTTGGTTTAGTTTGATCTTTGGCGCTAAAGTTTGCTTTTGCCTTAGCATCATCTACTCAAGCAGCTTAAATTCTTCGCCAAGATAGTGCGTTCTAACGAGCTTGTTGTTTGCCACTTCGCTCGAACTGCCGCTTGCTAGCAGCGAGCCATCTTTGATGACGTAGGCTCTGTCACAAATGGCTAGCGTCTCACGGACGTTGTGGTCAGTTATCAAAACACCGATACCTAGCTTTTTAAGGTCTCTAACGATGCTTTGGATATCGCTAACTGCGATAGGATCGACGCCTGCAAATGGCTCATCAAGCAGCAAAAATTTTGGCTTTATGATGAGGCTTCTAGCGATCTCACAGCGTCTACGCTCGCCGCCACTTAGACTAACGCCCTTTCTTAGGCGGATAGGCTCGATATTTAGCATATTTAGCATCTCATTTACTCTTTTTGCTATCTCTTCTTCACTTTGATTTAAAATTTCAGCCCCAAGGAGCAAATTTTCTTCGACGCTTAACTCTTTAAATATGCTTGATTCTTGCGGCAAATAGCCAATGCCAAGGTGAGCTCTTTTGTGAAGCGGAACGCTTGTAATCTTTTGATCATCCAAAAAGACATCTCCACTAGTTGGTGAGATGAGTCCGCAAATCATATAAAAAGTAGTCGTCTTTCCAGCACCATTTGGCCCAAGAAGCCCCACCACTTCGCCACTATTTACCTCTAAAGATATGCCTTTTATGATCTCAGTTTTTTTGATCGTCTTTTTTAGATCTTTTACTTCTAGTTTATGCACTTATAACCTCGTATTTTCTGCCATTTTTGCAAGGAGAAATTTTTACTAACGTATAGCTCTCGCCGTTTTTCTTTAGAGCTTTTTCTAAATTTTCATCGCCCCATTCTACTAGATGAAGCCCCTCTTCAAACAAATTTTCAAAAAGGCCATTTTTTGCCATCCCTTCAAATCCTATCTGGTAAATGTCGTAGTGGTAGATATCTTTACCATAAATTTGCATCAAAGAAAATGTCGGCGACGTCACGCTCTCGTCTATGCCGTGCGCCTTGATGATCGCCTTTACAAGCGTCGTTTTGCCACTTGCTAGATCGCCACTTAGTAGCACCACGCCACTTTTTGGAAGCACTCGCACAAGCTCATCAAGCTCATTTTCTAAAAGCTCAAAAACCATCAAAGCTCTTTTACATATTCGCTTTGAGCGCTTTTTGGTATGCTTTTTGTAGTTGGGATCGCTAGCACTTCATATCTCGCCTCTCGCGTTAGAAATTTGATGGTGATCACGTCGCCGATCTTAACATCTTTTGCCGCTTTTGCCTGCACGCCGTTGATGCTCACAACGCCGCTTTTGCACATATCTTCGCTAACGGCACGCCTTTTAGTGATATTTACTACGTTTAAAAATTTATCTACTCTCATGCGGCGGATTTTAACAAAAATAGCCTTAAATTTTTAATCCTTTAGATATTTTAAAAGCTCTTTTAAATTTAGAGGTATGACGCTGCCATGGGTTTCATTTTTAAAAAGCTCAAAGTGAGATTTTACCCCACTTTGCTTTAAAATTTGGGCTAGATCGCTCGCCTTTAAAATGCCAGCTTTGTCAGTTTTGCCCTTTCTCTTTTCAAGCTCGCCAACGCTAAGAAAGACAAATTTGGCTTTTATTTTCTCTTTAAATTTACCCTCGCTCACATTTTGCTTTAAAATTTCAGACTCGCCCCACCAAAGAGATGGTGAAGCGATAAAGAAATTTGAAAATATGCCCTCATTTTTAAGCATGGCATAGAGCGTAAAAAGGCCGCCAAAAGAGTGTCCATAAAGGCTTTTTTGGCTATTTTGTACGTTAAATTTCTCATCAATTAACGGCACTAAATTTTTAGTTAAAAAGTGGTAAAACGCATCCGAGCCACCACCCTTGCTAAACTCCTCACCATCTGCCTTTGGCGTGAGATCTCTTGTGCGTTTTTCTACTTCGTAGCTTTTGTTCGTGTCATATCCTATGCCTATTATTAGCGGTGCAGCCTTGCCATCAAATTCATTTAAAAGCATGTTAAACTGGGCGTTTGCGTCAAGTAAGAAAAGCACATTTTTAAACTCATTTTGCCCCTTTAGCTTGGCTGTGAAAATTTTATAAATTTCATCATTTGCACTCATTTTAAAGGTTGAAATTTCAAATTTACTAGCAGCTTTTTGGCTAAGTGGCTCAGGCGTTTGTTGCGGAGCTGCTTGTAAAATTTGCGTCACGCCAAGCGTAAAAAGCAAAAATTTAAACGCTTTTACCATTTTGCAGCGACCTTAAACCAAAATCTCCTGCCCTCTTGCGGATAAAAGTAATATTTGTCGTCGTCTGCTAGCGCCTCATCGTATCTTACATTATCAAAGATGTTGTAGGCATTTAGGCTAAGAGTTAGGTGCTTGTTTGCGTCCCAGCTGACACCTGTATCAAAGGTAAGCAGGTCTTTTGTGTTCTCTCTTATACTATTACCAGCACCAAAATTTACGCTTGTTAGCTTACTCTCGTAGTTTGCGCCAAAAAATGTCTTGACGCTTTTTACAGGCTTATATGTAAGCGTAGTGTGAAATACATGCTCTGGCGTTGCTGTTAGGCTTTTGCCATCAAGTCTGTTAAGCCCAGTTTGGCTAAATTTCATAGGGCCTCTTGGCGTGTTTATTGTTGGGTTGCCAGTTTTTATCTTTGACTTATTATAGGTATAGTTTGAGCTTAAATTTAGATTTGAAAGGATGTCGTAGTCTCCGCTTAACTCTACGCCCCAAACGGTCGCACCTTCTATGTTAAAGTAAGTTCCCCAGCCAGGGCAACCCACTTTTTTTACTGTTAAGCCCGCTGGGCAAGTGCCAAAGGCTGATATATTATTGACATTACTACCGTCGGTGTCTAGGATCTTATTTTTAAACTCATTTCTAAAAAGCGTTACCGAGCCTCTAAAATCAGCCTGATCGTCATAATATGCTCCAACTTCATAAGTCGTGCTCTTTTCTGGCTTTAGATCTTTGTTGCCAAAATCAACTATTCTCCAAGCATTTTGAATAGTGCCTACTTCTGGGGAGATTTGATTGACATTTGGCGTTTTATAGCCAGTTGCTACGCCACCTTTTAAGCTTAATGTATCTGTAGCGTTATAGACTAGATAGGCTCTTGGCGAGAGGTGGTTGCCAAAAAATTCGTTGTGCGTGAGCCTTGAACCAAGCGTTAAAAATAGTTTCTCGTCTAAAATTTGCCACTCATCTTCGATAAATCCTGCATGCTCGCTCATCGAGTAGCTTTTTGGGCTTTTAAGGCCATTTTTTGAGGCGTTTGAGACGATGAAGGTAGTGCCGACATTTTGCTTGCTAAAGTCATAGCCAAAAGTTAGAGTGTGTGCGCCGAAAAACGTTGTAAATTTGGAGTTAAAGTTGTGATTTTTAGCTTTTGCAGGTATGAGGCTGTCAAAAAGACTCGTTCTTTGCGTCTCATCATAAATGTAACTAAGATCGGCATTTAGATTATCAAATTCGCCAAGGTAGCCCGCTCCGTAGCTCTTTTTCTCGTAGTCGTAAGCGTTTAAAAGCTTATTTGTCTTTATAGTGGCTGTTTTGCCGACGGTGCGTGAGTAGTCGTGTCTTTCGTTTGAACCAAGGATGAAGAATTTATTGTGTTCATCTGGTGTGATCCAGAGCTTTGCACTTAAATTTCTCTTATCACTCTTTTGATAACCGCCTTTATAGTTATCCTCGTCTCTTAGCTTTTTGTATCCCCAAAGCTGAAGCGCTAAAAACTCTTTATAAAGAGGTAAATTTAGATAAAAGTCGCCCTGCCTGCCGTCTCCTATGCCTTTATGTGTGTTTATCGTGGTTGAGATGCCGACGTTGCCGCTAAATTTTGAAAAGTCTTTTTTGGTGATGATGTTGATAACGCCTCCAACCGCGTCGCTACCATAAAGCGAGCTCATAGGGCCACGGATAACCTCTATACGCTCGATCGCTTCAGCTGGTGGGATGAAATTTGAGTTCATATCCCCTGCTCCGCCTTTTGGGTTTGCGCTGCTTGAGTTTACTCTTTTGCCATCAATTAAAACTAGAGTTTGAGATTTTTCCATGCCACGTATCGAGATACCACTAGCTGCTCCGTCCTCGCCGCCAACGACATTTACGCCTGGCACCTTTTGAGCGATAGAGTGGAGCGAAGTAAAGCTATCTTTTGTAAGCTCATCGCCTTTTATTACGCTGATACTTGCAGGAGCTTCTTTAATCTCCTGTGAAAAACCACTAGCACTTACTACAATGCCATCAAGTTTTGTTTCGTTATTGTCTTTATGCTCTGCTCCAAAAAGAGAATTTGCCACACAAACACTAAGGCAAATGGCAATAAAATTTGTTTTTCTCATGACTATTCCTTTTTTAAATTTTAAAACCAAAAAATTTAACAAAGTGTATATAAAAATAATATTAATTATCATAATTTTAAACAATAACCTTTTTTGTAAAAATTTCTAGTAAAATCTTAAATTATTTATTAAATTAATTTATTAAAGATTAATCAATTTAGGCTAAAATACGACCATTTTAACAAAAGGAAGAGCTATGAAAAAAGACGTAAAAAAAGTGGTTTTAGCATACTCTGGCGGACTTGACACAAGTATCATTTTAAAATGGCTTCAAGATGAATATAACTGCGAAGTAGTTACATTTACAGCTGACATCGGACAAGGCGAAGAGCTAGAGCCTGCACGTAAAAAAGCCTTAGCGCTTGGTGTAAAGCCTGAAAATATTTTTATAGAAGATTTAAGAGAAGAATTTGTACGTGATTATGTATTTCCAATGTTTAGAGCAAACGCAGTCTATGAGGGTGAGTATCTGCTTGGCACATCGATAGCGCGCCCGCTAATAGCAAAACGCCAAAGCGAGATCGCAAGACTTGTTGGCGCTGATGGTGTGAGTCACGGGGCAACAGGCAAAGGCAACGACCAAGTTCGCTTTGAGCTTGGATACTACGCACTTGGCGATAATCTAACCATCATCGCTCCATGGCGCGAGTGGGATCTAAATAGCCGTGAAAAACTTTTAGCATACGCTGAGAAAAACGGCATAGATATCACTAAAAAACCAGGCAAGAGCCCATACTCAATGGACGCAAATTTACTTCACATAAGCTACGAAGGTCTAGTGCTCGAAGATCCGAGCCACGCACCAGAAGATGATATGTGGAGATGGAGTGTTGACCCTAAAAATGCCCCAGACAAGAGCGAGATTATTGAGATCGGCTATGAAAAAGGCGATCCAGTAAGCATAAATGGTAAAAAAATGAGCCCAGCTGAAATTTTAACCGAGCTAAACCGCCTTGGCGCAAAACACGGTATCGGCAGACTTGACATAGTAGAAAACCGCTCAGTTGGTATGAAGAGCCGCGGCTGCTACGAAACTCCAGGCGGTACGATAATGCTAAAAGCTCACCGCGCGATCGAGAGCATCACGCTTGACCGCGGTGCGGCTCACTTAAAAGATGAGATCATGCCAAAATACGCCGAGCTAGTCTATAACGGCTACTGGTGGTCACCTGAGCGAAATATGCTCCAAGCGCTCATCGACAAGAGCCAAGAGCACGTAAATGGCTCTGTAAAAGTTGAGCTTTATAAAGGCAATGTGATCATCCTTGGCAGAAGCAGCAAAAATGATAATCTATTTAGCGAGGCATACTGCACGTTTGAAGAGGACAGCGTTTATGACCAAAAAGATGCAGAGGGATTTATCAAGCTAAATGCACTTCGCTTTATAATCGCACGCAAAAATGGGCGAAAATTTGACTAATAATAAAATTTAAAAAGGATAAAAATGAAAGTATTATTAATAAAAGATGTAAAAGGACTTGGAAAAGCTGGCGAGATAAAAGAGGTAAAAGACGGCTACGGTAATAACTTCTTAATCGGCAAAGGCTTTGCAAAAGCAGCCACTCCAGATGTTCTTCGTCAATATGAAGCAGCTCAAAAAAGAAAGGCTGAAGAGCTAAAATATGAGATCGCAAATTTAGAAAAACTAAAAGAAGAGCTTGCAAAAGTGACAGTCGTCATCAAAAAAACTCTTGGCGCAAATGGCTCGCTTTTTGGTTCGGTCTCAAAAGAGGAGATCGCAGCAGAGCTTGAAAAAACGCATCATTTAGTTGTCGAGAAAAAAGCGATCGATATGGATACGCATCTAAAAGCGGTAGGTCTTTATGACGTTCATGTAAAGCTTGGACACTCGATAAATGCGAGCTTAAAGGTTGATGTGCAAGGAGAGTAGATGTTTCATGCTACAACCATCTTAGCCTACAAAGGCAAAAACAAGTCAGTCATCGGCGGCGACGGACAGGTGAGCTTTGGAAATACCGTCTTAAAAGGCAATGCCGTAAAAATTCGTAAAATTCATAATGGCAAAGTTCTAGCTGGCTTTGCTGGTAGCACCGCTGACGCGTTTAATCTCTTTGATATGTTTGAGAAAAATTTAGAGCATACAAAGGGCGATTTGCTAAAGGCGGTGATAGAATTTAGCAAAGAGTGGCGTAAAGACAAGTATCTAAGGAAGCTTGAAGCTATGATGCTCGTGCTTGATAGGGATAAAATTTTCTTACTTAGTGGCACTGGAGATGTAGTAGAACCTGAAGATGGCAAGATAGCAGCTATCGGAAGTGGCGGCAACTACGCTCTTTCAGCAGCCCGTGCTTTAGATAAATTTGCCGATATCGACGAAGAGGAGCTAGTCAAAGAGAGCCTCAAGATCGCCGGCGAAATTTGCATCTATACAAATACAAACATCAAAACTTATGTTTTAGAATAAGAGAGAGAATGAACTTAATACCAAGAGAAATTGTTAAATTTTTAGATGACTATGTGATCGGTCAAAAGGATGCCAAAAAGATCATAGCTATCGCACTTCGCAACCGCTACCGCCGTATGAAGCTTGAAAAGAGCTTGCAAGATGACATCATGCCAAAAAATATCTTGATGATCGGCTCAACTGGCGTTGGTAAAACTGAGATCGCAAGGCGTCTTTCAAAGATGATGGGACTGCCATTTATAAAGGTCGAGGCTAGCAAATATACTGAAGTTGGCTTTGTTGGTCGCGATGTTGAGAGCATGGTAAGAGACCTTGCTATGGCCTCATATAATCTCGTAAAAAATGAGCAAAGCGAGAAAAATCAAGACAAAATCAACGCCTACATCGAAGAAAAGATCGTCTCAAAACTACTTCCGCCACTTCCAAAAGGGGCAAGCGAGGAGAAGCAAGCAGAATACGCTAAGAGCTATGAGAAGATGCTAAATAGGCTAAGAAATGGCGAGCTTAACGAGCTAAGCATCGAGATCGAGGTACAGCAAAATCCGCTTGAAGCTGGCTCAAACGTACCACCTGATATGGCGCAGATGCAAGAGAGCTTTATAAAGATAATTGGCATCGGTGGTAAAAACATCAAAAAAGAGATGAAGGTAAAAGACGCCAAAAAAGCCCTTCAAAGCGAGGCAAATGATAAAATTTTAGATATCGAGAGCATAAAAACTGAGGCTTTAAGAAGAGCCGAAAACGAAGGCATCATCTTTATAGATGAGATAGATAAAGTAGCTGTTGGTTCGGGTAGCTCAAACAGGCAAGATCCTAGCAAAGAAGGCGTACAAAGAGACTTGCTACCTATCGTTGAGGGCTCAAATGTAAATACCAAATTTGGAAATTTAAAGACAGATCATATTTTATTTATCGCTGCTGGTGCCTTTCACATAAGCAAACCAAGCGATCTAATCCCTGAGCTTCAAGGCCGTTTCCCGCTAAGAGTCGAGCTTGATAGCCTTGATGAGGACGCGCTTTATCAAATTTTAACCCAGCCAAAAAATTCGCTTTTAAAACAATATATCGCACTTCTTTCAACTGAAAATGTTGAGCTAGAATTTGACGATGAAGCGATAAAAGAGATAGCTAGGATAGCTCACGCTGCAAATGAAAAGATGGAAGATATCGGTGCTAGACGCCTTCATACGGTGATCGAGCGCGTGATAGAAGATATCAGCTTTGAGGCTAGCGAAAAGAGCGGCGAGAAGATAAGTGTGACAAAAGAGCTCGTAAAAGAGCGCCTAAAAGATGTAGTAGAAGATCAAGATCTAGCGAGGTACATACTTTGAAATCAGGCTTTGTTAGCATCATAGGACGCACAAATGCTGGCAAAAGCTCATTTTTAAATGCCTTGTTGAACGAAAAGATCGCTATCGTCTCGCACAAACAAAATGCGACTCGTAGAAAGATAAATGGTATAGTTATGAATGGTAAAGATCAAATCATCTTCACCGACACGCCAGGACTTCATGAAAGCAACAAGGCGATAAATCAACTACTAATTAGTCAAGCGATAAAATCGATGGGAGACTGCGATCTCATCGTATTTTTAGCGCCTATTCATGATGATACAAGTGACTATAAGAAATTTCTAGCTCTAAATCCTGAAAAACCACACATCTTAGTGCTAACAAAAGTCGATGAGAGCTCAAATGCGAAAGTCTTAGAAAAGATCACCCAATATCAAAAATTTCAAGATAAATTTGCAGCCCTGCTTACTTTTAGTACCAAGCAGCCTACCTATAAAAAGCCACTTCTTGATGAAATTTGCAAGCTGTTGCCAGAGCATGAGTATTTTTACGATCCAGAATTTCTTACTTCAACAAATGAGAAGGAAATTTTTAGAGAATTTATACTTGAAGCGATCTATGAAAATTTAAGCGACGAGATCCCATATCTTAGCGAAGCAATAATAAAAAGTGTAAAAGAAAAGCCATGCATTACTGAAATTTTTGCAATTATCATCACTGAGCGTGAAATCCATAAAAGTATGATCATCGGTAAAAATGGTGAAACGATAAAACGAATAGGAATTTTTGCAAGAAAGTTAATACAAAATTTAACCGGATCAAAGGTCTTTTTAAAACTCGATGTAGTCGTTAAGAAAGGCTGGAGTAAAGAAGAAAAGAGCCTTAATAAAATAATTGGCTATTGATTTTTTGTTTGAAAAACATTAAAATACGATCCAATTAGAGCTGTATGAGGTAAATTTGTGCTAAAACTTAAAAAAATTAACGATACTCCCATTGTTACGCTAAATCCTTATGAATACGAAGGTTTTAGATTTTCTAATAGCAATGTTGATACACTAAGTCTTTCAAAGAATATTCTAAAGCGAGACTTTTTTATATCTTATATCGAGTACAAAGATATAATAACAGCCACCATAAACATCTCAAGAACAATAGATGATGAGGATATTGAAAACAATATCTCTATCAAAATTTACGAAGAGCTCTCTCTTGATCCTGCGATTGACTATAAAATAGTTTATTTTGAAAGCAATGTTGAAAAAGAAGATAGAATTTTTAATGTTTTTATTGCTACAAATGAAACGATAAATAAAATTTTTAAAAATATTTCTAAAAGAGTCCCTTTTATAGATTATGTCGTTGTAGAACCGCTTTTATATAGTGCTATATATAAAAAAGGCTTACTTCCTAGCACTCAGAGTGATTGTTTTTTGACATTTAGGGCCGATGAAGCATTTATAAGCATTTATGTAAATGGAGAATATCTTACATCAAGAGGTTTAAGATACACACTAAATTATCTAAAAGATAAATTTATAGAGCAAAGTGGCGAAAGAGTAAGTCTAGAAAGCTTTTCAAATATCCTAAAAACAAGAGGGCTTTTAGATAGCAATGAAGAAGGCTTTAGCTACGATCTAAATACTGTTTTTGAGGACTATATATTTTACGTAAATGACACGATAAATGTTGTTAATAGAATTTACAGCATAAATATAAAAAATATCTATATTGACTGTGACTATAAAATAGAACGTTTTGAAAAATTTATCAATACAAAGCTCGGCACAAATGCTACGAAATTAAATACAAGCACTGTAATAAATTCTAAAAATTTAGCCATTAGTGAACGACATAATATGATGGCTTTGTATGCAAATTTTTATAAAAAAGAGTCCTTTAATGCTGATTTTAACTTCTCAAATTTGCTTAGGCCTGATCCGTTTACAAAAAGAAAAAGCGGTAAATTTATACTGACGTGTGCCGCTACTTTTTGCCTAAGCATGTCCTATCCTCTTTATAATTATATAGCTGGCAGTATTTTAGAGGCAGATTCGCAAAGACTAAGTGATGAGCTTGATGTGCTTAATGCGCAAGCAGCACAAATAAGAAGTACTCTTGAAAGACTAAAAAAAGAGCAAAATGATATAAAAGGATTAACTGATAAAGAGGAAGAGAAGTTAAATTTTAGAAAAGGGTTGCTTCAAGAAATTGAAAACAAAAAAGATCACTACGTAATGAAAGGTTTAAATCTTTTTGAAATTACAGATATGATAAACAACAATAGCATTTTTATAACAAATATTAAAAACAACGATAAAAATTTAACAGTAACAGTTGTTAGCGATAATGAAAAAAGGATTACGCAGCTAATAAAAGATATTAGCAAGATGCCTAAATATTCAGTAAATACAAAAAAAATTAAAGAAGATAGGCAAAACAACGAGTATGAAAGCAATATAAGTATAGAGATTAGACAATGAGACAAGACGTTTTAAGTAAAATAGATAAGTATTTTGACGCAAAAAAACAAAGTGAAACAAATATAATTTTTTTGGGTTCAGCTTTAATTATTATTTATATTGTTTATATGCTTTGCTTTGATCCGTCGCAAGATTTTTATGATGAAAGATTTAATTCGCATACTAAAATTAGCAATGATCTTTCAAGAGCAAGAGATTATTTAAGATCGACTAGCTCACCTAGTGGGGATAAAAATTTTAAAATAAATGAAGAGTTCAAAATACTTGAAGCGCTAAAAGGCAAATATTCTAGCGTTTTAAAATTTAATGCTCATTTTGATTCAAAGCTAAAAGAACTATCGTTTTTATTATTTAACGATCAAAATTGGGCAAATTTTTTAGACAACATCGTATCTTTAGCAAAGCAAAATAATATAAAAATTTTAGAGTTAAAAAGCGATATAAAAGAGCCAAATTTCCAAAAGATTGAGCAAATTTTAAATATTGACTTGACATTTTTGGGAGGTTTTAAAGATATGATTTCATATATAAATGGCCTTGAAGAATCAAAGCTAGTAGTTGATCTTCATAAAATGGATGTAAATTCTACCCAAAAAGAGCTTGGCGCTAAGATCTCAATATCTGTTTGGGGGATGAAATACTAATGAAAATAAAAATCTTATTGGCTTTTTTATTTTTAAATATTGCTTTTGCTAATCAGCTTCAAGAGGAAATGGACTCTTATGATAAAATTTTTGAAAAAATAAAGGAAAAAAGAAGCGGTCTTAGCGATATTGAGCTTTCTAGTATAAAAAATCCTTTTAAACAAGAACCTATCAAGACGGTAACAGATCAAAATTTATCAATTGCCCCTCAGGCTTCAAAAGGGCTTAGTTTAAAAGCAATTTTATTAAACAAAGCAAATATTGATTCCAAGTGGTATGCTGTCGGTGATATTGTTGATGGTTACAAAATAGCCAATATTACTAAAAATAGTGTTTTTTTAGTAAAAGGTGATGAGAAACAAGAGCTAATTTTAAAAAATGGAAGTAAAAATGTTGAGATTAAGATTAAGTAAAATATTAATAATGGGTGCACTCATTTGCTTGAATATGAATTATGCTAGTGCTAATGAGAGTAGTTGTTTAAGCAATAATTTTAATATGAAAATTTCAGATGATGTTGCGCTAGTAGATGTGTTAAATCAGCTTTCAGAAATGTGTAACTTTAGTATTGTTGCAAAGGATACTTATAGCAAAACAGAGCTAAAAGATAAAGTTTTCGGCGTTAATATCAGAAATATGAGTCTTAGCGAAGTTTTTGACCTGCTTTTAAGTGAGAAAAATTTAAGCTACGAGTTTTCAAATAATGTATTAAAAATTTCATCTTTAAAAACTCAAATTTTTAAACTAGATTATATAACTTCTATTAGAGAAGGAACTGCTGTCACCCAAGCTTCAGTGGATGCCACTCCATCTGAAATTTCTAGTGGTTCAAGTAGTAGCGATAATTCCCAAGATGATAGTTCTCAAGGCTCAAGCAACCTTATAAAAACTACTGAAAGGTTTGACTTTTGGGAAAAACTAGATGCTGAGCTTAAAGCTATTTTAAATAATAGTAGCGAACATATCACAGCGCCTGATCCTATCATAAATCAAAATGCGGGCCTTATCACTGTTACGGCCACTCCTTCTCAACTTAAGCGAGTTGAGAAATATATAGATGAAATGCAAAAAAGACTAAAAAAACAAGTAATTATTGATGTTTCTATTATTTCAGTTGAGTTAAATAATGAATACAAGCAAGGCGTTGATTGGAGTAAATTTGAACTTGGGTTTAATACATACATTGGTAATTCAAGAAACAATCCGAGCTCAAGTGCTACTTGGACAAATAAAGGAAATAGCCTAAGTGATGGATTTGGACGTACATTAAATATTGCAGCTAATTTAAATTTTAGCCTTGATGGAATGATAAATTTTCTTGAAACAAATGGAAAGACAAAGGTTATATCAAGTCCAAAAGTAACAACACTTAATAATCAGCAAGCGCTAATCTCAGTTGGTGATAACATAAACTACCGTGTTCAACAAAAAACTGACAATGGAAACAGCAATAGTGATAGGCTAACAACTACTTATAAACAATACTCTGTTTTTATAGGCATATTATTAAATTTACTACCAGAAGTTTCTGATAATAATAAAATCATGCTTCGAATCAATCCATCGCTTAGTAACTTTAAATACGCTGAAGACGACACAAGACAAAATGCGTTAAGAGAGATTGCTCCGGATACAGTGCAAAAGAAGCTTTCAACTGTTGTTCAAGTTGATAGCGGTGATACTATTATTCTTGGTGGATTAATAGGCCAGACAAAGGGTAAAAATAATACTTCTGTACCTCTTCTTTCTGATATCCCACTTATAGGTGGTGTCTTTAAAAGCACAAGAGACAATATAAAAACAACAGAGCTTATCTTTGTCATCACTCCTCATGTGGTTGATTTTGACAAAAAAAAGCCACTTAATCAATCATTAAAAGACTTAGGTTTTTCTAAAACGATCTATGAATAACAAGAATATTTATACAGATATAAAAGATATCTTTATCAACGAAGACGAAGTAGCTGATTTTGTTAATCTAGATAACTCAATCACTTGTTACAATAAGATTGTCTCGGCTCTAAAAAAGCCATTAAAGCTTATACTTTTTTATGGCAAGCCTGGTAGTGGAAAGACCTTTTTGTTAAACAAGATAGCCTCTGATCTTCAAAAGGATAAAAAATTAATTTTTTTCCCACATCCTTTTTTTAGCGAGGCTACATTTATAGAAGCTCTTTGTGAAGATATATACAGAAATAAACTTGATAATATAAATAATTTTGAAAGTTTTGTTGCACACTACTCAAAAGAATTTAAAAATAAAGATGAAATTTTACAAAACCAAATAGTCGTTATCTTGGATGAAGCACAACTTTATCCTACTGAATTGATCGAAAAAATAAGGCTGATGGCCGATACAAGATTATTTAAATTTTTATTTACGATTCATAAAACTGAAAACGAAGATGTGTTAGCAAAGGACTATTTTCAAACTAGGATTTGGGAGAGCATAGAGCTTGGAAGTGCAAACACGAATGAAATCATAGTTTATTTACAAAGAAAAATAGGACAAAAAGGCTACGATAAATACCTAAATTTTCAGAAAAAAGACTATGACAAAGTCTATGAGCTTTGTTGTGGAAATCTACGCACACTAAATAAAATTATGTATAAATTTTATGAAATTTGTGAATATTATGAACAAAATCAGCCATCAAAATTAAGTAGCGAGGACGCAAATATTAAAATTTTAACAATGTCTGCACTTGATACAGGAATAATTCATGCTTGAATTACAAGAAATTCAAAGACTAGAAAAGCTCTATGAAGAGTACGAAAAAAAGAATAAAAATAGCCTTTTAAAATTGTTATCACATAAAAAGCTAAGCCTTTTAATAATTACGATCTTGCTAATTGTTTTTATCTTTAGTGCTTTTTTATTTTTCTCAAATGTTAAAAACAAAAAAGAGACAACCAATACTCCAACTTTAGTTGAGAAAAATTTGACAATACAAACAGATATAAAAGAAAAAAACATAACCTTTGCTGAAACTAATGTCAGCAAAAATATTTTGGAAGATGGCAAACAAAAAAGCGAGCAGGCAAAAGAGAGGTTTGAATCAGATAAAAAACAAGATGAGCTTGCTGAGAAAATAGCTAAAAAGCTAGAACAATCCATAAAACTAAATGAAGACAATAAAGGGCAGGCATCAGATAAAAAACAAAGAAGTGGTGGCGGTTGGCTAAAGCTAAATTTACCAACTGAAAATGAAAATATACAAAATGGACAGCCTCTACCAAATGAAGAGGTAATAGAACTAGAACCAAAGGCAAAGCCAAAAATTGATATTCAAATTTCAAGTGAAAACAATGAAATTTCTATGCTAAAAGAAGATTTTAATAAAAATAAAAATCCAGAAATCGCCCTTAAAATAGCAAGAAAATGCTATCAAGATAAAAGATATAGCGACACTATAAAATGGGCACTATCGGCAAATAATTTAGATAGTAGCATTGAGGAGTCTTGGGTCATGTTTGCTAAGGCAAAATATATGCTAAAACAAAAAGATGACGCATTGCGCGCATTAGAAGAATATAATAAAAATAAAAATAAGCCCGAGATAAATGAGCTAATAAATAAGATAAAAAGCGATACGTTGTGAAATTTTTGCTTGTTATATTTTTATCATTAAATGCCTTTGCACTTGGGATGGCTGACATTAAAAGTTATTTTGAAAAAGCTGAATATCCTAAAATTTGTAATCAAAAAATACAAGATCTATTAAAAGATTCACAAAATGAAGAATTTCTTAATATCTTTGGTATATCTTGCTTAAAAACAAATGATATAGATAGGCTCGCTCTTCCAGCAAGCAAACTATCAAAAACACAAAGCTCGAGAGAGAATGCAGCATATTTTGCAGATATATTGCTTAAAAAAAAGTTACTGCTTCATGCTATCTTGGATGGGGCTGATATAAGCTATATTAGACTTCCAAAGAGCGATTACATTCTTTCATTTATATTTGATAAATTTGTAAAAAAAGAATACGTTGAGGAGCTTGGCGTATTTATTTTTGAAGAGCCAAATTCAGACACAAGATATGAACTTAGTACAATCGTTAGCCCAAATTTTGCAAAAATGATTTTAAAAATTTTTAAAAATGACGATCTTACTTCGCAGATTGAGTATAGATAAAGAGAAGAGATGAATAATTTAGAAAATTTAACGCTAAAAACATTAGAGCAACTTAATAAACTAAATGATGAGCAAATTTTAAAGATTATAGAGATAAAAAAGATAAATAAAAAAAGTCTTTTGGCTATTTTGCTTGAAGAAAATATGCTAGAAGAAGAGATTTTTTTTGAAATTCTATCTGATATTTATAGAAGAGGACACACTGACATTGATGAAATTTCGACTAGTCTTCAGATAGATCAAAAGCGCTTTATTCAATATGTATGTGATAAATTTAAAATTACATTTTTTGATCTTGATGATATAGATATCGACTACCGTATCAGTGAAAAGTTAAGCACCTCACAGCTAAAATCATATAACGCCATACCCGTAAAAGAAGATGAGATAAGCGTTTATGTAGCTTTTAAAAATCCTTTTGATGTGATCATTCAAGATAAAGTTCAAAATTTATTTAACAGAAAGCTATTAAAAGTAGCTTGCGCCGATCCAGCCCAGATAGAGAAATATATAAATAAAATAGCTCTTAATGAAAGCATTAAAGACGTTATTACAGAGATCAGAAAAGAGCTTTCAAGCTCTAGCAGCCAAGGGCAAAGCACAGAAAGCTCTGGAATTTTAAAACTAATTGAGATAATTTTAAAAACATCTATTCAAAGCAGAGCGAGCGATATTCATATCGAGCCAACCGAGACAAACTGTATCGTAAGAAGCAGAATAGATGGTATGCTAAGTGAGACATTTATATTTGATAAAGATATTTATCCGCCGATGGTAAGCCGAATGAAGCTACTTTCAAATATGGACATCGCGGAGCGCCGCCGCCCACAAGATGGTAGATTTTCAGCTCAAATTTTAGATAAAGAGTATGATTTTCGTATCTCTACGCTACCTATTTTAAACGGCGAAAGCATAGTTTTAAGAATTTTGGACAAATCAAAGGTTATCATAAACATTGAAGACCTTGGTATGCATCCAGATAACTTTGCTAAATTTAAAAAGAGTATGAAAGCACCTTATGGCATTATCCTGGTTACTGGTCCGACAGGATCAGGAAAAACGACTACACTTTATGGTGCATTAAATGATATAAAAAGTGTAAAAACTAAGATTATTACCGTTGAAGATCCAGTCGAGTATCAGCTAAATATGATCCAACAAGTACATGTCAATGAAAAGGCTGGGCTTACTTTTATCTCGGCTCTTCGCTCTATTTTAAGGCAAGATCCAGACATTATTATGATAGGTGAGATCAGAGATCAAGAGACGCTTAGGATCGCGATTCAAGCGGCACTAACTGGTCACTTAGTCTTTTCCACACTTCATACAAATGACGCTATTAGCGCTTTGCCTCGTATGGTTGATATGGGCATTGAGCCATATCTAGTAAGTGGTGCACTAGTTTGCATTGAGGCTCAAAGGCTTGTAAGAAAGCTTTGTCCGTATTGCAAACAAAAAGTCACGCTATCTCAAAAAGCTCTTGATGAGATTAAGAAATTTCTCCCTGAAGATTATCAGTTTTATAAAAGCGTAGGTTGCCAACACTGCTCACAAACCGGATATCTAGGGCGTGAAATGATAAGCGAAATATTATCTATCAGTGATCACATAGCAAGTATCGTAGCAAATAACGCTTCAAAAGAAGAGCTTAAAAAGGCCGCCTATGACGAAGGCTTTATAGATATGTTCCATGATGGCGTTATACGCGCAGCAAATGGTGTAACAACCATCGAAGAAGTATATAGAGTTGCCAAGATATGAAATTTTACGAAATAGAATATATAAAAGATGGCAAACGCCAAAAGATGAGCCTAAAGGCCAATAGCAAAAATGATGTAAAAAATCGTGCAAATATTCAAGGCATGATAGTAAAGATAAAAGAAACTCAGGTCTCAAGCATCAACAATGATTTTTTGGACTTGCAAGAAAAATTTAACAAAATTTTCTCTTCTTCAAAAGTAAAAATTCCAGCTCTAGTTGCTACCATAAGGCAACTTAGCGTTATGACTAATGCTGGTATATCGATACATGATGGCATAAAAGAGACAGCAAATGCTACTGAGGATAAAAGGCTAAAAACAATATTTCAAACACTAGATGAAGACCTAAATCAAGGTGCTAGCTTAACTCAAAGTATAGAAAATTTTCAAGAAGAGCTAGGCGATGTCACTGTCGCTATGGTAAGGCTTGGAGAGAGTACTGGTAATATGGCTGATGCATTATCAAAGCTAGCTTCTATCTTGCAAGAAGTCTGGGATAACCAGCAAAAATTTAAAAAAGCCATAAGGTATCCAATAACCGTAATATGCTCTATAATTTTGGCTTTTATTGTGCTTATGACATCAGTTGTTCCACAATTTCGAGAAATTTTTAGCCAGCTTAATGCTGACCTCCCCCTTCCTACTAAAATTTTACTAAACATTGAATACATTATGAGCAATTATGGTATATACATAATAGTTGTTCTTGTCGCATTTGCTTTTTTGCTAAAAAGGCAATATTCAAATGATGAAAATTTTAGGGATAAGGTCGATAAATATCTACTAAAAGTCTATCTTGTGGGCAAAATAATATTTTTTGCAAATATGAGTAGGTTTAATCTAATCTTTACAGAGCTTGTTCGTGCGGGACTTCCTATCGCTGATGCGCTAGATACTGCCGTTGTAACTGTTTCAAATCAAGACATAAGAAATAAGCTAACTGCTGTAAAAGTACTGGTTGGCCGCGGCATAAGCTTAACCGAGGCCTTTAGGCAAACTGGACTTTATGAGGGTATGCTTATACAGATGATAGGTGCTGGCGAACAAAGTGGTAGCTTAGACGACATGACACAAAAAGTTACTGATTATTATAGAGTGAAATTTAATGATATTATTGATAATATTTCAAACTATATTGAGCCGATACTACTAATATTTATCGCAGCTATGGTGCTTTTGCTCGCCCTTGGTATATTTATGCCAATGTGGGATATGGCAAAAGCTGTTAAAAATTAAATCAACATTTAAAGGAGTAAAATGCCTATAGAAAGAGAATATGGCGTTGATGAGAACGCATTTTTAGTTTCAAAAACTGATCCAAAAGGAAGAATCACTTATTGCAACGAGCCATTTTTAGAAATCGTAGGTGTAAAACAAGGCGATGTTTTGGGCAAACCGCACAACATCATAAGACACCCAGATATGCCAAGGGTTATTTTTAAGCTACTTTGGGAACGTATACAAAACAAAGAAGAAATGTTTGCTTTTATTAAAAATAAAACTCTTAATGGCGGATACTACTGGGTATTTGGAAATATCACCGCCTCTTTAGATCAACAAGATAATGTAGTTGGATATTATTCTGTTAGACGTAAACCAAATGCAAAAGCAATAGAGATCATAAAACCGCTTTATGCAAAACTACTTGAGCTAGAGCGTGATGGCGGTATCGAGGCATCTAAAAAGTATCTGTTAAATTTCCTTGAGGAAAAATCAACAAGCTATGATGAATTTATAAATAACTTGCAAAGGTTCTAGATATGTTTAAGAAAAAATCAAATGCAATAAATGAGATTTTAAGTGTTGTCAAATCGGCAAGCAATGGCATACTAGAGCCTCGCATTGTAAATGTTGGAGAAAAGGACGAGATGTATGAAGTCGCCCTTGGCATAAATGATCTATTAGATCAAGTTGAGGCGCTTCAACGTGAAATTTCAACCTCAGTCCAAGCTGCACAAAACTCGAAAACATATAGAAATATATTTGTAGAAGGGTTTAGGGGTTTATTTAAACGAAATGCCATATCTATGAGCAAGGGTGTCACAGGTATAAAAGACGGCCAAAAAAGCAAGGTTAGAGGTCTTCTATCAAGCGAGCTTGACAAACTTGGAAACGGTATAAGTGGTATAAATTATGTAAGAGATGATCTAAATGAAAGTATCAAAAACCTAAGCCAAACAGCAACAGATGCTAGACAAACTGCACAAATAGCAAGAGAAAATATGTCAAACATCGTCGAGCTTAGTCAAAACATGGGAGAGCTTGATGGTCTAGTACAAAGCTGCTCAAATGCTACTGGCATGCTAAGCGCTAGGGCTTCTGAAATAAGCTCTGTTTTAAATTTAATAAAAGATATTGCCGATCAGACAAATCTGCTTGCTCTTAATGCCGCCATTGAAGCTGCTCGTGCAGGAGAGCACGGACGTGGTTTTGCGGTAGTTGCTGATGAGGTAAGAAAGCTAGCTGAAAACACACAAAAAGCCGCAAGCGACATAGAAGTCAATATAAAAACACTTCAGCAAGAGGTAAATGATATCGATGAAAATTCTAAAAAAATTGATGAAATTTCTAAACTAACAACACAAAATGTAGAAAATTTCAAAAAGGTATTGAGCGAGTTTAATGCAAACGCACAAAATACTGCTCAAACATCAAAATATGTCGAAAATAAAACCTTTGCCATAATTGCAAAAATTTCGCAAATTGCCTACAAAACTAAAGTGTACTCTGATCTTATAAACGAACAAGGATATAGTGAA
This sequence comes from Campylobacter concisus, assembly GCF_003048595.2. NCBI lineage: Bacteria > Pseudomonadati > Campylobacterota > Epsilonproteobacteria > Campylobacterales > Campylobacteraceae > Campylobacter > Campylobacter concisus. The sequence goes on along the minus strand of NZ_CP049270.1, from coordinate 889,057 downwards.
GAAATACGTGATTTAGCGCAAAGCCTGCTAGATTGGTACGAGAACGAGAGTATAAGCGAACACAAGCAAAATAAAAATTTTGATAAGTCAAAAGAGCTTACAGCGTCGCTAAATAATGAAATCAAACCCTTGCTCGAGAAGTCAGCCTCTGGCTACAACGAACAAAATTTAAATTATTTTGTTGATAAGTCTAAAAAAATAGAAGATCTAAGCGAGCAAATTTTTACTTCATATAACGAAATTTTTAAAGATAAAAACTAAAGTGTTAAATTATCTTTGATGTTTTTTGGGGTGGTCAAAAAATAACGCTTTTGCACTACCCTCTTTTAACTCACTAAATTTACATCCAAACTCAACGCAAAATATTCCAGAAGTTGGGATATTGTCTATTGATGAATCGCTTAAATACTCGCAAATTTCGGTAATGCTCGGGTTATGTGTAATGATAAAAATCTCATCCAAACTCTCATCTATATTTTTGACAAATTTTAAAAGATCTTCAAAGCTTATATCATAAAGCTCATCTATAAGATCGATTTCTTCTTTAAATTTTAAAGTTTTAGCGATAATCTTTGCCGTTTGCTCGCACCTTTTAGCGCTGCTTGAAAAGATAGCCCCTGGCATCACATCATACATTTTTAGTCTATTTGCCATAAATTTAGCGTCTTCTTTGCCTTTTTGACTAAGCTCCCTTAAGGCATCTTTAGCTCCGTCCTTATTCTCATCAACCGCTTTTGAATGTCTTATGAAATAAATTTTACTCACTATCTCTCCTTTGAGAAATTCTTTATCAAGCAAAGCTCTTCTTTGCTAAATCCAGCTTTTAAGCGATCTTGTTCATTGATCTCTCTAACATTTTTAAATGAATTTGGATACAAACTTAAGATAATATCAAAGTAGCTTTTCTCGTCTATGCCCTCTTTTTTGCAAGCAAATTTAAACCACTTATCACCCTTATAAACGTGAGAGACTTCCTCTTTTAAGATGACTTTTAGGCACTCTATTAGATCTTTTTGCCCGCCTTCAGCTTCTAGCCTTTTTATAATATGAGCGTTTGCATCAAGGCCGTTTGCCTCCATATATCTTGGCAGTAGCGCCATACGGCTAGTTAGACTACTTGAAGTCTTTTGAAGTGCGATAAAAAGCCCATCATGCACACTTAGCTCGCCGTATCTACTGCCATGCTTTAAGAGCAAATTTTCTATCATACAAAAGTGTCTGATCTCATCTTCAGCTACTTCTAGCCAGTCTTCATAAAATTCTCTTGGCAAATTTCTAAATCTATAACAAGCATCAAGCGCGATATCAATAGCACTAAATTCAATATGAGCTACCGAATGGATAAAATTTAAATTTTTATCTTTTGGCTTTACTTTTTTGTTTAGCTCTTTCATGCTAACTACTTCACAAAATTTTGCATAGCTAGGCGTTATTAGCTCGTTTGGCTTAGAGCTTTCGTAAAAATTTATATTAAAATCTCGTTTAAATTTCTCATAAAATAGCTCAAATTTTAAAAATTTAAGCCCAATCTCGCCTTCATTTAAAATTTCCCAAATTTCATCAAAAAAATTCATATTTTCTCTTTATTTAAATCTGCATTTACAAGTGTAAATTTATATAAATAATGCTTAAAATTTGAGCCTAGTATTTGTTTTTAAAGGTTTTTAGTAAAAATTCCTGTTTATTTTGCTTTGCCATATCCAGCAAATCTATTTGCTGCCAAGCAACTTGAATTTGAACATCTTACAAGGTAGCTATTTATCTCTTGATTTCCTTTTAGATGCACATTTTTTTGTTTTAGATTCATATAGCTATGAATTATCTTTCCGCCAGAATTATGTATAAATTTTACTGTCTCATCGCCAAGAACAGCCGTAACTATACCAACATGAGTGATATTTTTCTTATCTTTATTTTTTTGAACGCCCTTGCCAAGAGTATTTGAGAAAAATACAAGATCACCTATTTTTGGATTTTTATGAGTAATTAAATTCTTACTTTCATAAAAATTATAGATCGCTTTTGACTTTCTACCGCCATTATCGTAGTAGCGATTTATTGTCTTTTCATCAAAATACATATTTTGATACTTTGCATTTACGATAGAAACGAATCCTGAGCAATCACCACCAGCTCTTGTATTTAGGTATTTTTTAAAAAAAGAACCAAATTTTTTATCTTCTCTATCATTATCTTCATCTATGATTTCACCAATCATTTGCTCACTAAAATCAACACTTGAAGTTACGGTTTGATTTGTTTCATTTTGCGGAGTTGTCGGTTGATTAGAGGTAAAAGAACAACCTGTAAAAAATATAATACTAAGCATAAAAAAGATTTTTTTATTTATTGAATTTGACATATTTATATCCAAAATTTTAGTGTTTGCAATTTTAACTTTTAAACGTAAATGAACCGGAAATAGTGCTTTGCTTTCTTTATTCTAAGTTAAAAAGCAATATAATATCGGCAAAAAATATATTTTCTTAAGGCAAAAAAACAATGATGCACTATTTAAAGATAAAAGGAAATGCAAAATTAAGTGGCGAAGTAAAAATAAGCGGTGCCAAAAATGCTGCTCTACCGATTATCGCCCTAACCTTACTTGCAAAAAAAAGTGTAAATTTAACAAATATCCCAAATGTCGCTGATATAAAAACGCTTTGCCAACTGCTAACTAATCTAGGAGCAAAGTGTGAATTTAAAGATGAAAACTCGCTAAGTATCGACACTAGCAGTGTAAATTCGACAACGGCAAACTACGACATTGTTAGAAAGATGCGCGCTTCTATCTTGACACTTGGTCCGCTTCTAGCGCGCTTTGGACACTGCGAAGTGAGCCTACCTGGAGGATGTGCGATCGGACAAAGACCTATTGATCTGCATCTAAATGCACTCGAAAAAATGGGAGCAAATATCGAAATAAAGCAAGGCTACGTCGTTGCAACAGCACCAAATGGACTAAAAGGAGCAAAGATCGTTTTTGATAAGATCACCGTAACTGGCAGCGAAAATATCATCATGGCAGCAGCCCTAGCTCACGGCACGACAGAGCTTTTTAACGTAGCACTTGAGCCTGAAGTGGTGCAAATTTGTGAAATTTTGGCAAAAAGTGGCGTTAAAATAGAAGGCATCGGCACGAGCGAGCTAAAGATCACTGGCAGCGGTCAAAAGTTACTTGAAATTTGCGATATCGAGGTCATCCCTGATAGGATCGAAGCTGGCACATACCTTTGTGCTGGAGCTATAACAAATAGCAAAATTTCAGTCACAAAGGCAAATGCAACCCATATGACAGCCATTTTAAATAAATTTGAAGAGATGGGCTTTGGTATCGAAGTAGATGGCGACAAGATCACGATATTGCCAGCAAAAGAGATAAAACCAGTAGAGATAAGAACCACCGAGTATCCGGGCTTTCCGACAGATATGCAAGCTCAATTTATGGCGCTTTGCCTTGCGGCAAATGGCGTTAGCACGATAGATGAGAGACTTTTTGAAAACCGCTTTATGCACGTTAGTGAACTAGCTAGAATGGGCGCTGACATCCGCCTAAATGGACATATCGCAAGCGTTTACGCCCCTGCAAATTTAAATGCAGCAGACGTGATGGCGACTGACCTTAGAGCTAGCTCAGCCCTAATACTAGCCGCTCTCATCGCAAATGGCGAGAGCTTGGTGCATAGAATTTACCACCTTGATAGAGGCTATGAGAGGCTGGAAGAGAAATTTAAAAGCCTTGGAGCAAATATTGTTAGGCTTGAGGAGTAAAAATGCTTGCAAATGATGCACTTGAAGCTTTAAAAGCTAAATTTAAACCAAAAAATGAGAGTGAAATTTTACCTCTTAGTGAGGCTCTTGGTAAAACATTAGCAAATGACGTGATAGCAGTCAAAGACTTGCCTTGCTTTGACAACTCAGCGCTTGATGGATTTGCGGTCAAATTTTATGAAAAAGATAAGCCTTACAAGATCATCGCAAGCGCCTTTGCAGGCGACAAAGAGCAGCTAAGCATCGGCAAAAATGAGTGCGTGAAGATAATGACAGGTGCTAAGATGCCAAAGGGTGCTGACACGGTCATGAGGTTTGAAGACTGCATCGTTGAGGGCGAGTTTGTAAAAGCGCCAGAGAAGCTTAAAAAAGGTGATGCCTACCGCTTTAAAGGCGAAGAGGCGAAAATAGGCGAAATTCTCCTAAAAAGTGGTGAGATTTTAAATACAAGAAGCGTGATGATGTTAGCGGCTCAGGGCATAAGCTTTATAGATGTAAAAAAGCAGCCAAGCATTGCAGTTTACTCAAGCGGAAATGAGATCATTGAGCCTTGGCAAAGAGCGAGCGAAGATGAAATTTACAACGCAAATGCCTTTGGCATAACCGCACTTTTAAGCTCCATAAGTCAAAAAAGCTCATATATTGGCATCATAAAAGATGAACTTAGCGCCGTAAAAGAGGCATTTTTAAACGCTGCGCACTACGATATTGTTATCTGCTCTGGCGGAGCAAGCGCTGGTGAGGCCGACTTTATGAAAATAGCTCTAAGCGAGCTTGGATACAGCGAAATTTTCTCACATCTTGACATAAGACCTGGCAGACCTTGTAAGGCTTATGAAAAAGATGGCAAGCTTGTCTTTGTGCTCCCTGGAAATCCAATGGCAGCATATCTATGCCTAATGATGCTTGTTTTACCACTTTTAAAAGACGAATGTTTTGTGACGCAAAAAGCAGTAAATGGTGAAAATTTAAAGGTAAAATCTGGCAGAGCAAATGCGGTATTTGGCAATGTAACTGATGGTAAATTTAAAGCAACTGACGGCGGAAAATATGGCTCAGGCATGATAAAACATATCTTAAAGAGTGATTTTGTGTTGATAACCAGCCCAGATCAAAGTGAAATTTTGAAAAATGATGAAATTTCACTAATAAAACTTCCATAATCCTTGACAAATGAAAAACAATCTGTTAAAATGCGGACTTCATTTTGATTGCGGGAATAGCTCAGGGGTAGAGCACAACCTTGCCAAGGTTGGGGTCGCGAGTTCGAATCTCGTTTCCCGCTCCATCTTTTTTATGCTCATTTTTTTACTTTCCACAAAACTTTTTGCAAATGAAGTCAGCATCTATCCAATGTATTGCGTTGTAAATGACCAAATTTCACTTAGTACTTTTGGCTTTGAAGGCGAAGACAATGAAATTTTAAACCTAGAGGGCAAAAGAGCAGCCAAGATAGATAGCAAAAAACTCTATGAAATTCTAACAGCAAATTTTAAAACATATAATGACAAAAGCGGTGGAAGCGTTGCTTTTGTAAAAAACTGCTCTATTATGGATGAGATTCAAATGCGATTTTTAAGATCAATTAGCGATGAATATCCTGGTATCAGCATAAGCGATCTTAGCATCAGTCCACAAAATAAACTTCCAGCAAATTTCAAAGAACTTGTCCTAAAAAATATCTTTTTAGGTGATCAAAATAGTCAAAAAGGTACATTTAGAGCATCATTTGAGGATGTTGATCTGAGTCTAAAAAGCATCTATTTTAAATTTAGCTTTAACGCTAAGATGCCAGCCTTCATAGCAATAAATTCAATGAATACAAACCACATTTTAAGCCTGCTTGACTATCAGCCAACGATGATCGAGTTTGGCAAATGGCCAAAAGATGCACTTTCTAGCTCAAATAGCTTAGCTCTTATAACAAAAGTGCAGATAAAAAGTGGTGAAATTTTAACCAAGCGTCAGTTTAACGCCATAAGCTTAGTCAAAAAAGGTCAAATGCTAAATGCAGTTTTAAGCGAGGATGGAGTTAACATAATTGCTGAGGTAAAGGCTCTTGAGGATGGAAATCTAGGTGATATGATAAAGATAAGAACAAAAGATAATAAAATTTTACAGGCCACAGTTTCAGGCAAAGATGAGGCAGTTATAAGATGAAAAAGGTAGTTTTTGCAGCCACCGGAGCAAGTGGGGCTGGGCTTTTTCTAAAGCTAATAAATGCTGCAAAAGATAGCTGTGAGGCGCATGTCATAGTTAGTAAAAATGCCATGAAAGTCTTGGAGGCTGAGGAAAATTTGAAGTTAAATTTAGATGATATTGGTGTGAAAATTTATGATGATCAAGACCTTGGTGCAGGCCCGGCTTCTGGCTCGTTTGGCACGGAGGCGATGATCATAGCGCCCTGTTCTACCAACACCCTAGCAAAAGTTGCAAACGGCATAAGCGACACGCTCATCACAAGAGCCGCAAGTGTCGCACTAAAAGAGAGACAGGGTCTTGTTTTAGGCGTTAGAGAGATGCCATTTTCTACGATCGCGCTTTCTCAAATGCAGCTACTCTCGTCTCTTGGAGCTATCATCGCACCCCCAGTTTTAGGCTACTACGCAGAGATAAAGAGCCTTCTTGATATGGAAAATTTTATCATCGGCAAGTGGCTTGATGCCTTAAAAATCGAAAATAATCTTTACAAAAGGTGGCAAATTTGAAAAAATCTTGCATCTATCCAGGGACCTTTGACCCCATCACAAACGGCCATTTAGACGTTATCATAAGGGCTACGAAAATTTTTGATAAGGTAATCGTCGCAGTTGCAAAAAGTGACAGCAAGCAGCCGATGTTTACACATGAAAAACGCATCGAGATGGCAAAAGAAGCAGTTTGTGAGCTTGACAATGTAAGCGTGCTTGGCTTTGATAACTTGCTTGTTGATTTTGCTAAATCACACGGCATAAACACCGTAATCAGGGGCCTTAGAGCGGTTAGTGACTTTGAGTATGAGCTACAAATAGGCTACGCAAACGCAGCACTTTGGGACGAATTTGAGACGGTTTATCTTATGCCAAGCTTAAATAACGCCTTCATCTCAAGCTCGATCGTCCGCTCAGTCTTACGCCACGACGGCGACGTGAGCAACCTAGTGCCAGCAAAAATTCTTAAAAATTTAAAGGCGTAAAAATGTATGTTTTGTTTGAAGGCATAGATGGCGTTGGCAAGAGCACGCAGATAGAAATTTTAGCTTCTAAATTTCCTGACGCCATTGTCACAAAAGAGCCAGGTGGCACGCAGCTAGGTGAAAATCTGCGAGAAATTTTGCTAAGCTCGAGCATAAAAATAGGCAAAAGGGCTGAAATTTTACTCTTTTTGGCTGACAGAGCTGAGCATTTTGAAAAGCTGATCCAACCAAATTTAGGTAGGCTCATTTTAAGCGACAGAGGCTTTATCTCTGGCATCGCCTACGCTTTGGCAAATGATGAAAACTTAGATGAGAACGTGCTTTTAGAGCTTAATAAATTTGCACTAAATAATAAATTTGCAGATAAGATCATCTTTTTTGAGGCGAGCTATGAGCTAATAGGTACACGCCTAAAAAGTAGAGGTACAAGCGATAAGATCGAGGCTCGCGGCCTAGAATATCTTTTAAAAGTGCAAAGCCTAATGAAGCAAATTCTTATCAAAAACTACTTTGATACACTTTTTATAGATGCTTCTAAAAGCATAGAGCTAATTTCAAAAGAGATAGAAAATTTTATAAATTTTAAGTAAAATCACAAAAAATAAAAAAAGGATAATGCGATGATAACGGCACTTCGTGGCATGAAAGATATGCTTCCAGCTCGTGCGAAACTTTATGCACAAATAATCAAAACCTGCGAGGAAGTCGCAAAAAACTACGGATATGAGCAAATTTTAACTCCGCACCTCGAAGAGACGGCGCTTTTTAAAAGAAGTGTTGGCGAGAGTAGCGACATCGTGGGCAAAGAGATGTATCAGTTTGAAGACAAAGGTGGCAACGACGTTTGCTTACGTCCTGAGGGCACTGCTGGCGTGGTTAGAGCGTTTATCGAGGCGAAGCTTGATAGGGCAAATGTGACAAAACGCTGCTTTTATCACGGCTCGATGTTTCGTTACGAGCGCCCACAAAAAGGCCGTTTAAGAGAGTTTCACCAGTTTGGCTGTGAGTGCTTTGGCGAGGGCAGCATATATGAGGATGCGAGCATTATTTTGATGGTGAGCGAAATTTTTAACAGGCTCAATATAAAAACAACCCTAAAAATAAACTCGCTTGGCGACGAGAGCTCGATGAAGTCGTACAAAGAGAAGCTTGTCAAATTTCTAGATGAAAACGACGAAAAAATTTGCGAAGACTGCAAAAGACGCAAGCTTTTAAACCCTATCCGTGTGCTTGACTGCAAGGTCGAGAGCTGCCAAGAAATTTATAAAAATGCTCCAGTCATTACTGATAGTCTAAGCGATGAGGCGCAGGCTGACTTTACAAAACTTCAAGAAATTTTAACCGCAAATGGCGTCAAATTTGAGATAGACACTAAGCTAGTTCGTGGCCTAGACTACTACTGTAAGACGGCGTTTGAGTTTATCAGCAACGAGATCGGCTCACAAAGCGCGGTCGCAGGTGGTGGTAGATACGACAGGCTCGTTGAGTATCTTGGCGGTAGAGCAAGCTATGGCGTTGGCTTTGCGATGGGAGTTGAGAGGATAATGGAAATTTTAGGCGAAGCTGAAGATGAGCGAGCTGGGGTTTATCTTTGCGCGCTTGATGCGCCAAATTTGGACTTTGTCTATGCGCTTGGCTCAAAGCTTCGCAAAAAATATCAGGTTGAAATTTCATATGAAGCTAAAAAGCTTCAAAAACATCTGCAAAATGCCGACAATAAAAATGCAAAAATTTTCCTTTGCGTGGGCGAAAATGAGATGAAAGAGAATAAAATTTGGTATAAAAATTTAGAGACCAAAGACGAAAAAACAATAAATTTAGATGAGCTTGAAAAGGAGCTGGGATGAATGATTTTGGACTTAGCATTTGGGGCAATTCAAATTTTGTGATAGAAGATGGCAAAGTCTGCATAAACGAAGCTAGCAAGCCAGCGATCATCGACATCGTTAAAGAGATCAGAGACGATGGCTACAGAGGGCCGCTGCTGCTTCGATTTCCGCACCTTATCCAAAAGCAGATCGAGCAGATCCACGCAAGCTTTGCAAAGGCAAAGAAAGAATTTGCCTACAAAGGCAGCTTTAATGCCGTCTTTCCGCTTAAGGTCAATCAATATCCAGGCTTTGTAAAAAACCTAGTTCGCCTTGGCAAGCCCTACAACTACGGCCTTGAGGCTGGTAGTAAGGCTGAGCTACTTCTAACTATGGCTTATAACAACGACAAAGCGCCTATAACAGTAAATGGCTTTAAAGATAAAGAGATGATAAACATAGGCTTTATCGCCGCTGAAATGGGTCATAATATCACGCTAACGATCGAGGGCTTAAACGAGCTTGAAGCGATAATCGCCATCGCAAAAGAGCGTTTTAAACCAAAACCAAAGATCGGACTTAGAGTAAGACTGCACTCGACAGGATCGGGGCTCTGGGCAAAAAGTGGAGGCATACACTCTAAATTTGGACTAACATCAACTGAGCTAATAGAAGCTGTAAAGATGCTAAAAAAGGCAAATTTACTTGAAAATTTCACGATGATACACTTTCATATCGGCTCTCAAATAAGCGAAATCCATCCGCTCAAAAAAGCACTCATCGAGGCTGGCAACATCTACGCTGAGCTTAGAAAAATGGGCGCCTCAAATTTAAAAGCGATAAATTTAGGTGGTGGTCTAGCGATCGAGTACTCGCAGTTTAAAGAGGAGAGCAGCAGAAACTATACGCTAAACGAATACGCAAACGACGTTGTTTATATGCTTAAAACCATAAGCGAGCAAAAAAAGGAGATCGAGCCAGATATTTTCATCGAGTCAGGTCGCTACATCGCCGCTTCTCATGCACTTTTGGTTGCTCCCGTGCTTGAGCTATTTTCTCAAGAATACACCGAAGAGAAGCTAAATTTAAAGAAAAACAATCCAAATTTGATAACCGAGCTAGTTGATCTTTACAAGTCAATCAAGCCTTCAAACGCTCTAGAATACCTGCATGACGCCATCCACCACACCGAGAGCATCCTCACGCTCTTTGATCTAGGCTATGTCGATCTGCAAGATAGATCAAACGCAGAGGTGCTTTTAAGGCTCATTAGCAAAAAGGCTGTCGTGATGCTTGGCAACAAGAGCAACTCAAGCGATCTAACCAAAATTCAAAAAGAGGTTCAAGAGAGATACCTGCTAAATTTCTCAATCTTTCAAAGCTTGCCAGACTTTTGGGGGCTAAAGCAAAATTTCCCTATCATGCCACTTGACAGGCTCGATGAGCGCCCTACCCTGCCAGCTTCGATCTGGGATATCACATGCGATAGCGACGGTGAGATCAGCTATGATGACGAGAAAAATCCACTGCTTTTGCACGACGTGGATGTGGAGAAGGAGGATTATTTCTTGGGATTTTTCCTAGTTGGCGCATATCAAGAGGTGATCGGCATGAAGCACAATCTCTTTACTCATCCAACAGAAGCTACCGTGGAGATAACAAGTGACGGCTACAAGGTTACAAATTTACTAGAGAGCCAGTCGATCCTTGATATCATGGAGGACATGGACTACGATATCTACGAGATCCAAGACACTCTAAATGAGCGCTTAGAGAAATCAACTCTGATAAACGAAACACAAAAGAAGCAAATTTTGGGCGAACTTTATCTATTTTTAAATGATAATAGCTACTTAAAGACAATCAACTAAAAAAGGACGAAAATGCAACTAGCAAACAGAATGCAAACATTGAGCGAATCAATCACAATCGCTATCAGCACAAAGGCCAAAGAGATGAAGGCTGCTGGCATCGACGTGATCTCGCTTTCAGCTGGTGAGCCTGACTTTATGACTCCAAAAAAGATAAGAGAAACTGTAAAAAACGCACTTGATAACGATAGCAAAAGCGGCAAATACACACCAGTGCCGGGCCTGCCTGAGGTTATAGATGCCATTAGAGCAAAGCTAAAAAGAGATAACGGACTTGACTACAAAGCAAATCAAATCGTCACAAACATCGGCGCAAAACACTCACTTTTTAATGTATTTCAAGCGCTTATCAACCCAGGCGACGAGGTCATCATCCCATCTCCATACTGGGTGAGCTACCCTGAGATAGTTAAATTTTGTGGTGGCGTGCCTGTCTTTATTGAGGCAGACGAGAGCACAAATTTCAAAGTCACAGCCGAGCAGCTAAAAAAAGCGATCACACCAAAAACAAAAGTATTTTCACTAAATCACCCGACAAATCCAACTGGAGCTGTCTATACAAAAGAGGAGATCGCGGCATTTGGCGAGGTTTTAAAGGGCACTGACATCATCATTACAAGCGATGAAATTTATGAAAAAGTGATCTACGGCAAAGAATTTCACGCAGTAGCCTCAGTGAGCGAGGATCTTTTCAAAAGAACAGTCACGATAAATGGACTAAGCAAGTGTGGCGCGATGCCTGGCTGGAGATTTGGCTATATAGCAAGCTCGATGGACTGGCTAATTGCTGGCATCAAAAAGCTTCAAAGCCAAAGCACAAGCAACATTAGCTCGATCGTGCAAATAGGTGCTATCCCATCACTTCTTGGAGAAACCGACGACGATATCGAAAACATGAGAAAAGAGTATGAGAGAAGACGCGACGTGGCAGTTGAGATGATAAATGCCATCCCTGGGCTAAGCGTAGTTAAGCCTGATGGCGCGTTTTATCTATTTGTAAAATGCAAAGATGTAGATAGTGACTCGCTTAGATTTTGCAAAAAAATGCTTGAAGAGGCGAACGTAGCGACCGTGCCAGGTGTGGGCTTTGGCATGGAGGGATACTTTAGAATTTCCTTTGCGACAGACATCGAGAGCATAAAAAAAGCGATCGAGAGGATCGAAAATTTTGTAAAAAGCTACAAAATTTAATGATCAAATTTATACTAAATGGCAAAATTTTCGAGCTTGAAAACGATATGAGCGTTTATGATTTTTTAGCTCAAAATGGCTATGAGCTTAAATTTATAGCCCTTGAGCGAGACGGAGAAATTTTGCCAAAAAAGCTTTGGAGTGAGCACTTTATGAGCGAGGCCAAAGCTTATGAGATCGTCACTTTAGTTGGCGGTGGATGAGGAGAAAATGATAGAGATAGTTTTAAATGGCACAAAATTTAAAGTGCCAGCAAAAAGCCTTAGCGAGCTAAAAGAGCTTGCTCTTGGCGATAAAGAGAGTGAAATTTATAAATTTTTAGAGAAATTTAACGCAACAAAGCCGGACATTTTTATCGTTGATGGCTTTGCTATAAAAGAAGATAGCGAGCTAAAAGATGGCTCAAATGTCGTATTTATAAGGCGTGGCGTGATGCCTGAGCGTGAAGTTTTACGCTCGATGATCGCTTCAAGAAACAGCCCTGAGCTAAATTTAGCCCTAAGTAAAGCCGTGGTCGGCGTGGCTGGACTTGGCGGACTTGGCTCAAATATCGCGCTAAGTCTTGCAAGAGTTGGCGTAAAAAAGCTAGTGCTTGCTGACTTTGACGTCGTTGAGCCAAGCAATCTAAACCGCCAGCAGTATTTCGTCCGCCACATCGGCTTAAAAAAGACGCAGGCGCTTAAAGAGCTGATAAATGACGTCAATCCCTTTGTCGAGGTCGAAACTCACGATATATTTTTGGATGAAAAAAACGTGGCTAGTGTCTTTGGCGAGTGCGAAATTTTATGCGAAGCCTTTGATAATGTAGCTGGCAAGGCGATGATACTAAACGAAGCAGGAGCTAGCTTAAAATATAAAAAGATCATCGGCGCCTCTGGCATGGCAGGATACTTTAGCTCAAATCTCATAAAAACCATGAAATTTGCCAAAAATGTCTATCTTTGTGGCGACCTCACAAACGAGGCGAAGATCGGTCAAGGGCTCATGGCGCCACGTGTTGCGATCTGCGCAAATCATGAGGCAAATTTAGCCATTAGACTACTTATGGGTTTGGAGGCGTAAGTTGCAAAGTGATAGTTTGATCCTTGGCGGCAAGGAATTTCAAAGCCGCTTTATCCTTGGCTCTGGCAAGTACTCGCACGAGCTCATCGACTCAGCCATAAACGAGGCTAGAGCGCAGATCCTAACCCTTGCTCTTAGGCGCATAAACGAGAGCAAAGAGCGAAATATACTTGACTTTATCCCAAAAGGCGTGACGCTTTTGCCAAACACAAGTGGCGCCAGAAACGCCAAAGAGGCTGTTCGTATCGCCCAGCTCGCACGTGAGCTTGGATGCGGCGAGCTTGTTAAGATAGAGATCATAACTGACTCTAAATTTCTCTTTCCAGACAACGCTGAAACGATAAAAGCTTGCGAAGCTTTGGCAAATGACGGCTTTGTGCCGATGCCATATATGTTTCCGGATCTAAACGCCGCAAGAGCGATGCTAAGTGCAGGAGCAAGCTGCATAATGCCTCTAGCTGCACCAATTGGCTCAAACCAAGGGCTAGTTTTTAAAGATATTATTGAAATTTTGATAAACGAGCTTGATACGCAGATCATAGTTGATGCTGGCATTGGCAGGCCTTCACAAGCATGCGAAGCAATGGAGATGGGAGCGGCTGCAATAATGGCAAACACAGCTATCGCCTCATCTAAAAACATCCCACTCATGGCAAGAGCCTTTAAAGAGGCGATCATCGCTGGTCGCAACGCCTATCTAGCAGGCCTTGGTACAAAGAGCAAAAGCGCAAACGCCTCATCGCCGCTCACTGGTTTTTTAGACTGATGAAATTTACAAGAACTAATCACATGCAGCTGCTACCTCACATGCAAGATGTTGGCAGCGAGATCATGGATGAAATTTTAAAAGAGCGCGCGAGCTACAAGCCAGAAATTTACACAGAAGAAGACGTAAAAGCCGCTCTTAATGCAAAGCACTGCTCACTTGAAAATCTAAAAGCCCTACTCTCGCCTGCTGCAGCGCCATTTTTAGAGCAAATCGCCCAGCTCGCCCAAGCAAAAACAAGGGCAAATTTTGGCTCAAACATCACGCTTTTTACTCCGCTTTATATAGCAAACTACTGCGATAACCTCTGCGTTTATTGCGGTTTTAATGCTAAAAATAATATAAAAAGGGCAAAGCTAAGCGACGAGGAGATCATAAGGGAGCTAAGAGAAATTTCAAAGAGCGGCTTAGAAGAAATTTTAATACTAACTGGCGAGAGCGAGACTAATTCAAGTGTCGCTTACATCGCAAATGCCTGCGCTTTGGCAAAGAAATTTTTTAAAGTCGTTGGGGTTGAAATTTACCCGCTAAATTCGGACGACTACACCCTGCTTCACAAAAGCGGCGTGGACTACGTGACCGTCTTTCAAGAGACCTACAATCCCACAAAATACGAGAAAATCCACCTTGGCGGCAACAAGAGAATTTTCCCATACCGCATAAATGCGCAAGAGCGAGCGCTTCTTGGAGGCATGAGAGGGGTTGGCTTTGCCGCACTTCTTGGCATAGATGAATTTAGACTTGACGCCTTTGCTACGGCACTTCACGCAAGCTTAGTTCAAAAAAAGTATCCGCACGCTGAGATCGCATTTTCGTGCCCAAGACTTCGCCCTATCATCAACAACGACCGCATCAATCCACGTGACGTGGGCGAGCGCGAGCTTTTACAAGTGATCTGCGCTTATAGAATTTTTATGCCAACAGCTAGCATAACGATCTCAACCAGAGAAAAGGCGAAATTTCGCGACAACGCCGTAAAGATCGCTGCAAATAAGATAAGCGCTGGCGTAAAAGTGAGCATCGGCGCTCACGGCGAAGAGAAAAAGGGCGACGAGCAGTTTGAGATAAGCGACGACAGAAGCGTGGACGAGATCAAAGCTATGATAAAAGCAAACGGCCTAGAGCCCTTGATGAGCGAGTATGTCTATGTTTAAAATTCTCTGCGTGGCCGACTTTGAAAGCTATAAAGGTGATGACTTTTTAAAGAGAATTCAGCTACTTTGCAAGGCTGGCGTGGATGAAATTTTGCTTCGTGCAAAGGGTCTAAACGAGGCTAATTTTTACGATCTTGCCAGGGTTGTGGCTCAAATTTGTGAAAACTACCGCAAGAAATTTATCATTAATCAATTTTTTGACGTAGCTTGCAAGCTAAAAGGCGACTTTTGGCTCACTTCGGCGCAGCTTGAGTTTTTTAAAAATCACGGCGTTTTTTTAGATGAATTTAGAAAAACAGCTAAAATTTACGCCCCAGCTCACGACCTAGAGCAGGCTAAAATTTCAGCCGCTATTGCTGACACACTAGTGGCCTCTCATATATTTGCCACTTCTTGTAAGGAAGACTTAGAGCCAAAAGGGGTAAATTTTATAAGCGAACTAAAAAGCTTTGATAAAAAAATTTACGCACTTGGCGGACTAGATAGTGGGAACTACAAAGAGGCCATAAAAGCTGGCGCAAATGGCATTTGCTTCATGAGCCTAGCAATGAGCGGCGATATAGAGCTTATAAAAAAGATAGTAGAGAGCAAAAACGGCTAAATTTAGTATAAATTACATAAAATAATACGTAAAATTTTACTCATTTTTGCTAGCGATATATGTTTTTATATCAAATATAAGTAGCGTCACAAGCGATGGCAGCATATAGGAGTTTAGCACTAAAAGCAGCGACTTTGTCAAATTTGACTTTATTAAAGTCTCTATGTCAAAGCTGTTGTTGTAGTTTAAAAAATATAGCAAGGCAAAGTCGCCAACAAGAACTATGCGAGAGACCTTTAGCAAGATGTCATTTCCCAGTCTTGCAAATTTATCATCGACCACAATCGACAAAGTGATCCATCCAAGCAGCCAAATTGCGCAGGCTAAAGCATAAACAGTAATGCTTTCATCAAATTTTTCAAGTAGTAAAAATACCAAGGGTTGCAAAAATACAAGGCTAGCGATAAACCAAAGAAGTGAGCTAAAGGCTAGCAGGCAAACACAGCCAAAGATAGAAGTGGCCGAGATAAAGCCAAAAACCTCTAACCCAAAATAATATGCTAGCGCATAGGATAAAAAAGAAAAAACAAGCCAAATTTTAATAACAAGTCGCCACCTATTTGCAAAGGCAGTGGCTTTTAAATTTAGGCTATCTGTCAAACCCATTTACGAGATTTTCTTTTGTTTTGGGCGGAAAACTTTCATCACGTTTTCATCAGTCTCGATAAATGCACCCTCTATGAGATCGATGCAGTATGGCACCGCTGGAAATACTGGCTCCAAGCACTCTTTTATCGCCTTTGGTTGACCTGGTAAATTTATGATGAGCGCGTGGCCTCTGATGCCTGCTGTTTGGCGTGATAGGATCGCTGTTGGGACGTATTTTAAGCTTGCTGCTCTCATCAGCTCGCCAAAGCCTGGCATCATCTTCTCACAAACTGCCTCTGTTGCCTCTGGTGTCACATCTCTAAGAGCTGGCCCAGTACCACCGGTAGTTAGCACAAGGTCGCAGCCAAGCACGTCTACCATGTGCACAAGCCTCTCTTTTATCAGCTCAAACTCATCTGGTATAACCTCGTAAAAGTACTCACGCTCGCTCACTATCCAGCTATCAAGCACCTCTTTGATCGCTGGGCCTGATTTGTCCTCGTATGTACCTTCGCTTGCACGGTCAGAAAGGGTTAATATACCTATTTTTGCTTTCACTTTTTCTCCTTTAATAGTTTTCGCTTAAAATTTTTGCCAGCGTCTCTTTATCTACACTCTCGTAGGCCAGCAGATATGAGCTGATCTTTGCGATCTGCTCGTTTGTACCCTTTAAAAAGGACATTATCTCTTCTTTTGCTTGTTTTAAAATTTCTTCTACATCATTTGGATTAGGGACAAATGAACTTCCCATGCCGTATTCATAAACCATCTTTGATGCGATCTCTTTGGCTAAATTTAGATCACTGCTCGAGTTTGAAAAAATATCATTTTCATCTATTTCAAGCTTACACATGCCAGAGATTAATACTTTAATGCGAGAGATCATCTGTGATTTTGACTCGATCTCTTGCTCTGTTGCCATGAAGCGGTCTTCAATGAGTGAAATTTTTTCAAATTTTACATCAAACCAATAAGCACTAAGTGCCTTTGCACCTTGATAGACGGCTTGGATTTTTTTCTCACTTTCGCTGTAGCTTAGAACCTTTTTCTTACCAAGCAAAACCTTGTTTAAAACAGCTTCAAAGTCTCTTATTTTTAGTACGCTCTCATTATTTCTTAGAGCATTTATCGCAGCTTCATTTACAAGTGTGCTAAGTGCCGCACCTGAAAAACCAACGCTCATCCTAGCGATGTCTTCGGCTGAAACATCGCATTTTTTATCTTTTAAATAGGTATTTAAAATAGCCACTCTGTCGTTGAAATCAGGCATCGAAAGAAAAATTCTCCTATCAAAGCGACCCGATCTAAGCAGTGCCTCATCGATCATCTCGATTCTATTTGTTGCAGCTATAACAATGACGCCTGAGTTATCCTCAAAGCCGTCCATTTCTGTTAATAGCTGATTTAGTGTAGCCTCTCTCTCATCGTTTCTCGTACCGCCCCTACTCTTACCAACAGCATCTATCTCGTCAATAAATATAATAGACGGAGCATAAGACTTAGCTTTGCTAAAAAGCTCTCTTACTCTTTTTGCGCCCATACCAACATAAATTTGCACAAAGCTAGCACCATTTTGGTAGAAAAATGGTACATTTGCCTCGCCTGCAACGGCCTTTGCAACAAGTGTCTTGCCAACACCTGGAGGACCTACCATTAGCACACCTTTTGGCATTTTGATACCAAAATTTCTGTATTTTTGTGGGTTTTTCAAAAAGTCAACTATCTCACTAAGCTCGCTCTTGACTTCGCTAATGCCAGCCACATCACTAAATCTAACATTTGAAATAACTGGCATCACATTTTGATTTAGCACGCTTTCTATCTCTAAAGCACCATCTTTTTTACTAAAAAGGCTCTCGTTTTTTTTGTTAATACTCCTAAAAATGTAAGCGTACCAAAGAATAAAACAAACAAAGATGATAAATCCCCAAACCATACCAGGAGTGATGTATTGCTTAGTCTTTTCAACAGGCACTTTTTTGATAAGCTCTTTTAAATCAATGCCCTCTTTTATGATAGAAAAGCGATTGTTTTGTGCATAAAGTATGACTTCATCACCGTCTATCACTGCTCTATCGACAAAATTTCCCTCCATGAGCTGCATATACTGAGAGTATGTGATATTTCGTGGCTCTTTGCTAACGGCAAAAAGTAGCACACCTATTAAAGCGATAGCGGCGATTATTAGGATATTTTTTCTGTTAAATTTAAATTTTTGCATAATTGGCATCTGGCTTAATTTCATATTCGCTTACCTCCACCCACTCTTTAGTTATGTCTTTTTCGCTAAAAATTTTAGCTTTATTGTAAAACTGATCAAAGCCCTCGTAAAGGTCACCGTTTTTTTGCTCGACTAAAATTTTTAAAGCCCCATAATGTTTTTTTCTAAAATTTTCATTATTTTGCAAAGCTATACCTTGTAAAATTTTTAGCCTACTTTTTGCCACATCACCGCTAACATCACTCTTTAGTGTCGCTGAATACGTATCACGCCTTGGTGAATAGACAAAAGCATGCAGATGCGTGATAGGAAATTTCTTAAAATTTTCCACAGCCTCTGCCCATATCTCCTCACTCTCGCCCGGATGTCCCACGATGTAGTCCGTACCAAGCGCAAAGCCAAGTGAGCCAAGCTCATTAAAAAGCTCCAGATCACTAAATGCATCGTTGCGTCTTCGCATGATCTTTAGCATCGCCTGACTCGTGTGCTGAAGTGCGATATGAAGATGACGTTCTAGCCACTCTTCTTTTAAAATTTCTCTAAAGCTCTCATCTATCTGGCTTGGCTCAATACTTCCGAGCCTAATACGTCTAATGCCAGAAATTTTACCCAAGCTTGCCAAAAGCTTACCAAGAGAGCTATTTGTGTCTTTACCGTAACTGCCTATATTTGTGCCAGTTAGGACAAGCTCATTATAGCCGTTTTGGGCTAAAATTCTTGCCTCTTTTAATATCATAGCCTCATCCATGCTTCTAGCCTTACCACGCACTGAAGGGATGATACAGTAGCTGCAGTTAAAATTACAACCTTCCTGAATTTTTATAAAAGCCTTTGTGTGATTTTCGTAATTTGTAACTATATTTCTATCGACCGAGTTTAAATTTCCAAGCTCAAAAAATGGTTTTTCTTGCTTTAAAAGCTCATTTAAATCGCTCTTTTTACTAGCCCCAAGCACGCCAAATATACCGCTATTAAATAGCTCTTTACCCTTGCTAACCGCACCACACCCAGTTAGCACCACCTTCGCTCCACGCCTTTTTACACCGTTTATGTAGTTTCTGACACCGCTATCGGCAGAATTTGTGACTGTGCAAGAGTTTATCACGACAATATCAGCAGCATCTTCATCATTTGTGATCTCGTAGTCTTTGATGTAGCTTTTTAAAAGCTCGGTATCATAGATATTTGTACGACATCCAAATGTTTTAAAAAATATCTTTTGCATCAAATATTTTCACTCTCTTGCTCACTGTGAGCGGTATGGTCGCTTGGATTTTCTTTTTTGCCTATAAACATGGTTTGTGTTGGATAAGCGATCTTTATATCATCTTGAGCTAAAAATGCTTCTATAATCTCAGCGCTAATAGTGCTTCTAAGAGCCAAAGTCGCATAAGAATTTGCCATATACCAGCATGAGACATTTATGCCATAAGGCTCAAAAAATGTATAAATTCTTGGCTCGACGTTTGGATTTTTGATGCTGTATTGACTTCTTAGTTTATTCATCTGGCGTTTTGCGATATCGGTATAGCCTTTTGAATATTTTTTAACGACATTTCTTGCTAGATACACAGCTTTTTTATGATTGCTATCAAAGCTTATAACGATATCTATACCATCCCAAACGGTCTTCATACCATAATGAGCATAGTTTGCGATGAGGTCAGTAAAGATATAGTTATTTGGCACAAAGATGATTCTACCTGCACGGCGGTTTGTCTTATAAGTCGAGTAGCTAACATCCTCAAAAACGGTCAACCTAAGCAAAGAGATATCGATCACATCGCCCACAAATTCACTACCATCATGAAGCACCCTTATCCTATCACCCACATGTATAGAGCCACCAAACATGATCACCATCCAGCCAAGCATACTCATAAACATATCTTTCATCGCAATGGCGATACCAGCTGAAGCAAAACCTAACACGGTTACTAGATATGTGACGTTTTCGATATACGAAAAAAGTAAGATTATGATGATAACAGTGATATTTAAAACGTTTAAAAATTTATTGACTGTGTAAAATCTCTCATTATCAGTAATCGTTCTTTTAACGATAAATTTAGCGATAAATGTTAGTCCAATCGTCAAAAGAATGATGATAGCTGTATAGCCCATACTTAAAAACTGAGCTTTTATATCAGAGGTGGTTAAATTTATAGCCTCATCAGCTCTTTTTTCATAGACATTATAAGTTGTATCAGCGATCTGTTTTGCCGCTTTAAAGTCGCCTATTTCTTGTTTTAACAAGTTTAGGCTTTCCCTATTTTGCTCATTTTCTTCAATCAAATTTAGTCTATTTAGTAAATTTTCTTTTGTTTCAAGCTTTTCTAAAAGCGTATCAAGCTCTTTTATATGCCTTTGATACTCGATCTTATCACTCTTTATCTTTTTGATATACGAAAAGCCAGATATAAGTGCAACAGGACTTGTTATCCTTGGTGGAGTATCCATTTCAGGGGCTGCTAGCATATTTGAAAATGGCGTTTTTTCATACTCTTTTAGTAAATTTATCTGCTCTTTTAGAGTTTGGATTCTCTTTATAATATCACTGCCTCTTCTTGAGCTTTTGTCTAGCTTTTTTAGTTCATTTTCATTTTTTTCAAGCTCATCAATAAGCCTTTGATAAGTGTTATAGTTAGCATATCTTGTGATCCAGATATTGTTTTTTAGGGAGTTATCTAGATTTGAAATATCTTTTACAAGCTCGTTATTTTGTAAATTTTGTGAGCCATTTTGCTCAAGCGTAACGTTTTCTTCGGCATAAAGGGTAAAGCAAAAAAGTATTAAAACTAGGATCTTTTTCATTTAAATTCTCTTAAAATTTTTAAAACGTCTTCTTTTTTGACGTCATTTTTTATGATCGCACTGCCGATTTTATCTGCAATGATGAAATTTATCTTATCATCTTTTGTCTTTTTATCCATAAAAAATGCCTCGTAAAATGCATATTCATTTTCTATTTTGTAGTTTACTGGAAGGCCAAATTTCACTAAAACCTGTTTGATATCCTCTGCTTCTGCCTCGCTCATGAGCCCTAGTTTTACACTTAAGCGATTTGCTATATTCATACCTATTGCTACTGCTTCGCCGTGTAAAAATTCTTTATAATTTGTCTCATTTTCTATAACGTGAGCGAAGGTATGGCCGTAGTTTAGGATGGCTCTTAGCCCCTTTTCCTTCTCATCTTGCTCAACCACTTTTGCTTTTAAATTTATAGACTTTTCAACCAGCTTAGCTAAATTTTCATCGTCTAAATTTATGCTTTTTAACCAATCAAACATCTCTTTATCAAAAGTTATCGCCATCTTTAAAGCTTCAGCCACACCAGCTGCAAATTCTCTCTTTGGTAATGTCTTTAAGAAATTTATCTCACAAAAAACCGCCTTTGGCTGATAAAATGATCCTATTAAATTTTTACCAAATTTATTATTTACTCCGGTCTTTCCACCCACACTCGCATCAACTTGCGCTAGAAGCGTAGTTGGGATATTTATGAAATTTATTCCTCTTTCATAGATACTCGCCGCAAAGCCAGTCATATCGCTTATGACGCCACCACCAAAGGCGATTAACGTAGATGAGCGATCAAATTTGCTGACAAAAAGCTGCTCCAAAATTTGCTCTACCGTTTCAAGATTTTTATACTCTTCGCCGTCAGGCACACTTATGATAAATTTCTCATCACACTTCAAAACACTAAGTAGCTTTTTAAGATGAAGCCCCGCTACTTTAGCGTTTGTGACGATGCCAACCTTGCCTTTTAGCTCTAGTCTTTGAAGCTCGTTTATATAAATTTTATAGTTTGATGCTTTTTCTTTAAGGTTTAAGTTTATCTGCATTTTTACTCACTTACTGGCACAAAAAGCTGTGCATTTTGGCTTAGTTTTTTATAAAGCCTATTTAAATTTGTCGATAAAAAGGCAAATGCCCCACCATTTGCCACGCTTTTGCTAAACATTACAAAATGAAGCAAATCTTTTGTATTTTTTAGTTTTACAAGCGGATTTTTAAGATTGTGATTTTCTATCTTTATACGCTTAGAAAATAGCGCGCTAATGCTCTCAAAATGCTCTCTTAACGCCTCATCATCGCTATGCTTATTATCAAAATAGTAAAATTTCATCTCCAAATCAAGCTGTGCACAGCAGTCTGTTATCACAGCTGATTGATTCTCCACTTCTTGACTTTGATCGCCTAGTATAACGCCCTCTTTTATATTCGAGAGCAAAATTTTACCCGTTTTTAGCACTGGAAGTTTTAGCTCATAAAATAGCTTTTTAAATTTAAAAAAGTATTTATCATCGCTTAAGATTAGGCCGATATCGTGCTTTAAAACATCATATTTTATAGATTTGTTATCACTATTAAAATAATCCATCAAAACAATGATATTTTTCTCTTTTATCGCTTTTAAAGTATCTAAATTTTCACCTAAAGTTGGATTTATCACTCTAAAAAAAAGGCGTTTATTATTTAGCTTTGAATGCAAATACAAGCTATCCTTTATGAGCTTGCTAACACGTTCTTTATCCATTGAGATCATATCGATCAGCACATAGATGTTGCTACCAAATGGACTTGGAAACTGCCCACTTTCACGCTTGATCGAGCGGTAAACATTTTGAAGCACATTTGGATCACCAACGATTAGTAGTATATCGCTTGGCTGTATCATTACATTTGGCTTTGGCAAGATGATCTCGCTGCCTCGATATATGAGAGCTATTCGCCATTTTTTTTGAGCTACTGAGCTAATGTGACGATACATATAAGAGCTACCTATTGGCACCTTAACTTCCATGATCTCGCCCTCACTAAGTCCGATATTATCGGCTAAAACTGGCAAATCTGGTAAATAGTCCATAAGTCTTGATGCTGCAATATCTCTGATATCAACTACACTTAAGTGTTTATCGCTTGCAAATGTTTCTTTGCATTTTTCATCAAGCTCCCATGAGCTCATAAAAACAGTCTCGGTCTTTGTGCTGATCTGTCTTAAATTTTCATAAACAGCAACCGCCTCATTTTTATCATCGCAAACTATACAAAACTGACTAAAATAGCCATCACTCACGCTTTTTAGCCTTGAAAGACTGGTTGGATCAAACTGGTAAAATGTAAAATTTTCATAATTTGATTTTTGGCTGTAATCTTCACTTGAAACAACGATATAGTGATGTAAATTTGATTTTGTTTCAAGTAGTCTGTTTAAAAAATTTCTTGCGAAAGTTCCATCTGCGATTATTAAAATTTTCTTCATCAATTCTCCGTATTTTAAAGCTCACATTATAACAAAAGGTCTTTAAAATAAGCTATTTTGGCTATAAATTTAGAAATTTACAGCCAAGAAAATTTAAGAGATTATTTCAGAGATTAGCGTATCGATTGCTAAATTTGTAGCCTTATTTATCGTATCAAAAATAGTACTTGAGCTTGGATCTGGACAAAAAATTTCTTTTGTGATCATGCCTGATTTTAGCGAAGTGTTTGCATTAAACAGCTCGTAAGCTAGCGAGACTTCGGCTTTGTCGCCTCTTATTTGAAGAGAGATGATGCTTACTTTTAGTCTAAGATCTTTTGCATTTGGTGAAAATATCGGCTTTGCAGCACAGTTTGAATAAAACCCTTTTACAAGCGATTTATAAACCATTTCGCTTGGCTCAGAGACAAATTTAGCATCTGTTAGATATCTGATTTTATTATTTTCAGCTACGATCAAAATTTTTCTAGTATCGACCATATCAAGAGCGCTTACATTTTCGATGAAGACATTTTTTAGCTCTTTTTGTTTATTTTCAGCTGAGCAAGCCTTATTTGAATAGTGAATTTCATACATCGTTGCAACTGGCACATCCGTCTTTAGCGAACAGCCAAGAAATAAAAGCGTAGCCGTTAGAAAGATTAAATTTCTCATTTTTTATCTCCTTTGTCATTTGGCACTGGATTTGTGAAGAAAAACTCGTAAGGATTATCTTCAAGCCTTTGAAGCGCGCCTCTAAATTCACGAAGTGTCTTGTCAAATCCATTTAAAAAATCACTCGCTTCTCTTAATAACGGACCAACCGTATTTCTAAGGTCGTATTCACCATCTTTAGCTTTTTTAGTGATGAGCTCTTGCAGCGAATTATATCCGGTGATAGCCGAATTTGCCGATATAAAAACTTGGTTTGCATTTGAAATTAGTCTATTTAAATTTTTAACCAGTTCTTTTGTGTCGGTTTTGTTTAAAGTATCTGTAAAATTTTTCACATTTTTAACGATACTATCAACCTCACTTAGCCCCTCTTCGTCTGTTAAAACTTGTGTAAATTTATCAATATTTTTAAGGACTGACTCTACGTGAGCAATATTTTCAGGTGAAAAAAAGTTATCGACTTTATCAAGTGTTTGATTTATCTTTAAGGTGATGTTTTCAGCGTTGTTTCCAAGCTTTGAAAAGAGGCTCTCTTCAAGCTGCAAGATAGGCTTTTGACCTGATGTAAAGTCTTTTGTGCCACGGCTTATATTTATACTAGCCACACCGCTAATAGCCTGAACTTCTATACTTGCCACACTATCGGCCTTTATCGGCAGATCTTCTCTTATCTTCATCGTAATGTTTATAAGAGCGTTTTTATCATCGACAAAATTTATATCACTAACACTTCCGGCTGGCACACCGATAAATTTAACTGTTGAATCAACCTTTAGACCGCTTGGTAGCTCAGTCGTGTGGATGTAATACTCTTTAAAATCAACCTTTGTATTATTTTTACTAGTCATCCACCAGATAAATATCGCAAATGCTGTAAGGCAAGCCATAAAAAACATGCCAACAATAGTATAAGAATTTCTATTTTCCATCTACTTTTTCCTCATTTTAAATAGCTCTTCAAGTGGGTTGTTTTTAAGATATTCAAGCTCTTTTATATTTCCCTCAAAGGCTATTTTTTTGTTATCTATTATCAAAAATCTATCCAAAATATCAAAAATACTATCCGCATCATGTGTCACCATGACAACGGTCACGCCGATGCTATCACGAAGCTCTTTTATGAGTGCATCCATCTGGCGTGAACTAACAGGATCAAGGCCGCTATTTGGCTCATCTAAAAATAGCACCCTAGGACTTAGCACCAAGGCTCTTGCTAGCGCAGCACGCTTTTTCATACCGCCACTTAGCTCACTTGGATAAAGCATAGAAACCTCTTTTTTAAGTCCAACTTTTTGTATCCAAAACATCGCTATCTCATCGATCTGGCGCTTGCTAAATTTAGAGTACTCATGCAGTAAAACACCTACGTTATCAAGAATTGTCATAGAGCTATAAAGTGCACCAAACTGAAACATTGTCCCACTTTTTAGCTTTATCTCTTGCTGTTCTTTGGGGTTACTTTTCCACATATTGACGCCATCAAAGGTTATATCGCCCTTATTTGGCTTTTTTAGATATATCATCGTCTTCATGAGCGTCGTTTTACCAGTGCCGCTACCACCTAAAAAGCCATAAATTTCTGCCTCTTTTACACTCCAGCTCACGTTATCGTGCATGATCTTATCGCCATAACTTGTAGTTATATTTTTTCCAACTATTATCTCATTCATATTTTTAACCACATAAAAATTATCGCAAAAAAAGCATCAAGCGCGATGACCCAAAATATCGCATTTACAACGCTAACAGTTGTCATTGCTCCAAGACTCTGAGCATTTTGACTCACGCCAAACCCCCTCATGCAGCCAATGATCGCTATCACCGCGCCAAAAAACGGAGCCTTTATCATACCAACAGCAAAGTGCCTAAGCTCGACCATCTCGCGAAATCTATTGAGATAGTCGCTAAAGCTGATATCAAGTATCGTTTGACAAATGATCATCTGCCCTAAGATGCTTATGCTATCAGCTATAAAGATGATGACAGGCACGCAAAGCACCATGGCGATGATGCGCGGCAGCACCAAGAAGTTAAAAGGCTCAAAGCCCATCGTCTTCATCGCGTCTATCTCCTCAGTTAGCTTCATAGCGCCAATTTGCGCGGTAAAGCTAGAGGCCGACCTGCCAGCCACGACGATAGCAGCGATGAGCGGGGCCACCTCTCTAAGCGTTAGCATGCCCATGATCTCAACTATAAATATACTTGCCCCAAAGCTTGCAAGCATCGCACTACCAAGGTATGCAAGCACGACGCCTATCAAAAAAGCGGTGAGTGATACGATAAAAACGGCATTTACACCGCCATCTTTTATGTAGTTGCTAAATTCTCTAAATCTTAAATTTGCAGGATTAAATAAAATCCTCACACTCTTTATCAAAAACTCGCCCAAAAACGAGCCAAACTCAAGCAAATTTACAAATCCCTCGCAAATTTTCTCACCGAGACGTGAGAAGAAATTTAAGCTATTGTGAGGTGGCATGTAGTTAAAGTCGATCTTCTCGTCATTTAAAAGATCGCTCATCGCCTTTATCTTCTCATCATTTGTTATGATCTCAAATTTCTTGCCATTTAGCGTGTTTTTTAAAAGGATCAAAACAGCATAATCAATGCTCTTTAGCTCGCTAAAGTCAAATTTAACATTGCCTTTAAGCTTTTGGATTTTTTTAAAAATGCTTTGTAAATTTTTTGCGTCTTTATAGCTAAACTCGCCTGCAAATTTTATGGTCGCAGTGCCGTTTGCTTCGGTAAAAACGATATCATTTCTCTTTTGCAAAAAGTTCCTTTGCCTTAAAATTTCTGTATTATATTATAATTTTTGTTAAAATAAAAAATCAAGAATTTTAAGGACTTAGATGAAATTTGAAGTTATAAAAAAAGATGGCAATGCAAGGCGAGGCGTCCTAGCAACCGCTCACAGCGTGATACAAACGCCAGTTTTCATGCCAGTTGGCACGGTTGGCGTAGTTAAAAGCCTAGATGCCTTTGATATGAGTGAAATTTTAGACGCAAAGATAATTTTAGCAAACACCTACCACATGTATCTGCGCCCTGGCAGCAAGGTCGTGCGTGAGTTTGGCGGACTGCATGGATTTTCTAAATTTGAGCGCTCGTTTTTAACTGATAGCGGCGGCTTTCAGGCGTTTTCACTTAGGTCAAACACTAAAAACGACGATGGCGGGATAAAATTTAAAAGCCACATAGACGGCAGCACGCACTACTTCACGCCAAGATCCGTCCTTGACACGCAGTATGACCTGGGCAGCGACATCATGATGATACTTGATGACCTAGTGGCTTTACCTGCTGAGCCAAAAAGGATAGATCTAAGCATAAAACGGACGATAAAATGGGCAAAAGAGGCGATAGACTATCATAAATTTATGCAGAGCAAGGGCGTTGGCTTGCAGCAAAATATCTTTGGTATCGTTCAAGGCGGCACCGACTACGAGGCACGTAAATTTTGCGCGCAGGCACTAAATGAAATGCCATTTGACGGCCTTGCGATCGGTGGTCTAAGTGTCGGTGAGAGCAACGAGACGATGTATGACACGGTTGAGGCGGTTATGCCATTTATGGATGAGCTTAGACCACGCTATCTAATGGGCGTTGGCACGCCTGAAGATCTTGTAGAAAACGTGGAGCGAGGCGTTGATATGTTTGACTGCGTTATGCCAACAAGAAACGCAAGAAACGGCACGCTTTTTACTAGCTTTGGCAAGATAAATATAAAATCAGCCCGCTTCATAAACGACCACTCGCCGATCGATCCAGCCTGCCAGTGCTACACCTGCAAGCGCTACTCCAGAGGCTATCTAAACCACCTTTTTAAGGCCAGAGAGCTCACGTTTTTTAGACTAGCAAGCCTTCACAACCTGCACTACTATCTAAATTTAATGAAAGAGATGAGAGAGGCGATAGAAAGAGGCGAATTTGCCAAATTTAAGAAAAATTTTTATGCTAAAAGGGTAAAAAATGAGCTATAAAAGTTCAGTTTGTGGATATTTTTATGGCGATGAATACGACTATATTTTGCTTGTTTCTTTCACACAAAAGCAAAGCTATAAATTTTTATTTAAAAATGGCAAGATTTATAAAGAAGATCTTGATCACGAATGCGATAAAAACGAGTTTGAAGCGGCCCTTAAAAAACTATGTAATGAATATGCAAATAAAATTTTAGAGCATCAAGAAGAGCTAAACGAGTATGAAAAAATTTATGCTAGTCGAAAAAACTTTAATCAATTTATCAAAAGACACCACTTTTTAAAATACGAGATTAGAAAATTTCAAAACAAGATATCTCATTTTTATGAAACCCTTTCGATTTGTCAAAGCGAGCAACAAAATTTAAAAAAAGAGCTTAAAAATAGTACTCATGAGGCAAATGTTTTTAGAACAATGGCTAATGAATATGCCTGCAGAATCGATGATATTTATACATTTATACAAAGTATAAAAAACGACAAAATCAATCAAAACATTTACATTTTAACAATGATATCGGCTGTAATGCTACCACTAAATCTGATAACTGGGTTTTTTGGTATGAATACACAAGGCCTGCCATTTAATGAAACTAAAAATGCTACTATAATAGTTGTATCAATAATGTTTGGAGTAATTCTTTGTTGTGTTATTTTTTTATTTTGGTATACAAATAAGAAGAAGTAGAAAATAAATAAATTTAGTATATGAGGTATCTGAAACTTTATATAGAAATTTTTTATATATTTTAAATTTTTATAGACTAGTGGCAAAAACAATAAAAATAAATAGATTTTTTTAATATTAAAAAACAAAAAAATATTTAAAAAAATTAAATTTAAAAAGAAGATTAAAAGTCCTGAATAGACTTCAGGACAGATAGTAAGATTATTTTCTAAGTTCGCGGATTTTAGCAGCTTTACCACGAAGGTCACGTAGATAGAATAATTTAGCTCTTCTAACACGACCTTTTCTAAGAACTTTTATCTCTTCGATTGAGTCACTAAAGATTGGAAAAATTCTCTCAACGCCAACACTATTAGCGCTAATTTTTCTAATGATAAATGTTTCGCCGGTACCGCTACCACGTCTAGCTATACAAATACCTTCAAAATTTTGAATTCTAGTTTTATCGCCTTCGTGAATACGAGTAGCAACGCGTAATGTATCTCCTGCACGGAAGTCAGGAATATTTTTACTAGCAATTTGAGCATTTTCAAATGCTTCAATGTATTTATTTCTCATGTTTTTCCTTATTTATGTGGCTTAAGCTTTTGATATAAATCAGGGCGAAAGAACCTTGTTTTGCAGTGAGCCATCTTATTTTTTAAAGTGTGGATTTTAGCATGGTTACCCTTTAAAAACTCTGAAACCACAAAGATT
Source organism: Campylobacter concisus (assembly GCF_003048595.2). Classification (NCBI taxonomy): domain Bacteria; kingdom Pseudomonadati; phylum Campylobacterota; class Epsilonproteobacteria; order Campylobacterales; family Campylobacteraceae; genus Campylobacter; species Campylobacter concisus. The sequence continues at coordinate 859,559 of NZ_CP049270.1, read as the reverse complement.
GATCTAAAATTATCAGGCTTTGTAAAAGATGGGGCTTCAAGCAAATTATCCTCAAAACTCTCAACTTCAAGGCTTATATCGTTTCCTAAAACTCCAGGTATATTTCTTGATATTGCATCGCTCATACAAAGCGCAGGAAGCTCTCCACCAGTTAAAACAAAATCACCTATACAAAAAACTTCATCTGCCCAAAGCTCAACAACTCGTTCATCAAGGCCTTCATATCTACTGCAAACAAAACAAATGTGATCTTTTTTAGAAAGCCTCTTTGCGTCATTTTGATTAAATTTTTTACCAGCTGGCGTTAAAAATATCACATGAACATTTTTATCTTTTTCTTTTAGAAATTTGATCGACTCATCCAAAGGCTGTGGAAACATCAAAAGCCCTGCTCCACCTCCGATCATATAATCATCAACTTTATTGTGTTTATCGTTAGTAAAATTTCTTGGATTTATGAAATCAATTTCTATAAATTTATTATTAATCGCACGTTTTAAAATAGAATCACAAAAATAAGGTTTAACTAAATTTTCAAAAAGCGTAATAAATGTAAATTTCATGAATTTTCTAAAATGTCTCTAGCACCTTTTACCAAAATCTCTTCACTATTCAAATTTACACTTATAATAAAATGCTCTAAATATGGAATGTAAAAATTCTTTGGTTTACCACCCAAGGTAAGCTCTTCGTCTGTTTTTATGCATAAAAGTGAATTTGCAAAATTATCTTGGATATCTTCTACAATACCCAAAATTTCACCATTTTCTATAACTTTTAAACCAATAATATCAAACTGAAAAAATTCATTTTTTTTTAATTTGCAGTTTTTTCTAGTGAGCTCTTTTGTGGTATATATAGTTCTATTTACAAGCGTTTTAGCAAGATCTAAGTCATCAAATTTTTCAAATAAAACCAGCTCTTTTTGTCTATTGTAGTCTTTTATGGTCAGCTGATCATTGTTTTTATCAAAAAAGGTTGCACCTTTTTTAAACTGTTCTGGGAAGTCGCTCTTATTGTGAAGCTTTAAGTAGCCCTTTAAACCAACACATCTTCCGATGGTAGCGACTTCAACAATATCACTATTCAATAGCTTTTACCGTTACTCTATAACTTGTATTATCTTTGGCTTTACAACCAATAATAACGGTCTTTATAGCGTTTATCATTTTGCCATCTTTACCGATAAGTTTTCCTGTATCAACCTTATCGGCACTTATAATTATCTCAGCAAAATTTTCACCAAGTTCCTGACGATCAACACTTACTTTATTAGGAAAATCAGCAATCAACTTGGCATATTCGTATAAAAAATTTTTAACCATTATTTTGTAATTTGTGCAACTCTATCGCTAAGTTTAGCACCGACGCTTTTCCAGTAATCCAATCTCTCTTTGTTGAAATTTATAACATTTGGCTCAACCATAGGGTTGTAATAGCCAATACTTTCTATCCAGCCACTATCACGTCTTTTTCTACTATCTGTAACAACTATACGATAAAAAGGTCTTTTCTTACGTCCCATTCTTGTTAGTCTTACTACTGTTGCCATATTATATTCTCCTCTTGTTTTTAAATAAAGCTTAAATTTGGATAACAAATATCCAAATTTAAACCCTTTTATCAAACAGGTCTTTTAAAATTTGCTTGAGAAAGCATATTTGCAAGTCCTTTTGCTCCACCTTTTCCTGAAAATTTCTTAGCAAGTTTTGAGGCATTTTCAAACTGCTTTAAAAATCGATTTACCTCTATCTGAGAAAGTCCAGAACCAGCCGCTAAACGTCTTTTTCTGCTATTGTTTAAAAGTTCAGGATTTTCACGCTCTTTTTGCGTCATAGAGTTTATCATAGCTTTAATGTGCAAAATTTCTTTTGAATTATCAAGGTCTATATCTTTTATCTGATTTGCAATATTTGAAAGTCCAGGTATCATTCCCATTAAAGACTTCATACTGCCAAGCTTTTTAACACTCTCCATCTGATCTAAAAAGTCATTAAAGTTAAACTGACCTTTTTTTATCTTTTGATTTAGGCGTTTTGCCTCTTTTTCATCTATAATAGTCGATGTTTTCTCAACCAAAGTAGCTAAGTCACCCTCGCCCATTATACGGCTTACGATACGGTCTGGTATAAAACTCTCGATATCAGCAACTTTTTCACCAGTACCGACAAATCTAAGTGGGATATTTAGCTGTTTTGCGATACTAATAGCTACGCCACCCTTTGAGTCAGAATCAAATTTAGAAAGGATAACTCCAGAAATTCCCAAAATTTCATTAAAACTTGTAGCTGTTTTTACGGCGTCTTGACCACTCATAGCGTCAGCTACGTAGAAAATTTCATGCGGATTTATCGCATTTTTTACATCTTTTATCTCTTGCATCAACTTTTCATCGATCGCAAGACGACCAGCGGTATCCACTAAAAGCACGTCATAAAGACCACTTTTTGCTTTTTCTAATGCCTCTTTTGCTACTTTTATAGGGTTGTTTTCATTTTCTATATAAAAAAGATCGATCTCGTTTGCAACGCAGAGCTGTCTTAGCTGCTCAACTGCCGCTAATCTTTGCAAATCACAAGCCGCAACTAAAACTTTTTTCTTTCTTAGTTTTAGATAGCTTGCAAGCTTGATAGTTGTCGTTGTTTTACCACTACCTTGCAAACCAGCCATCAAAACAATGGTCGGTGCAACTGGCGCATAAACAAAGCCTTGGTTGCCAGGAGCTGTTAAGATAGTCGTTAAATTTGACTTGATCGCATCTAAGAAATTCTTTTGACCAACGCCAGTTTGTTTTAGCTCGCTTTCGATAGATGCGAGTAGATCTTTGGTGACTTTATGGTGAACATCAGCTTTTAAAAGAGCTTTTTTAAGCACGTCAAGTGCGTTTTTTAGAGCTTTTTCGTCATCTACAAAACGTATCTTGCTAACGGCTAATCTAAAAGACTCGCTAATTTGTTCAAACACTAATCACCTTTCTAAGTTGTTATTAAAGGGCGTATATTACTAAATAATTTCTTTATTGCTCTTTAAATTTCAAATTTATTAGATAGCTCAAATCCAAGGGAGTTAAATTCTTTTGGAATCGGCGCTTTAAATTTATAGTTTAAAAGAGAGATAGAATAGGCATGCAAAAACATTCTATTTGCCCTATTTTTGCCGTACTTCTCATCACCAACGATAGGTAAATTTAAACTAGCCAAATGTACTCTTATCTGGTGCGTTCTGCCTGTTTTTATGGCAACTTTTACCAGCGTTTTTTTGCCAACAACCATGAGAGGTGAAATTTCACTGATCGCCTCTTTGCCATCTTTTGATATCTTTGAAATGGCACCATTTTTATTTTTTATCGTTAAGATCGGCTCATTTACGACCACTTCCTCGCTCATGATGCCCCTAACTGCTGCCACGTAAATTTTCTCAACCTTCATCTTTTTAAACTCATTTACGGCAAGGTTCGCAAATTCGTCATTTTTTACAAGAAGTAGCACCCCGCTCGTATCTTTATCGAGTCTGTGAAGTAGTGGAAATTTATAAATTTGACTGATTTTTTCACTAGTTATGGCAGCAGGCTTATTAATGGCTATTAAATTTTCATCTTCAAAGATAACGCTTGGCCTTGGCATCTCTTCGACGTTAAATTTAGTATTTTCGCTCATTAGCGCACGAGCGATCATCACCTTTTGTCCCTTGGCATAGACTAGCCCACTGTCGATAAGCTCCTTTGCCTCGTTGTTTGAGATATTTTTTTGTTTGGCTAAAATTTTATACGCTTTTTCTTCACTCATAAAGTGCTCCTTATATCTTCTATAATCGCATCAGCGCTTGCTTGCACGGCGATCTTACTCTTCTTAGCACCACTATCTATTATGCCGTCTATCTCGCTAGCCTTTGCGATATAGATGTTTTCAACTAGGCTAAATAGCGCCTTTTGGTTAAATATAAACTCACCACTAATTACCACTGGGTTAAATTGCGCGCACTCGATTGGATTATGCCCGCCGATATTTGGCACAAAACTGCCTCCAAGCACGACTATGTCGCTAATAGTATAGACATTTACAAGTTCGCCTAAAGTATCAAGTAAATTTACTTTAGCTTCAAATTTATGCATTTGGCTAAATTTAGCAAAGCTAAAATCATGCTTTTTAGCGTAATCGCTCGCTAGCTTTTCCACCTCTGCAAACCTCTCAGGATGGCGTGGTGCGATAATTAAAAGATCGTTTTCTTTTAAATTTAAATTTTCTAAAATCATCTCTTCTTCGCCAGCGTGAGTACTTGCTAGCACGATCACTCTAGCTTTTGGCTTTTCATAAACTCTACTCACACTTGGCAAAAACGCAGCTTTTATGTTGCCAGCAACCGCTATTTCGCCTGCTCCAAGCGACTTTAGCCGCTCTTTATCAAGCTCGCTTTGGGCGTAAATCTTATCTATAAATTTAAAAAGATATCTATAAAAAAAGCCAAATTTCAAGTAGCTTTTGTAACTTCTATCTGAAATTCTAGCGTTTATGAGGATCACGCGGCTGCCTTTTAGCTTTGCCATGAAAACTAGCATAAGCCAAAGCTCAGCCTCAAAAATAACTAAAATTTTGCTCTTTTTTAGCCAAAATGGCAAAAAAATTTCAAATGGCAAAAATCTCGTGTTAGAGCAAATTTTACTTGCCGCTTCAAAGCCTGTATTTGTCACCACACTTATGGCTTTACTATCAAATTTTTGTATCAAAGGTTTGAGTGCTTGCACCTCGCCAAATGAGCAAGCGTGAAAATGTACATCTGCATCTTGAAATTTAGGATTATTAAATAGAAAAAAACGTGCCGGAATCGACTTATGATACTTTTTTTTAAAACTTAAAAAAAATAAAAAGATAGCCCCAAATAGATAGAGTATTGAGGCTAGAAAGTAATATATTATTATCACGAAATGTGTTATTGCTCTTGTTTGTATAAAATTCTGCCACAATGCGGACATGTAACGATATCTTCGCCCTTGATAACAGCAGAGAAAGTTTTGTCATTTATCTGCATAAAACAACCATAACAAGCTTGTTTTTTTACAGGAACAACGGCTGTGTTATGAGCCCATTTTCTAATTTTTTCATAAAATGCGAGAATTTTTTGATTCATAGTGGCGATAAGCTTGTCTTTTTTAGCATAAACTTCTTTACGTTCTTTTTCGATATTTTCAAGCTCAGATGAAGTTTTGCTTTTTATATTTTTTAAATTCTCTTCAAGTTCAGCTTTTTTTGAACCAAGCTCATCTTTTTGACTATTTTTACTATCTATTAGTTTCTCAAGTCTAGCGATCTCCTCATTTGCAGCCTCAAGTTGCTCTTTTGCAATATCTTCTTCAAGACTTAGAGCTTTTATCTCCTTTTCGCTTTTTGCACTTGAGCTTTTTTTAGCTACATCTTTTATCTTTGCACTAAACTCGGCAATATGAGCATTTGTGCCTGATTTTTGAGACTTTAAGTCGCTTACCTCTTCATCTAGTCTTTCTATATTAACCACTATGGTTTCGCACTCTTCTTCTATATTTTTATAAGCCTTTTCTATGTCTTGAATGCGTGGTATAAAGCCATCTATTTGTTTATCAAGATCAGATAATTCAACTAATTGTTGTAAGTATTTATTCATAATGTTTCCTTTTTTTGTTAGCAATATGTAAATGGATTTTTAGAATTGCGTATTATAACTTCAATTTTCAGATTTTGCAAATATTTTGCTAAAAAATCGCCAAAATAACGTTCACTTTCATAGTGATTTATATCGATTAAATTTAGCCCATTTTCCTTTGCATAAAGAGCTTGGTGATATTTTAGATCACCCGTTAAAAAGACGTCTGCTTTTACATCTTGGATGAGATCTCCGCCACTTCCAGTGCAGATACAAATTTTAGAAATTTCATCTTTTGCATGAACCACTCTTAAATTTTCTAGACCAAGTTTTTCTTTTACAAATTCACAAAGCTCGCTAAATTTCATCTTCACATCAGCGTAGATCAAAAAGCCCTCTTTGCTTAAAATTTCAAGCCCCAAAACCTGCGTTACAAATTTTTCATTTAAAAATACAAGGTCAGCGTTTGTATGAAGCGAGATGAGCGAGATATTTTTTATCATCATCTCTCTTATGAGTGAGCTTGGATAAAGGCTGTAGTCTAGGCTTTTTAGCCCTTTAAAAATGAGTGGATGGTGAGTGATAATAAGCGAATTTGGCAAGACATTTTGCAAAAGTTTGCCATCTAAATCAAGACTTAGATAAATTCGCTCAAATTCGCTATCAAATGAGCCAACTTGTAGGCCACTATTGTCCCAAGACTCTTGGCTCGCAAATGGGCAAATTTCATCTAAAATTTTATAAATTTCAGCTATTTTCATAAAATTTTACTTTTGCTCTAGGCTTTCTTTATAGGTTAGTGCACACTCTTTTGCAAGCTCTCGAATTTTTAGGATGTAGTCTTGTCTTTGCGTAACACTAATCGCTCCACGCGCATCAAGGACGTTAAATGTATGAGCTGCAAGCATGCAGTAATCATACGCAGGCAGTGAAATTTTAGCCTCCAAGCAACGCTTACACTCGCCAAATGCATTTTCAAACTGGTTAAAAAGCATATCAACATTTGCTACTTCAAAGTTATATTTACTCCACTCGTACTCACCTTGTTTGTGAACGTCGGCGTAGGTTACGATATTGCCACCCCTATCGTCCCAAGCGATGTCATAAACACTATTTACATCTTGTAGATACATAGCTAAACGCTCAAGCCCGTATGTTATCTCGCCAGAGATCAACTCGCATGCGATGCCACCTACTTGCTGAAAATAGGTAAACTGCGTCACTTCCATACCATCTAGCCAGACCTCCCAGCCTAACCCCCAAGCGCCCAGAGTCGGGCTCTCCCAGTTATCCTCGACGAAACGAATGTCGTGATTTTTCAAATTTAACCCGAGCTTTTCAAGGCTTTTTAGATAAAGCTCTTGTATGTTTTCTGGGCTTGGTTTTATAAGCACCTGAAACTGATAATAAGCTCCTAGGCGGTTTGGGTTTTCACCGTATCTACCATCAGTCGGGCGGCGAGATGGGGCAACGTATGCAGTAGCCCACGGCTTTGGTCCAAGGCTTCTTAAAAATGTCGCCTGATGATAAGTGCCCGCGCCCGCAGGCATATCGTATGGCTGAAGTATAACACAACCTTGCTCTTGCCAATAGTTTTGAAGGGTTAATATTATTTGTGAAAATGTCATTGCTTTCCTTTTAAAATTTTACTTTACATAGTGTATAACTGCACCAGGTCCTAGTGGTAGATCAAAAATGTACCAAAATGACATTAGCGCTGTCCAAGAAATTAAAAATGCAACCGTATAAGGAAGCATAATAGAAACAACTGATCCGATTTTTAACTCTTTATTGTATTTTTGCATAAAAGCTACTATCAAAACAAAAAACGGCATCAAAGGCGTTATGATATTTGTAGTAGAGTCGCCTATTCTAAAAGCAGCCTGTGTAAGCTCTGGCGAGAGTCCAAGATTCATAAACATTGGTACAAAAATCGGAGCCATCATCGCCCACTTTGCAGAATCAACAGCTATAAATAAATTTATAAAAGCGATCAAGAAAATAAAAACTATAATAAGGCTAAGTCCGGTTAATCCAATCTCTTTTAGAAAAATAGAACCTTTTATAGAAAGCACTAGCCCAATATTTGAGGTATTAAAAAGATATGTAAATTGGGCTGCAAAAAATATCAAAACCAAAAATCCTGATAGCTCAGAGATAGATTGTTCCATAAATTTTATGGCGTCATTACTACTTTTTATAGTCCTAGCACCTACACCGTAAGCTACACCTACCACTATAAAAAGCAACATCATAAAAACAACAATAGAATGCATAAAAGTAGATTTCATAAAGCTTTCATTGCCTTTTGCTCCAAATAAAGAGCCTGAAGGTAAAATAGCCACAAGCAGTAAAATCACAAAAACAATCAACGCTATTAGTGAAAATTTTAAGCCACGTTTTTGCTCTGCACTTATCTCGCTATGCTCTTTTAGACTAAAATCACCTAAAAAATCAAATTTACCAAGCCTAGGCTCTACGATTTTATCTGTTACAAACCAGCCAACAAATACGATCAAAAATGTCGAAGCGATCATAAAGTACCAATTTGCAGTTGCTAACACTACATAATCTGGATTTAACACGCTAGCTGCTTGCATAGAAAATGCCGCAAACATAGGGTCATTTGTACCGATTAATAAATTTGCCGACCAGCCACCGCTAACACCAGCAAAAACAGCAGCTAGTCCAGCAATTGGATGGCGACCAAATCCAGCAAATAAAATAGCTCCAAGCGGGATTAGTACAACATAGCCAACTGAGGAAGCAACATTTGACATTACGCCAAGAAAAATAACGATTGGAGTTACCCATATTTTGGAAGATTTTAAGGCAATCTTTGTCATAAGTGCTGATAAAAGTCCAGACTTGTCTGCAATACCAATACCTAGAATAATTGCAAAGACTACTCCCAAAGGATAAAAACTAGTAAAATTTTTAAGCACAGACGAAACAAAAGATCTAAGACTATCAGCAGAAAGCAAATTTATAACATTTGCATTAAGCTGTGATATTTGTCCGTCTTTGATAGCCTGATAGCTTACACCAATGTCCATCTTTTCTAATACAAACGATATTATTATCGTAATAATCGAAAGATAGATAAAAAGCATAGTTGGATTTGGTAATTTATTACCAAAATTTTCAATAAAACTTAAGATTGAACTATTGTTTTTTTTATTCATTTTTTCTAACCTAAAATAGATATAAAAATTTTTATCTCATCGCTGCCGTAAAGCTCAAAGTCCGTTTCATAGGCTCTTTTTAGCTCACTATTTTCAAAATACTTCCAAATTTTACCCCAAAATTTTCCTACGTTTTGCGGCTCTCTTGCAAAAGTAAAAACGGCATATTTGCCACTTTTTATCCCTAGAATTTCATCACTTTTGTGGCTTGATCTTGTGCCGATGAAGTTATCGTAATATCCATTCAGATCGCTTTCATAGTTGCAGTAAATGCTATAAATTTCACTCTTGCCATCGTAGTGCTCACTCATAAATTTAGACCATAAAGCTGGAATTTTACCCTTGCCACCTATCTCATCTTCATTTTTAGTGCGAGTTTTTACTCCGTAAATTTCAAAGCTATCCTCTAAATTTATAATCTTCATAAACTACTTTTGTCCGTTAAAATTTTCAACCGCTTGGTTCCACATGAGCTTGTATTTTCGTTTTAGAAATTCAACTTCATCTTGTGAAATTTTAAGCTGTTTTGTGAGCGTCTCGACCGTTTTTCTATCCTCGTCATAGAGCTCTTGCATCGAAATAAGCGCCTCTTTTAAAAATTTATTCTCATTTCTTAGGGTTTCAAGCGTCTCATCCTTTGCGTCAAGCACTTTTTCGTGTAAATTTAATATCGTTCCAATCGTCTTTTCAACAAAGCTGATACCATCTTGGCTTTGCGGCTGCAAGGATAAATTTTGCGAAACACTAGGCACCACGCTCATCGTTCCTTCGCTCGCTTCTATCAAAGTTTCTCCATTTTCCTCTTTGGTTTTCAAAACGCCACGATTTATCATATCTTCGATAACTTCACGCTCCAAGTGTACAAGTTTGCAAAATTCATCAACACCAAGATAGGTCTGCACCGCTTCTCCTTTTTACAGTATCACTTCAACCTTTGAAGAGTCTTCCTCTAAGGCCTTTACTTTCGCCTCTCTATCGGCTTTTAAGGCACTTGCCAGACTATCATCTTCAAGAGCTAAAATTTGCACCGCCAGATAGGCTGCGTTTACCGCGCCGGCTTTACCGATCGCCACGGTGCCCACAGGCATGCCACCTGGCATCTGCACGGTGGAGTATAAAGCGTCAACGCCGCTTAGAGCTGAGCCTGCCATTGGTATGCCGATAACTGGTTTTGTTGTATTTGCTGCGATTGCACCAGCTAGGTGAGCCGCCATACCAGCAGCTGCGATAAACACTTTTGCGCCCTTTTTCTCAGCATTTGCGACGTACTCACTAGTTCTTTTTGGGCTTCTGTGGGCTGAGCTGATTATCAGTTCATATTTTACGCCAAATTTCTCCAGAGTCTTTGCCGCCTCGCTAACGATCTCATAGTCACTTTTACTTCCCATTATAATAGAAACAAATTTCATATTTTCTCCCTTAAAAAACTAAATTTTGGCAGCTTAACGCCGAGGTTTATCTCATTTTCATTGCCACTGTGAATTTCGCTCATGACCTTGCCTTTTTTGGTGATGAGCTGCTTAAATTTGATAAATTTCTTGCCCTCTTGTGAATAAACCTTTGAAATTTCATTCTCGCTATCATCTATATGTGAGCCGGTAGGAGCCACGATCTCATAGCTGTTGCCTGGAAAAATTTTATATTTACACTTAAAAAATTCTCCATCTTCGCTTATTGCATTTACCTGATGTGTGCCCTCTTCTAGGCTGCTAACGTGATTTTGTGTATCGGTTCGTTCATAAGGTCTATGCACCAAGTAGCCATCCGTAAAGCCGCGATTTTTTAGTGTATTTATCTCATTTTCATAAATTTGTGCGTCAAATTTATCGTCCATGGCATCATCTATCGCCATTTTATAAGCTCTTGCTGTGCAAGCTGCGTAGTACTCGCTCTTTGTGCGACCTTCTATTTTTAGGCTATCTATCACGCCACTATCAACGATCTCTTTAATGTGAGAGATGAGGCAAAGATCTTTTGAGTTCATAATATGAGTGCCATTTTCATCCTCTTCTAAGCGGAAAAGCACGCCACTCTCTTCGTTTTTGGCATAGAGTTCATACTTAAACCTGCAGTCGTTGGCACAGCTGCCGCGATTTGACATACGCCCGCTTTGCACTGAGCTTACTAAGCACCTACCAGAATAAGCAAAGCACATTGAGCCATGTACAAAAATTTCGATATCAAGAGTTGGAATTTCTTCTTTTATCTTTATGACATCTTTTAAGTTCATCTCGCGTGCTACGACGATACGTTTTGCACCCATATCGTGATAAATTTTTGCATCAAGCACATTCATGACATTTGCCTGAGTTGAGAGGTGTATCTCGATATCAGGAGCGATGGCTTTTGCTAGACTCATGACTCCTGGAGTTGCGATGATAAAGGCATCTGGCTTCATTGCCGAGATAGTCTGCAAGTGCCTTTTTAGTGGCTCAATCTGAGAGTTAAAAGGAAAAGCATTTATGGTCGCATAAAATTTCTTTCCCTTTGCATGTGTGTAGTCTATCGCCTCTTTGAATGTTTCAAGGTTAAATTCCCTTGCTGATCTAGTCCTTAGTGAAAAACTAGCCACTGAGCCATAAACGGCATCAGCCCCGTACTCAAGGGCGATTTTGAGTTTTGTTAAATTTCCAGCTGGGGATAAAAGCTCAGGCCTTTTTAGCACTATTTTTTACCCAAACTTTCTATCAAGGCTTCGATATCGTCGTTGCTGACAAGATTTTCAGTCGTTGTATCACCAGCGATGTGAACAGCAGAGCTAACACGCTTATCATCGTCGATTTTACCTTCAAACAAGGTATTCATATATTTGCTAAGTGCTCTCATAACGTTGATAACACGCTCGATCTTTTGCCTATGGATGTCTTGATACTGCATCATATCCATAGCCATCATTATCTCATCTTGTCCCATTTGTAAATTTCCGATAATATTATCGATCGTGCCAAGAAGTGAGTTGTTTTTCTCTAAAGCTTCGCTAAATGCAACAATATTTGGAAATTTCTCACTTAGTGTCGTAAATAGCTCGATATTTGAGTTTATTGTGTCTTTTAGGCTATTTGAGTCGCTCTCAGCGTCCATAAAAAAGTTATTTATCGTTTCAAGCTTATCAAACATCTGAGTAGCTTTTTCTTCGCTATCTCTTGTTACGTCATCAAGCTGATGAACCATTTTGTGATCTTCCGTTGGTGGTGGTGGTGGCCAAACGCCATCTGCACTTACTCTGTAATTTTCTGCATTCTTTGAATTACTTTCTGGTTTTGACTGTGTCTCATCTTTAGTATCAATTGCTTCTGCAACTTCTGTTACCTCGTCCGTATCCTCTTTGACGTCCGCAACCTCTTGGCCAGCATCTTCTTTAGCATTATCTAACTCATCATCTAGCCCACCTGCCATAAGTGCGTCAAGTTCCTCTTGGGTCATAAAAGCTCCTAATAAAATTTGGCTTGATTATATAGGATTTAAATAAAAAGTAAGTTTAAAGGCAATGCTTTTATCTTTAAATTTATAAATTTTTAGATAGCATTTTTAAAAATAAACGACCTTAAAAGGCTAAAAATGACCGTCGATCTTCACAACCACACGCCACTTTGCAAACACGCAGTTGGCAAGCCAAGAGAGTATGTACAAAATGCAATAAAAGCTGGCACAAAATACTTTGGCTTTAGCGATCACGCACCGATGAACTACGATGAAGCTTACAGAATGAGCTTTGATGAAATGCAAGGCTATGAAGATAAAATTTTACATTTAAGAGATGAATTTAGTGGTGAGATAGAAATTTTACTTGGCTATGAGATGGATTTTTTAGATGGTTTTATGGACGAGCGAGTTTTTAGTAGAAAGGTTGATTATCTAATAGGCTCTGTGCATTTTTTTAATGGATGGGCATTTGACAATCCTGAATTTATAGGAGGATATGCTGGCAAGGATTTAGATCAAATTTGGCAAGAGTATTTTGATCATGTTAAAAGATCAGCCAAGCTTGGCAAATTTGACATAATGGGGCATATTGATCTACTTAAAATTTTTAAATTTTTACCCAAAAAAGATATTAGAATTTTAGCGCGTGATGCGATAAATGCGATAAAAGAGGCAAATTTAGTAGTTGAGATAAATACAGCTGGCTTTAGAAAGCCTATCGGCGAGCAATATCCAAGCGTAAATTTACTAGAGCTTATAGGTGAAAAAGATATAGCTATCACTTTTGGCTCAGATGCCCACACAAAAGAAGATATCGGTAAAAATGGCGAAATTTGCGAGCAAATAGCTAGAGATTTAGGCTATTCAAAATGTGCTATTTTCAAAAACAGAGATAGAGAATTAGTAAAATTTTAGATTGGGTTCAAATAGAATATAAATTTAATCTTAAATATTAGGTTTTATGATAGAATACGAAAAATTTAAAAATTAAAAGGAGAAAAAGTGGGAAAATTCGTCCAAAATATAGATCATTTTTTTGATTTTTGTAAAGAAAATGAAGTCAAATTTGTAGATTTTAGGTTTACTGATTTAGGTGGTGCTTGGCATAGCATTAGCTACAACATAAAAGCTGTTACGAAAGAAAATTTTATAAATGGTATCCCGATGGACGCTAGTTCTATGCATGGCTGGCAACCAATTGATAAGAGCGACATGATAATGAAGCCAGAAGCTACAACCGCATTTTTAGACCCATTTACTTCTGATATTACAGTCGTTGTTTTTTGCGATATTTACGACATTTACAAAGGTCAAATTTATGAGAAATGCCCTCGCTCAATAGCCAAAAGAGCAATGCAGTACGTAAAAGATAGCGGTCTTGGTGACGAGGCGTATTTTGGCCCTGAGAATGAATTTTTTGTCTTTGACAACGTCAAAATCATCGATAGCCCAAACTGTGCGATGTATCAAGTAGATAGCGAGGAAGGCGAGTGGAACGATGCTACTGACTTCAAAGATAGCTACAACACAGGTCATCGCCCACGCAGAAAAGGCGGTTACTTGATGACTCAGCCAATCGACAGCATGGTAGATCTAAGAGCCGAGATGATGCAAGTTCTAGAGCAAGTTGGTCTTGAAGTCTTTTTAGGACACCACGAAGTCGCTCAAGGACAAGGTGAGATCGGCGTAAAATTTGGTAACTTAGTCGAAGCCGCCGATAATGTCCAAATTTATAAATACGTCGTTCGCATGGTCGCTCACCTAAACGGCAAGACAGTTACATTTATGCCAAAACCACTTTATGGCGACAACGGAAGCGGCATGCACGTGCACCAGTCAGTCTGGAAAGATGGCAAAAATTTATTTTATAAAGATGGCGGATATGCGAATTTAAGCGACTTTGCGAGGTACTACATCGGCGGTGTTTTAAAACACGCAAGAAGCGTCGCAGCCTTTACTAACCCAAGCACAAACAGCTACAAACGCCTAATCCCAGGCTTTGAAGCACCGTCTATCCTGACATATTCAAGTCAAAACCGCTCAGCTAGCATACGTATACCTTATGGTGCAGGCGAAAACTCAGTAAGAGCTGAGATGAGATTTCCTGATAGCACAGCAAACCCTTATCTAGCTTTTTCAGCGATGCTAATGGCTGGCCTTGATGGCGTTAAACACAAATACGAGCCAGTTGGTCCAATGGATGAAAATTTATTTAAACTTCATCTTGATGAGATCAGAGAGCGTGGCATAGAGCAGCTTCCACACACGCTTCGTGGTAGCTTAGAAGCACTAATTCGTGACAACGAATATCTAAAACCGATAATGTCAGATGATTTCATCGACACATATCAGCACGTGAAATTTGAAACTCAGGTTTGGCCTTATGAAGCGCGTCCAACCGCTTATGAGTTTAAAACTTGTTTCTCTTGCTAATCTAGTAAATTTTGCCTTGGCACACACGCCAAGGCATTTTTAAAAATTCATACAAAAATACAAAATATTTAACATAAAATTTTATGTATTTTATCCTTATACCTTGACAAATAGTAAACTAAAAGCTATTACCAACATAACAATTCCAACAAAAATTTCTAAAATTTTCCATGAAATTTCTTTGGCAAAAATTGGTGCTAAGACTCTAGCGCCGTATCCCAAAGAAAAGAAAAAGACTAATGATGCGAGACTAGCACCGATGCCAAAAATTATGTTTTCACCACCAAATTTTATTGAAACCGATCCTATTAAAAGCATCGTATCAAGATATACATGTGGATTTAGCCAAGTAAATGCAAGCGTTAAAAGTACTATTTTGCCAAATTTATGTTCATAATTTGTGTTTGGGATTAGGCTTTTATGGTTTTTAAAAGCACTATACAAACTTTTAAAACCATATACAAACAAAAAAGCAAAACCACCATATATGGCGACTTGTTTTATAAAAGTAAATTTTTGTATCACTTGTCCAATGCCAAAAACACCAGCAAATATAAGTAAGGCATCGGATAATGCACATATCAAGCAAACTACAAAAATATGCCCCTTTTTTATTCCTTGTTTTAAAACAAACGCGTTTTGTGCACCGATGGCCAATATCAACGATAAACTAGTAAAAAAACCACTCCAAAATGCAGACATTTTCATCCTTTTTAAATTACCAATTATCTAAAATTTAACTAAAAGCAATCTAAAAGATCGAAAATTTTAACTATATGAAAAGGATAAATAATCATAAATTTATGCCTTTTTTTATAAAATCCTTGAACTTTATAAAAAGGATACCGCATTGCAAGCACTAGCTTTAAAATATCGCCCTAAAAATTTTGATGAACTTATCGGTCAAGAAGCAGTTAGTAAAAGTCTTATACACGCACTTGACGAGGGTCGTATAAGCCACGCATATCTATTTTCTGGGCTTAGAGGCAGTGGTAAAACTTCAAGTGCTAGGATATTTTCAAAAGCTTTAGTATGCGAAAAAGGACCTACCTCAAAACCATGTGAAGTATGCCCACAATGCATAATGGCAAATGAGTCAAGACATATGGACATCATCGAAATGGACGCAGCTAGCCACAGAAAGATAGATGATATAAGAGAGCTAATAGAGCAAACAAAATATGCTCCAGCAATGGCAAGATATAAAATTTTTATAATCGATGAAGTGCATATGCTAACCAAAGAGGCATTTAACGCTCTTTTAAAAACACTTGAAGAGCCACCAAGCTATGTAAAATTTATCCTAGCGACGACTGATCCATTAAAACTCCCAACAACGGTGCTTTCAAGAACACAGCATTTTAGGTTTAAGCAAATAAGCAGATATAGCATCATTAAACATCTTGAGTTTATTTTAAGCAAAGAAGGCATTAGCTACGAAAAAGAGGCACTTGAAATTTTAGCAAGAAGCGGCGGAGGATCGCTAAGAGATACTTTGACGCTTCTTGATCAAGCTATCATTTACGGCGCAAATAATGTCACGGCAAATGGCGTAGCATCGATGCTAGGGCTTCTTGACCCAGAAAAGATCGAAGAGATAATAGCTCATGTTTTAAATCACGATAAAAATGCTATCAGAGTGCTCGTAAGCAAACTTGAAAGCTATGATCCAGAGATGATAATAGATGAAATTTTGGCAAATTTAAAACAAAAATTTTTAGAAAATGACTCCAAAATTTCTCTACTGGTTTACGAAAGGTTTTTTAGGATCTTGGCTCAAGCTAAGGGCATGTTAAACATAAGTAGTGACAATGGCTTTGTGCTAATGCTAATGCTTTTTATGATGATAGAAGCGTTAAATTTACAAGACATTGATGACGCTATAAATGAAGTGATCTCAAAAAATAGCGAAAATTCCACTCAAATCACAGAAGTCATCACTCAAAAAAGCCAAGCAGCTCCTGCTAAAATGCAAGGTCCATACGAACTCTTCTTAACAAAAATTTATGATAGAAATTACGATCTTGGCGAGTTTTTTAAAGAATTTGTAGAATTTAGCTTCTTTAATAATAATGAGCTTGGACTGATAGTAAATGCAAAAGATGAAAATCTTAAATATTTTAAGAAAAATTGGAAAATTTTAAATGAGATATTGCATACGCTTTTTGGACAAAATGCGAAGATAGTAAATGCAAAGAGCGATGAGCAAAAAGCACAAACTAAGACGCCTAAAGCCTCTTTAGAAAATAATGAAAAAAGCGAATTAGACGAGCTTGATGAGGAAATTTCAAGACTAAATGCAAATAACATTGAAACTAAAAATGAGCCAAAAACCGAGATAAAAACCGAGCTACAAAACGAAAAAAATAACTTTGCTTTGATGCTAAATAAAGAGCCAAAAACGCCAGAAGAGCTTCAAAGGCAAAGAGAACAAGGTGTGCTAAAAGAGGCTAATAGACTTTTTGGTGAGCCAACGATTGAGAGCTAAATTTTATCTTTATTAGATTTTGCTCTTTTTTTTAGAGCTTCTTTTTTGCGAAGCTCTAACTCGTAAGCTTCATTTAGTGCATCTTCATCGTCCAAATTTGCTCCGTCTAAAAATTTTCGGTAGTCCTCAAATTGCTTATTTTTTATCCCCCAAAGCACGCCAAAAAGCAAAAATGCTCCCATCAAAACTGAGATAAAAACTAGTATCGCAAGTGTCGCACTATCCATTATTTTTCCTTAAATTTTCTAACAATATAAAGCGAGTTTAAGATAACACTTAGCGAGCTAAGCGACATAAAAAGTGCAGCAAATAGCGGTATGACATAGCCACATACGGCAAATGGCAGAGCAAGAACATTATAAAGAAGACAAAAGAGCAAATTTTGCTTTATCGTTTTGTAAGTAAATTTCGAGATTTTTATGGCCTTCGCTAGACTTTTTAAACTATCATCAAGTAGCACTACATCGCTTCTTTCTAAGCTTATTGCCGCCCCGCTTCCCATACAAATGGCAACATGAGCAAGGCTAAGCGCTGCTGCGTCGTTTATGCCATCCCCTACCATTAGCACCTTTTTGCCCTGCTCTTTTAGTTCGCTTATAAATTTAGCTTTCGTTTCAGGCAACATCTCTGCTCTAAACTCACTCACGCCAAGCTCATCTGCCACGTTTTTTACCACTTTTTGCACGTCGCCACTTAAGATACACACTTTCATGCCAGCGCTCTTTAGCTCGTCTATCAAGGTCTTTGCCTCGGGCTTTACACTATCTTTTAGATAAAATTTCGCCACTAACTCACCATTAAGCCCCACAAAAAAGCTCACATTTTCTTCAGTTTCATCAAAGCTAATACCATTTTCAACTAAAAATCGCTTGCTTCCTGCATAAAATTTTTTACCTGAAATTTCAGCCTCAACACCCTTTGCCACGCTTAAATTTATATTTTTAAGCTCTATTTTCCTTGCGCCTTTTTGCTTTAGAAATTTAGCCACTGCCACGCTTATTTGATGATTTGATATAAGAGCTAGCGAATAAATTTCATCTAAACTTATGCTCTCTTTTATGAAAAAATCACTAACTTCAAATTCCGCCTTTGTGAGCGTGCCAGTCTTGTCAAATACCGCTACATCGCACTTTGCAAGGCTTTCAAAAAATTTAGCCTCTTTAAAAAGTACTCTATTTTTAAAGGCCACACCAAGGGCACAGACACTACTAACTGGCGTGGCAAGCGCAAGCGCACAAGGGCAAGCGATCACGATGACGCTAACAGCCGTGACAATAGCCTCTGAAAAGCCATATTTAAAGTACCAAAACCAAAATGTAAAAAATGCCAAAGTCAGCACGCTAAGAGAAAATTTAGAAGCGATTTTATTGACTACTAGCTCGATATTTGGCTTTTTTAGCTCTGCATTTTGGAGTAAATTTATAAGCTGATTTAGATAAGAATTTTTAAAAATTTCCTTTGCTTCGTAGATGATTTGTCCATTTTGACAAATGACGCCACTTTTTACCTCTTGCCCCACTCCCAAGGTCACAGGCAGGCTCTCTCCAGTTAGACTTGAGCTATCCACACTTGCCTCACCACTAAGCACTACTCCATCAAGTAGCGCCCTCTCGCCAGATCTAAGCACGATCTTTTCGCCCAAATTTACATCTCTTGGCTCTTTTAAAACATCCTTACCATCTTCTAAAATACATACCTTTGCAAGCAGCATATCATTTAAGAAATTTGAAGTCTCAAGTGCCTTTTTCTTACCCAAAATTTCTAAAAATTTACCGATAAAAACAAAGGTGATGATCATTGCAACCGAGTCAAAATAGCTCTCGCCACTCCTCGTAAACATCGCATAAATCGAGTAGATATATGTTATGCTAGCTCCGGTGATAACAAGCAGATCCATATTTGGCGAAGCGTTTTTTATGGCTATCTTTGCTCCTTTGAAAAACTCGCTACCAGTATAAAAAAGTACAGGCGTTGCTAATACAAACTGCGCAAAGCTTAAAATATCTTTTATATCGCCTCTTATACCACTAAAATACCCGCTATACTGAGCAATGGCTAGCCACATAATGTTCATCGTAGCAAAGATACCAACTAGCGCTTTTGTGTAAAATTTCCTTCTTTTCTTAGCTAGCTCGTCCTCTTTTTGACTCGTAGCATATGGCTTTGGGACGTAGCCAACGGCATAAATTTTTTCAATTATTTGCTCTACCAAAAGCTCTTGCTCATCAAAAACAATAACCGCTTTTTGATTAAGTGAGTTGATATTTACCTCCAAGACTCCAGACAAGCTAAAAAGTGCCTTTTCAAGTAGCCAGATGCAAGCTGAGCAAGTGATACCATCGATTAAAAATGAAATTTGACTAAAGTCGCCCTCTTTTGTCACAAGCTCACTAAAATTTGCCGCTAAATTTTTGATATTTGCTCCGCTACTTGCAGGATTTAGCGTATTTTTACCAAGACGCTCATAAAACTCACTAAGCCCATTTTCATTTAAAATTTCATAAACACCTTTGCAACCAACACAGCAAAATTTAAGTCCGCTTTCATTTGAGATCATCACGCTTTCATCAAATTTTAATCTACAATGAGCACATCTACTTTGTGGCATTTTTACTTTCTTTTATCTAAAATTTTTACCAATATTATTGCATCACATGCCTATTACGCACCATATAAATTTATGGTAGGCAAACTACAAAAATAGGCACAAATTTCTTCTTTTATTATCGTTATAAAATGGCGAGATTATAGCAAATCAACCATTTTTGAGCAAAAATTTTATTTTATGCCATTTCTTGACAACAAAGTTTTATTTTTATAAAATGCCAAAACTTTCAAAAACTTCTTTTTGAAACCTAGAAATTCTGCAAAATTATCCCCGCATTTAAAGAGGAAATATGGAAAATAACCAAACCGAGCAAAGTGCTGCTCAAAACACAAAAACTACAAAAAAGCATCAAGCATCAAGAACACACATACCAGTAGACGGACACAAGATCGAAGAGCTAAGAACGCTTAGTTTAGATGAGCTAGTACAGATCGCAAATAGCGTTGGTGTCGAAAATCCACGAGAATTTCGTAGGCAGGATTTGATATTTGAGATACTAAAAACCCAGACAAAACAAGGCGGCTTTATACTATTTACTGGAATTTTAGAGATCACAAACGAGGGCTACGGCTTTTTAAGAGCTGTTGATGCGAATTTAAGCGACAGTTCAAACGATGCATACGTCTCAAACTCACAGATCCGCAAATTTGCACTTCGCGTGGGCGACATCATCACCGGCCAAGTAAGAGAGCCAAAAGATCAAGAAAAATACTACGCTCTTTTAAAGATCGAAGCGGTAAATTATATGCCTCTAGCAGACGCAAAAGAGAGGCCATTATTTGACAACCTAACCCCGCTTTTTCCAACTGAAAAGCTAAATTTGGAGTATGATCCGATGAAGCTAACAGGCCGTGTGCTTGACCTTTTTACGCCTATTGGCAAGGGTCAACGTGGCCTCATCGTCGCACCTCCAAGAAGTGGTAAAACTGAACTTATGAAAGAGCTAGCTCACGGTATCGCTAAAAATCACCCAGAAGCCCAGCTCATGGTGCTTTTGGTCGATGAGAGACCAGAAGAAGTTACCGATATGCAGCGCTGCGTAAAAGGCGAGGTTTTTAGCTCGACATTTGACCTTCCAGCGCTTAATCACGTCCGCGTCGCAGAGCTTGTCATCGAAAAGGCAAAACGTCTAGTTGAGATGGGCAAAGACGTCATCATCTTACTTGATAGCATAACCCGTCTAGCGCGTGCCTACAACACAGTGACCCCGCCAAGCGGCAAGGTACTAACAGGTGGTGTTGACGCAAATGCGCTTCATAAACCAAAGCGCTTCTTTGGTGCAGCTAGAAATATCGAGCATGGTGGCTCACTAACTATCATCGCAACCGCACTAATAGACACTGGCTCACGCATGGATGAAGTGATATTTGAAGAGTTTAAAGGCACTGGAAACAGCGAGATCGTGCTTGATCGCAACATCTCAGACCGCAGAATTTACCCAGCTATCAACGTTTTAAAATCAGGCACCAGAAAAGAAGAGCTACTTCAAAAGCCTGATGAGCTTCAAAAAATTTGGGCTATCCGCTCTGCGATCGCTACAATGGACGATGTCGAAGCGCTTAAATTCTTGTATGCAAAAATGCTAAAGACAAAAGACAACAAAGAGCTTCTCTCTATCCTAAACGAGTAAATTTACCGAGCTTGAAGCAGTTGCTTTGAGCTCAAATTTCTTCACTTAAAATATCCAGCTAAAAATATCTTAGAAATTTTAAATTTTCTAGCTCTTGCAATTATAAAAGAATTTACGATTTTTAAACGATTATTTACTAAATTTTTCTATGTCTTGATTGATCAAATTTTCATATTCGCAAAGCTCATTACAAGTCTTTTTGCTCTGCTCTATAAGCTCATCAAATTTAAATCCAAGCATCACAATACGATAAAGGTTGGGCTTGTGTTTTCGCCAGTTGTAAAGCGTCGCGACATCAACGTCTAAATGATAAGCCATATCACGTTTTGTCATCTTAGCCACTTTACACTCCTTTTTTCGAGTGATTTTATAAATTTTATTCTGATAAGAAAACAATTGAATTATTTTATGTTTTTTATATATTTAATTGAATATTTAAACTTTATTTAATCCAATAAAATTTAGAATACCAGTCAAACATTTTTTAAATAAGGAGTAAAAATGAAAAATGTAGTTTTAAAAGTTGCTTTAGGCTTAAGCCTAGCTAGTACAGCTGCTTTAGCACAAGGAGCGTTCATTGGGATCGAAGGAGATTACTCTTTTGGTTCAAAGCTTACTTTAAAAGGTGATGATGGCTCAAAGATCAAATTTAAAAAAGCACAGCCAGGTCTTGGTATAAAAGCTAGTTATGACTTTGACATTGCTAGAGTTTATGGAGCTTACATATACGACTTTAAGGTTAAAAAAAACAGCAAATGATGAAGATAAGAGCGTAGCTGAGTGGAAAACTCATAAATTTATAGTTGGAGCTGACTACACTCCAAGCGTAGCAAAAGATCTTAAACTAGTTCTTGGTGGCTATACTGGTTTTTCAAAACTAAAAATAAAAGGTGGCGATGCTGAAAATCCAATGGAAAATGCCAGTACAAATGGCTGGATAATTGGAGCAAAAGTCGGCGCTGAATACTCTATCAACGAAAACAATGCAGTTGAGTTTGGCGTAAAAGCAGATAGAACTAAATATAGTTCTATAACAAAATATGACAATGCAAAAACAAAAGAGACAAACGTTGGTCTTTATTTGGGATATACATATAAATTTTAGTGTTCAAAAAGCTCAAATTCAAAAGGAAATTTGAGCTTTTAATTTCAAAAAATAAGCTATAAATTTACTAGCTTTTCTAGATTTTCGCCGTCTAAGCGATAATTTCTCCACTCAAGAGATTGATTTGTAGCACCCATACTTTCATAAAATTTAATACTTGGCTCATTCCAGTTTAGGCAGCACCACTCAAGCCTTTTTAAATTTTCATCCTTGCAAATTTGAGCTAAAAATTTAAAAAATGCCTTGCCGACACCTTGATTTCTAAACTCTTTTTTTACGTAAATGTCCTCAAGATAGATCCCACCAAGCCCCAAAAATGTAGAAAATGTGTAAAAATAGATAGCATATCCTATCACCCCGTTCTCAATCTCGCAGATAAGAGCTTTTGCATGGTTTTTATTAAAGATGGAGTCTGCAAAAATTTCATTTGTAAAAGTGACTTGATCACTCAGATTTTCATAGCTTGCAAGTTCTCTTACAAGCTCACAGATCACGTCTATGTCGTCTCTAGTTGCTTTTCTTATTTGAAATTTCATTAGTTATCGCCAAAAAGTGCTTTTAGATCCTTGATCATGCCACCGTCGCTATCGCCACTGCTGGTTTTTGAGCCAAGCTCGTTTAGCTCGATCTCATAGCCTGTTAGCATGCTTGCAAGGCGGATATTTATGCCGTTTTTACCGATCGCTTTGCTCTTTTGCTCACTTGCAAGTGTAACAATCGCTTTGTTTTCCTCTATCTTTACCGATGTGATGATAGCTGGTCCCATCGCACGAGCGACAAATATCGCTGGTTCGGTGGCATATTCGATCGCATCGATGCTTTCGTTATGAAGCTCTTTGCTTACGGCATTTATCCTAACGCCCTTTGTGCCGACTGTTGCACCGACTGGATCGATGTTTGGAGTAGTTGAAATGAGCGCTACTTTAGCCCTTTCGCCAGGTATCCTAGCACTTCCTTGGATGATAATACCGCCATCTTTTATCTCAGGCACTTCTGAAATCAGCAGTGCTTCAAGAAATTTTGGTGAAGTTCTTGAGAGTTCTACTTTTATGCCTAAATTTTTATCTGTAAAGACTTTTCTAATAACAGCTTTTACGACGTCTCCTACTTTAAATTTCTCGCCTTTTATACGGTTTTTACGTGGTAAAACAGCACGAAGCTCATCTATTTCAATAAATGTATTTTCGTCATTATCAACTCTAACAACTGGACCAAAGACCATGTGACCGCTCATCTCATTATATTTTTGTAAAATTTTCTCTTCGACTAGGCGCTGGATGTGGTATTCAAGCTCCTTATGAAGCGTTTGGGCTGCGGTTCTTCCAAGGTTATCAAGACTTAGCTCGTAAGTTAGTTCATCGCCGATTTCAACACCACTGTCTATTTTCTTTGCCTCTTTTAAGCTCAAAAAGTGCTCGTTGTCCTCTTCAAGCCTCTCATCGTCGTTTGCTACTATTGAAATTTTTTGATAAAGCTTTAAATTTTTATTAGCATCAATGCTCACATCATACTCATAATTTTCACCATAAACTCTTTTTGCAGTGTTTATCAAGGCTCTTATAACGCGCTCTTTTACATCTTCTATCTCTAAATTTTTCTCATTTGCAATTGACTCAATAATATCTGAAATTCTTTCCATTTTTTCTCCATTGTGACGATAAATTTCGGGGATTTTTCGTGAAGTTTTGAAATTATACATAAGCCATACTTTTAATAACTTTAAGCTTGTTATTAACTTCTATTTAATCCTTTTTTTATGATGATTTGGGTATATTGACCGATTAAAATTTTAGATTTTGAAAGGATTAAAAATGGAGCTAAAACTTGCAAGAGCCGAATTAGACGCAAAACCAAAAACGATTTCACTAGAAAAGATAGAGACAGCTGTCGAAAAAGAGGGTCAGAAAATTTTCTATTTTGATAAAGAAAACACACACAAACAACTAATCGCCTTAGTCGAGCATTTTGAAGAAAAAGGGCTTAGTGTTTATCACAGAACCGTGAAATACGGCCTTGATGAGAGTGATTACATGTATGAAGTGCATATACTTTAATGAGTAAAAAACTTTTTATACAAACTCTAGGCTGTGCTATGAATGTTCGTGACAGCGAGCATATCATAGCCGAGCTCTCACAAAAAGAAGACTACTCCTTAACACAAAACATCGAAGAAGCTGATTTAATCCTTATAAATACCTGCTCGGTTCGCGAAAAGCCAGTTCATAAGCTCTTTAGCGAGGTTGGAGCCTTTGAAAAAGCCAAAAAAAGAGGGGCAAAAATAGGCGTTTGCGGCTGCACTGCAAGCCATTTAGGAAGTGAAATTTTTAAGCGCGCACCTTATGTTGATTTTGTCCTTGGCGCAAGAAATGTCAGCAAGATTACAAAGGCGGTAAATACGCCTAAATTTATCTCAACCGACATCAACCACGACGAGAGCGAATACGCATTTGGCGAGTTTAGAGGCTCGCCATATAAAAGCCACATCAACATCTCGATCGGCTGCGATAAAAAATGCACCTACTGCATCGTCCCGCACACTAGAGGCGATGAAATTTCCATCCCTTCAAGTCTCATCTTAAAAGAGGTAGAAAAGGCTGCAAAAAGCGGCGCAAAAGAGATATTTCTACTAGGACAAAATGTCAATAACTACGGTAAAAGATTTTCAGGCGTGCAAGAAAATATTGATTTTAGCGATCTTTTAGTAAAGATAAGCGAGATAGATGGCGTTGAAAGGATAAGATTTACAAGTCCACACCCACTTCATATGGATGATAAATTTCTTGAAATTTTCACTAATAATCCTAAAATTTGCAAGTCTATGCACATGCCACTTCAAAGCGGAAACACCAAAGTTTTGCGCGAGATGAAGCGCGGATACACAAAAGAGTGGTTTTTAGACCGCGCGCTAAGACTTAGAAAAATGTGCCCAGATGTTAGCATCTCAACTGACATCATCGTCGCATTTCCAGGTGAGAGCGATAGTGAGTTTGAAGATACGATGGACGTGCTTGAGCAAGTTAGGTTTGAGCAAATTTTTAGCTTTAAATATTCACCTCGTCCGCTCACAAAGGCAGCTACTTTTACAAATCAAATAGATGACAAAACCGCTTCAGCTAGGCTAACACGCCTGCAAAATCGCCACAGCGAAATTTTAGACGAGATCGTGGCGGCGCAAAAAGATAAAATTTTTGATGTCTATTTTGAAGAGCTAAGGGCAAATGGCGGCATTGCTGGGCGAAGTTTTAACAACTTTTTAGTTCAAGTTGATGGCAGCGAAGAGCTTCTTGGCACTACGCAAAAAGTAAAGATTACAAACCCAAAAAGAATGGTTTTGTATGGCGAGCTGCAAATTTAAAAACACCTTTGAAAAGCTCGCCCTAAACGTGGGCGTTTTTTTCATCTACATTTTGATGTGGCTCATTTTTCTAACCTGCAAAAAGAGCTACACTCCAAATTTCTTACCACAAAATGGCTGCGTCGTCGTCTTTTGGCACGGCAGACTTAGCTTTATGAGCTTTGCTTACAGGCAGTGGTGGAGCAGACAAAATAGAAAACAAGGCAAGGTGATAATCAGCGACCACAAAGATGGCGAGCTAATCACCAGAATAATCAAATTGTTTGGTATCGGCACTATTAGAGGCAGTAGCTCAAAAGGCGGTGCAAGAGCACTAATAGAAGCTTTAAGAGAGATAAAACAAGGCCACGACGTCATCATCACGCCAGATGGCCCAAGAGGACCAAGGCACAGCGTGGCAGACGGAGCTACGGTGATCGCACAAAAGTCATCTTGCGAAATTTATGCTCTAAATTTTGAAGCAAGCTCGTTTTGGGAGTTTAAAAGCTGGGATAAGATGATACTTCCTAAGCCATTTTCAACTATAAATTTTAGCCTCTCAGCTCCTTTTAATGTGGAAAATTTGGAGCAAAAAGATGCAAAAGAGAAGATACAAAACGAACTTTGGCAAGCCTCACAAAATGATGGCGGCAAGAGCGCAGAGCAAAACAAAGATGATTTTAAATCAAATTTAAAAATTTGGTGGAAAAAATATGCGCATAAAAATCCGCAAATCAGCAACGAGATAAGAGAAATTTTGGACGAAATTTATGAAAAATAAACTATCTATTTTTATAGCCATCTTTCTAATTGTTTTATTTGGACTATTTTTTTATAGCGACAACTCCTACAAGCTCGCCCTTGAAGCAAAATTTTTATACGAAAATAAAGAATATGAAAAAGCCTTGAATTTAAGCCAAAAAGCACTTGATATAGATATTTATAACAAAATGGCAAATACTGTACTAAACCAAAGCAAGGTTGCTATCAAATTTAGCTCATACATAAAAAACGGCAAAGAGTATCTTGAGCGTATCAAAAAAATGAGCCAAAGTAGCGTAAGCAAGGCTGATAGCGAACGCATTAAGATGATGTGTGATGTGATGATAGAGGATTTTGACGACCTTAAAAACTCGGCCCTACTTGATAATGAACTAAAAAATGAAGCTTTAAATACAAAAGAAATTTTCGTTAAACTTAAAAACGAGCTGTTTTAAACTTATTTAATCCCTTTTTAGCTACCATAACGAAAATTATGCACTAAATTTAGGAGATTTATGTCTTTTAGCGTTAAAAAGCTTTTTTCTAACCTTTTTTTAAGCGTCGTGTTGGAGGGCAATGAGTGCATATTCTTCGGTCAAGTCTTTAGAAATGGCAAACTTTTAAAAACCATAAATGCCAAATTTACAGATATAAATATCGATAATATCGATGAAAAAATCATAAAATATATAGAAGAGCAAGAAAAAACATATTTTGGCGTATATGTCTCAGTTTTTTTTAACGACGACTCGCAAGGCGCGCTTCCTAGTGTTAGCTTTGACGAATACAAAAAATTTAATATAAATACTAAAAATCTTACAAGCCTTATCATGCAAGATAGCTGGAGTATTTATGCAAATTTAAATGCTATAAAAAAATATAAAAATTTATTTGGACAAGATAGTGTAGATCTCATCTACTCACCTATTGCCCTACTCTTTCACGAGCTTTTAAAACGCGGAATTTCTCCAAAAACTACACTTTATCTTTATATCCATGCACATTCGTTTACGCTTGCGATCTTTAAAGATAAACAAATGAAGTTATCCACTTTTTTAAATATGTCTGGCATTGAGGAAACCAACCAGGAAGCTGAAAGCCTAAAAGAAGAAGATATAACAGATATTGACAACTTAATCATTAAAGAAGAAAATGACGCAACATCGCTTGATGATTTTAAAAGTTTAGATGATTTTTTAAGTGATGATAAGCCAAAAGAATTTGAAGATCTAAATTATGAACTAAATATGCCAGCTTCTACAAATGTGGAAAAATCGGTTGCTATTTTTGGGTATGACATGAAGATGTTTGATTACATCGTAAAAGCTGTAAAAGAATTTTACGAAAATCCTCTATATGGCGGTGATTTTATTGAGCAAATCATTGTTTTTGAAAATACAAAAACAAGTGCAACCTTTTTACAATATCTGCAATCCGAGCTTTTAGTGGAGACTTCGGTGTATCCAGTGAATACAAATCATATTATGAATGAAATCATGCAAGAAGAGATAATATTATGAGATTTAGCTTTATTGTTCCAGAACCAAGACCACTTATATCTATCTTTAGCAAAATTTGGCTAAGCCTTATAAGCTTTGTTTTTGTAGCTCTTTTGGCAACAAATTTTTTTATACTCTATAAAAATTATTCAATCGAAAAAAATATAAATTTTTTATCAAATGAGCAAAAAGAACTTAGTCAAAAAATAGTCACAACAGATGAAATTTTGGCTAAACTAGCCGTACAAATAGAATCTGCAAATGATATTTTCACTTCAAATTCTATTCTCAAGCAAAGCTTGCACAATCTTTTTGATCTAGTGCCTGACAGCATAACACTTGAAGAGGTTTTTATGGATAAAAACTCACTTATCATTCGTGGTATAACGCCGACAAAAGATGTATTTAATCAGCTTCTAGCTTCACCTTTAAGATCTATTTTTACGACTTCAAATACTAGCTTTTATCAAAGTAAAAACGGCTGGTACGGCTTTATAAGCACAAACAAAATTGATAATTCTGAGGGATATAATGAGTAAAAAAGATACGAGCTTAGAAAAAATAGATCCCGTCAAGCTTTTACTTTTTATATTTGCTTTTATTATAGTTTGCTTCATTATGATATTTGGTTTTATCGTGCCAAATATAAAAGAATTTAAAAGCCTAACTAGACAAAATTATTCACAGACCTCATCTTACACAAAAGTAAAAAATGAATTTGAAGCCAAATTTAAAGCTCTTGAAGCAACTAAACAAAAAGATGGAGCTATCATTTCAGCTTTTGAGGCTAAATTTGATAAAGATAAATTTATAGATTTTGCCTCTAAATTTTTCAGTGAAGTGAGCCTTAGTAAAATAGAAGAAAGTGATAATAACGCTAGTGAGAAATTTTTTAGATTTCGCCTAAATGTAACTAGCTCTCTAAGGACACCACAAAAATTTTATGACTTTTTAGATGCGCTTAGCAGCTATGATAGTATCGTAAAGACAGAATTTCCTATCGTCATGAAAGGCGAAAAGGATAAAATCCATACTACTTTTAATATAAAAGTTTTTGGGTTGAAGTAAAATTTTAGATTTCATTTAATAAAAAGCTACAAATAGATAACATTTCTCTCAAGTTCTTAGTTATAGAAATCATATTTTTATGGACATAAATTTATGTATTTCATCAGTATTGATATAAGCTCAACATCTACAAAAGTAACAATACTAGATAATCAAGATAATTTTTGTGATCTATTTTTTTGTTATCAAGTAGTTTTAGTGCCATAAAAATAGTACGCGATATAAAAGAATTTTTAGAACAAAAAAGCTATCAATATGCCTCGATCGTAGCTACTGAATATGGAAGAGCAAGTGTAGAATACGCAAATATTGGTGCAAGCGAAATACTTTGTCAGGGGTTTGAAGCTCACCATTTATTTAAGCCAGACTGCATAGTTATAGATGTCGGCAGATAAGATACAAAAGCCATTAAAATAGAAAAACGTAATTGGCACATTTTGTATATACTCTCCAAAGGAGTTGATTTATGTTACTGGTACTGTGCTAATTAGCCTTTAACCTATGGTGAAAGTCCTATAAATACTACTCACGCTGAGTTTCCACGAAATCTTTGCTCGCTTATAAAAGCAAGCTACGGATATACTGTAACCAAAAAATATCCATATATGAATGCTAGTGATATTATCATAGGTGAGATAACCTGTGATGGCAAGAACAAGATATATAAGCTTTTTAGAAGTGCATGCCCTAGAACTTCCAAATATGACAAAGAAGCGTAGTTTGGAGTTTTGAATAGATGAGATGAGTAATTTTAAAGACTATCTTGAGAAATGTCTTGGTGTAAAAAATACAGACGAAAAGCTAAAAGAGACAATAGAAATTTTTAATAAAGAAAGAGATGCACCAAGTGCTATTTGCAAGTGATTTTATATATGATAAAAAAGAAAAGATAAAAATGTTTCACTCATACATATAAGCTTTAAAACAAAAAAGATATGTGTCTAAAGCAAACCATAAAAAGCACATTATCATTAAAGAATGCCCAGGACATATAAAAAAATCGATAAAACAAATAGAAGAACTTGGCAAGGATGTAGTAGTTTTTGAAAACTGTACAGGAACTAAAAATTTAAAAATAATATGAGTACACAAGGTAACCTTGTAGAAAATATCGCCAAACGTTACTTAAAGACGCCCCTCTTCTGTAATGTACAAAAACGACGCAATATCTGATGCTATTAAAAATTTGTAGATGAATATAAAGCAGATGGTGCAACAGATATCGTTTTAAGTGGCTGTCACACTTATGCAATAGAAACAAACAAGATAAAAGAAGCAGCAAAGAAGCTGGTGTAAGCTATATGAGTCTTGAAACTGACTACTCCAAACAAAATGTATGTTGGCCAGATCCGCACAAGTTTGAAGGTATTTTTAGAATTTCTCGATTAAAACATAAAATTTTAAAAGACTCAAGAAGAGCCTTTGTTGATTTATTACGAATTTTTAGAATAGTATTTTAACTAGTATTACTTTTTATCCACACATTTGCCAAGCTGGCAAGCTCTTTTGTAAAGAGCATTTGCCTTTGCTTCATCGCCGCTTAGCTTTGCAAGCAAAAAGCACGACTGAGCATACTCAAGCTCACAGCTCTTTGCCAAAAGCTTTAAAACTCTAGCCTCAGCCTTAGTTCTATCTATCTTATGAGTCTTTAAATTTTCGCTTTCGATGTAGGATTTTAGCCCCATTGCCTCGTTATAGCAGCCAACGCCATCGCCACTATCACAAGCTAGTTTATAAAGTTTTAGAGCCTTTTCTAGATCTTTTTGCTCATCAACAAGCCCTTGCTCATAAATTTGACCCAAATTAGAACAAGCCGTCGCAAGACCAGCATTGCAAGCCTTTTCGTAGTAGCCTTTTGCTTTTACAAAGTCCTTTTCGTTGCTAAAATTTACGGCTAAATTGTTGCAGTCGATGCTATTTCCGCTCTCGCAGTTTTGCACCATCTTCTCTTTTTCAAGCTCAAGACGCTCTGCCCTCGCCTCTTCATCACTTTGCCAAAAGCCAAAGCTTACCATCTTTTGCCACGACCAGCAACCACTAAGCATAAAGCACATAGCCAAAATAAGACCAAAATTTAAGACCTTTTTCACTTACATTCCTAGCTTTGTGCCTAGTCTTTTCATCTGCGGGCATGCCTTGCTTAGCCCACGAAAGCAAGCGACTTTATAAATTCCATAAGCCCTTTTTTCGTCTTTATTGACACCAAGACCAAGCTCATACATCGCTCCGATATTAGCACAACTTGGCAAATCGCCAGCATTGCATGCATTTGTATAAGCTTGCATTGCTAAGTAATAATCTTGCTTAACGATCTCACCTTTTCTATAAGCATTGCCTAAATGATAGCAAGCTTGCATGCCTCCGCCATTGCAACTTTCTTTATAAATCGAAATTGCCTTTTTTGGATTTTTTTTGACTCCGAGTCCAAGCTCATAAAGAGTGCCCAAATTTGCACAACCGACTTGCACCTTAGCATCGCAAGCCTTTTTATAATTTGTTAAAGCATTTTCATATTCTTTTAAAAGCTCGTAATTTACACCCAAATCGTTGCAAGCTTCCGTATCGCCTTCTTCGCATTTTGGTATTAAAATTTCGATCGCATTTCTTGAAATTTGCTCTTTATTTTGCACTATTTTTTCATCCTTTGGTTGCTGCCACGAATCATCTTGTTTTTGTCCTACACCAATCACGTTTAAGCAGCCAGTGAAAAATAAAGCCGATAAAAGCAATAAATATTTTTTCATTCTTTTCCTTTTAAAATTGTCCAAATAAGTCATTTAGTGCTTCACTGATACTTGGATGAGTGAAAATTTGATTTTTAAAGAAATTTGCATTTGCTTTTAAATTCATAGCAATTGCAATTTCATTTATCAGCTCATTTGCATAGATGCAGTGAAAGCTAGCTCCTAAAATTTCTCCACTTTGTGCATCAACGATAGCTTTTAGCATGCCTACATCGTGATTTAGTACTTTTGCGCCTGGTACTGTTGCCATGCTAAGCTTTAGCTCTTTAAAATTTAGCCCAAATTTACTTGCTTCTTTGGCGTTTATTCCAACTCTTGCTAGTGGAGTGTCGGTGAACAGCACATTTGCATGAATGCTTCTATTTTTAGTATTTCTCTTTTTATCACCAAAAATTTGTGAATAAACTATCCTAAAATCATCCAAGCTCGTGTAGGTAAAAAGCTCTCCGCCGCGCACGTCGCCTACCGCATAGATGTTTGGCATATTTGTTTGAAGATTTTCATTTGTCTTTATAAAGCCTTTTTCATTTAGCTCAACTCCAGCAGCTTTTAAATTTAAATCATCTACATTTGCTACTCTGCCAAGTGCGATCAAAAATGCATCAGCCCTAAGGCATCTTTGCTCGCCATTTTGCTTGAAATTTAATACATTTTCTTTAATGCACTCTATCTCGCAACCCTCTAAAATTTCAACGCCTTGGACTCTAAGAGCTTCTTTTACGCTATTAGCTATATCATCATCTTCGTTTTTAAGTAGTTTTGAACGCCCTATAATAGTCACTTTTGAGCCAAAATTTGCAAACATTGATGCAAACTCTATACCGATAAAACCACTACCGATAATGACAAAATGCTTTGGTAAATTTTTTATATCAAGCAAAGTTTGGCTTGAAAATACATTTGAGCTTACAACCTCAAAAGGAGTATCTGCCTCTTTTGAGCCGCTATTTATGATAATAAAATCGCCCTCTATTATCTTTTTCTCGCCGCTTGGCGTTGTTACAAGTACGCTATTTTCACTAGCAAATGAGCCAACACCATCGATCACATCGATATTTTCTTTATCATTTAGCATCGCATAGTTTTTAGCATTCAAAGCTGAGATTAGTTTATTCTTATTTTCCACACTAAGCGTGTAATATTCGCTTTCAACGCTATTATTTACAAATTTTGCCTCTTTAGCGGCTGTTATTAGACGTTTGGTTGGTATGCAGCCAACATTTATGCAAGTGCCTCCATACATCTTTGGCGATCTCTCTACAAGAGCCACTTTTTTGCCAAGTGCGGCAGCTTTAACCGCTAGCGTTTTGCCAGCTTTTCCAAAACCAATAATTACAATATCATATTTCATTTTCAGTCCCTTATCTTTCCCATTACATAGTAAGTTGTTTCATTTATCTTTTTTAGCTCCATTTTATATTTATTAGCCCAGTTTTTTATGATCTCATCAACTCGCTCTTTTATTTCATTAACGGTAGCTACATTTTTTATCTTTAGTCTATCTTCACTTCCACTCATAGCCACAAAACAAAGATGCGGCTTTAAATGATCGTTTAGTTCAATTATGCTCTTTGGCAAAAGACCATCAGTATTGTTTAAAATTCTACACATTTGAGCAGTGGTCGTTTCATTGACGTTATAGCCAAGCTGGATTAAAAGTGCATTATGATCCATATCGTTCCTTTTGCTTAAAATTTGCGGGCATTATAAGATAAAATTGGATAAAATCGCCTAAATTTTCAAGGACAAATATGAAAAAATTTATCATTTTTGTGTTTAGTGTTTTGCTATTTTGGGGATGTTCGTTAGAGCAAATTTCACAAAATTTTGGCCTTAGCGAGCCACCACTTGATCCTGAAGTCGAGCAGATCGCAGACGCCATCTATCTATATAACGAGGGCAACTATCCAAAAGCTTGCAAGAGATTTTACGACTATGCAAAAGATGGCAATGTCCTAGCCATGCAACAAACTGGCGTTTGTTTTCGTGACGGCAAAGGCTTTAGCAAAGATATCTTAAGAGCACTCTTTTGGTTTGAAACAGCTGGCAGATACGGCAACATAGACGGCCTAAGAAGTGCCGGATATATCTACGAGTACGGCCTTGGTGTAAACAAAAATTTAGAAAAAGCGATATATTTTTATGAAAAAGCCGTAAGTCTTGGCTCAAACGAAGCTAGCTACGATCTTGGGCTCATCTACCTAGACAAAAATGACTATAAAAAAGCGAGAATTTATCTTGACGAGGCTTGTTACCATAGCAAAGAAGAAGCCTGCACGAAGCTAAAAGAGATGAAATTTTAGCTCTCATCTCTTTTTATAAATTTATTACGCCTCAGCCTTTTGAGCAATCAAAACGCCTTCTATCATCTTTTTGATATCTCCGTCAAGTATCGCATCAGTTTGTGAGTAGGCCTCGCCGCTGCGGTTGTCTTTTACCTGCTGATATGGGAAAAGTACATACGATCTTATCTGGTGCCCCCAGCCGATTTCGCTTTTTTCTACGCTATTGCTAGCTTCTTGTTGTTTCATCAGCTCAAGCTCATAAAGGCGAGACTTTAGCATCTTCATTGCTGTGGCTCTGTTTTTATGCTGACTGCGGTCGTTTTGACACTGCACGACGATACCTGTTGGTATGTGCGTGATACGAATGGCTGATTCTGTTTTATTTACATGCTGACCACCAGCACCACTTGCTCTATAAGTATCTATCTTTAGATCTTTTTCTTCGATCTCGATCTCTATATCATCATCTACTTCAGGGCTTACCATGACACTAGAAAAGCTTGTGTGGCGGCGTCCTGCGCTATCAAATGGGCTTGTGCGAACGAGCCTGTGGATGCCATTTTCTGCTTTGAAATATCCATAAGCGTTTTCGCCTTTTACGATAAAGCTCACGTCTTTTAGCCCTGCCTCATCGCCCTCTTGAAAGTCAAGAGTCTCGACCTTAAAACCTTCTCTCTCACAAAATCTAAGATACATCCTATAAAGCATGCTCGCCCAGTCGTTGCTCTCAGTGCCACCAGCTCCAGGATGGATCGATACGATCGCATTTTTGCCGTCATCTTCACCGCTTAAAAGCATAGAAATTTCAAGATTTACTATCTTTTCATCTAAATTTTTAGCGTCATCAAATAAAGAATTTATAGTATCCTCATCATTTTCAGAATTTGCTAGCTCAAAAAGCTCCTTTGCATCACTTACTGCCTGATTAGCGTCGTTAAATTTTGCAAGCATATTTGAAATTTTAGTTTTTTCTTTATTTAGCGCCCCAGCTTTAGCGATATCTTGCCAAAAGTCAGGGTCTTGCTCAGTGGCCTCGATCTCTTTTAGCCTAGCCTTGATCTCTTCAGGCTTTACGATAGAGCCTATGTTTTCAACTTTTGTTTGTAGCTTCTTTAAAAGCTCGTTGTATTCGTAACTATCCAAGTTTTTCTCCAAAAATTTTTGCCGATTTTAACCAAAAGTTGCTTACATTTTTAAATTTACGCCCTTTTAATCCTTTTTTGTTACAATGCCAAGTTAAAATTTCAAACAAAAAGAGTCAAAATGCAAATCATAAGAACTATAAAAGAACTTCAAAATTTCGTCTCAAACGCAAGTGCAAAGATAGGTTTCGTACCAACCATGGGTGCACTTCATGACGGACACGTTAGCCTTATCAAAAAATGTGTCAGCCAAAACGAAACAAGTATCGTTTCAACTTTTGTAAATCCAACACAATTTTTACCAGGTGAAGATCTAGATAAATACCCAAGAAACGAGCAAAATGACATTAAAATTTGCGAGCAAAATGGCGTTAGTGCTATTTTTATTCCGGATGCTAATGAACTTTACTTTGAAGATGAACCACTAATTATCGCTCCAAAGAAATTTTCAACCATTTTAGAGGGCAAAACTAGACCAGGACACTTTGATGGCGTCTTAAGGGTGCTAAACAAGCTATTTCGACTAACTCGTGCAAATAGCGTCTATATGGGCAAAAAAGATACGCAACAACTAATCATCGTGCAAAATATGATAAAGACATTTTTCCTAAACATCGAGCTAGTTGGCTGCGATATCGTTAGAGAGCCAGACGGTTTAGCGCTTTCAAGCAGAAACGTCTATATCTGCGACGAAGATAAGTGCAACGCGCTAAGGCTTTCAAGATCGCTAAATAAAGCACAAAATTTGATCCAAAATGGCGAGGAAGATGCAAGTGAGATCAAAACAAAGATACTTGAAGTGCTAGAGCCACTAAAGGTTGATTATGTTGCTATTACAGATAAAAATTTAAATGAAATTTCTAAAGTAGAAAAAAATAACACCATCATTTTAGTAGCAGCTTACGTTGGTAAAACTAGGCTAATAGACAACATCTGGATCTAAAAATGCCAAAACTTCACTTAATTTCACTTGGCTGTAACAAAAATTTAGTTGATTCGGAAATAATGCTTGGCAGATTGCAAAACTACGATATCACTGACGATATCAGCGATGCCGATGTTATCATCGTAAATACCTGTGGCTTTATCAAATCCGCCAAAGAAGAGAGCATACAAACCATACTTGAGATGCACGAAGCTCGTAAAAATGGCTCATTACTCGTGGTGACTGGCTGTCTTATGCAACGCTATAAAGACGAGCTTATGAAGGAGCTGCCTGAGGTTGATCTATTTACCGGCGTGGCTGACTATGACAAGATTGATGAGATCATTCTAAAAAAGCAAAATTTATTTAGCCCAGAGACATATCTGCAAGCAAACGAAGAGCGTGTGATAACTGGCTCAAACTACCATGCCTACATCAAAATTTCAGAGGGCTGCAACCAAAAATGCAGTTTTTGCGCGATACCGACATTTAAAGGCAAGCTAAAATCACGCTCGCTCGAAAACATCGTAAATGAGGTTAAAAATTTAGTCAAAAAAGGCTACTACGACTTTAGCTTTTTATCTCAAGACTCAAGCTCATATATGCGCGATCACGGCATTAGCGATGGGCTAATAAATTTAATAGACGAGATAGAAAAGATAAAGGGCGTAAGAAGTGCTAGGATACTCTACCTCTACCCAAGCACAACCAGTAAAGAGCTAATTGAACGTATCATCGCCTCATCTGTCTTTCACAACTACTTTGACATGCCGATCCAACACATCAGCGAAGACATGCTAAAGATAATGAAGCGTGGAAGTGGCGCTAAAAAGATCAAAGAGCTTTTAAATTTAATGAGAAATGCCAAGAATTCATTCTTACGAACCGGTGTCATCGTGGGCCATCCAGGAGAGAGCGAGGAGGATTTTGAGGAACTTTGCGAATTTTTAGAAAAGTTTAAATTTGATAGAATTTCAGCCTTTGCCTACTCAAAAGAGGAGGACACTGCATCTTTTGACATGGAGCAGGTTCCAGCCAAGGTCATCTCAAAAAGACTAACCAAAATAGAAAAGATAACCAAAAAATCAATCAATGAAAGCCTACAAAAAGAGATCGGCAAAGAAATTTTTGCCTCCCTTGAGGGCATCAGTAGTGAGGGCGAAATGTTTTACGCAGCCAAAAAAGATATCTGGGACAAAGATATAGACGGCGAGATCTTGATCAATGAAAGCGATGTCAAAGAGCTTGAGATCGGCTCGCTTTATCTCTGCGAAGTAAGCGACACGGTCGATCAAAAGCTAATCGCACGAATCATCAAAAAAGTAAAATGATAAGCAAAAATGTGCGAGAAAGACTGGGCCTTGGTACAAACCTACTTGCCTTCTCGCACGGTATAGACAGCACTGCTCTTTTTTACATTTTAGACGAAGCTGGGATCAAATTTGATCTAGCGATGGTTGATTATAATGTGCGAGAACAAAGCAAAAACGAGATAAAAAGCGCAAAAGAGCTCGCAGATAAATTTGGTAAAAAAATTTATACCAAAAGCGTTTTTTTAGATAAGTCAAATTTTGAAAAAAACGCGCGCGAGGTAAGATATGAGTTTTTTGGAGAGATTTGCCAAAAATTTGGCTACGAAAATTTAATCCTAGCTCATCAGTTTGACGATAAATTTGAGTGGTTTTTGATGCAGCTTAGTAAGGGTGCTGGACTAAAAGAGCTCTTTGGCATGAGTGAGCTTGAAAAAAGAAAGCACTTCTGGCTAGTTAGGCCGCTTTTAAATTTACGCAAAAAAGAGCTTCAAAGCTATCTTGACGAGAGAAATTTACACTATTTTATCGATGAGACAAATTTAAAAGGTGAGTTTAAAAGAAGCTTCATGAGGCTAAATTTTAGTGAGCCATTTTTAGATAATTATTTTAATGGCGTAAAAAAAAGCTTTGAGTTTTTAGAAGCCGATAGACAAATTTTAATGCCAAATATCACAAAAATAAGTGATGAAATTTTTATCATAAAAAATGATAGTAATGCGATACGAGGCGTCGACATGGTCGCAAAAGAGCTAAACGTGCTTCTAAGCAAAGCTCAAAAAGATGAGCTAAGCACAAATTTAGCAAAGCAAACAAGCGTGGTGCTAAGCGGCAAGATCGCTGTCGGATACGCAGACACTTACCTTTTAGTAACTCCATTTTGCAAAGCCATAATGCCAAAAATTTTTAAAGAGAAGGCTAGAATTTTAAAAATTCCAGCTATAAATAGAGGCTATCTTTTTGCTACAAATTTTGATTTATCAAAAATTAAATTCTAATAAATATTGAAAGATTTGGCTTTTGCCTGAAACACTCAAAGCAAAAGCCAAGATTAATTAAAATAAGCTATTTACGCTTTCATTGTGATATACACGGCGTATCACTTCGCCAAACAATGAAGCCGCACTTAGCACTTTTATACAAGGAAGTTCCTCTGCTAAAGGTATCGTATCAGTAACAACTAACTCATCCAAAAAGCCTAGTTTTAACCTATCGTAAGCTGGTCCACTAAGGACTGGGTGCGTACAAAAAGCCATAACACTAGTTGCACCACGCTCTTTAAAAATTTCAGCTGCTTTTACAATAGTACCAGCTGTATCGATCATATCATCAACCAAAATCACATCTTTACCATTTACGTCGCCGATTATATTCATCACTTCGCTCTCGTTTGCTTTTTCGCGGCGCTTATCTACGATAACCATGTCAAGATTTAGATTTTTAGCCAAGGCTCTAGCACGAGCCACGCCGCCTACATCAGGACTTGCAACGATTGGATTTGGTAAATTTTTAGCTCTTACGTAGTCATTAAAAATGATACTTCCATAAAGGTTATCAACTGGAATATCAAAAAATCCTTGAATTTGTCCTGCATGAAGATCCATAGTGACGACTCTATCAATACCTGCTGTTTGCATCATGTTTGCCACTAGTTTTGCAGTGATCGGCACTCTAGGAGCTGCTTTTCTATCTTGTCTAGCGTAGCCAAAATACGGCACAATCGCTGTTATAGAGCTTGCACTACTGCGTTTTAAAGCGTCAGTTAAAATAAGTAGCTCCATTAAATTTGTATTTGTCGGTGCACATGTTGGCTGAATGACAAAAACATCTTTTCCGCGCACGCTCTCGCCGATTTGCACGCTAATCTCTCCATCGCTAAATCTTTTTATACTTGCCTCGCTAAGAGGAAGTGAAAGATATTGCGAAATTTTCTTTGAAAGCTCAATATTAGCCGTTCCTGAGAAAATTTTATAGCCTCTCATAATGATAACCTTTTTAGTGATTTTTATGTTGGGATTTTATCAAAACGAGCTTTAATTTAAATTTATTCTTTTTAGGACTATTTTCTAGCCCTAGTTTAACTCTTATCGCCACAATCAAAAATTTGAGCTTTAATTTTACAAACCTTAAAATTTAAACAAGAATAAAAAATATAAGATAACTAAGAATATTTTTTTATTTATAAACGTTATAGGATTACAATCACAACATGTTTAAAGCTTATAGAATTTATGATTTTATCAAAGATGATAGTTTGGATATGAGGGCGGCTTTTGTTGATAGACTCTATCCAAGAGGCATAAGAAAAGAGATATTTTCAAATTTTCTTTGGTTAAAAGATATCACACCAAGCACTACTTTAAGAGAGTGGTTTCATGAAGATAGAGAAGCTAGATTTGATGAGTTTTGTGAGAAATTTGAGCTCGAGCTTGATAATGAAAAAGCGCAATCTTGCTTTAAAATGCTAAAAAAACTAGAAAAAGAGCATGGCGATATAGCACTTCTAACAGCTAGCAAAGATATAAATCTTTGCCATATCATTGTGTTATTAAAAATTTTAAATAAGTAGTTTGCCCGCCTATTTTGCAAGAGTGCCAAGTACCTTTTCAAACTGCACACCATACCATGTGCGGTTCTTATCTTTTAGCGTGATTTTAATGCTACTAAGCACAAAATTTGCTGCCTTTTTGATAGCATTTTGCATACTTTCGCCATTTATCAAAGAGCCAAAAAGCACTGAAGCGAAAATATCCCCAGTGCCACTTGCATGAAATGGCAAATACTCATGGAAATACTCCACTTTTTCTTTCGTCTTTGCGTCATATGCTATGATGCCACACTCATTTTGCCTATACCTAATGCCCTTTAAAACGATCTTTCGCGCACCAAAACTAGCCAAGCCCTTAAGCAACTCCAAAATGTAATCCTCGCCGTATCCCTCGCTTAAAAATGACTTTTCGCACATAAAACTTGCCTCAGTTATGTTTGGCGTGATGACGTGAGCCTTTGTGCAAAGCTCCCTCATCTTTGCCACAAATTTCTCATCAAAGCCGTGATAAAGCTTGCCATTGTCACCCATGCAAGGATCTACAAGTATTAGCGGAGCAGAGCTATTAAACTCATTAAAAATTTTCTCTATCAGCTCAAGCTGGCTAAAACTACCCAAAAATCCGGTATAAATTCCATCAAATGTGATATTTTCTTTGTGCCATACTTGTGTTATCTCGTCAAATTCATCAGTCAGATCACAAAATGTGAAATTTTTAAAGCCAGTGTGAGTCGAAAGTAGCGCAGTAGGCAATATGCACGCCTCAATGCCTTGAGCACTTATTATGGGAAGTGCAACAGTAAGGGAACATTTGCCAACACACGAGATATCTTGTATTGTAAGGATTCTTTTCATTTATGCTCTTAGTTTATAAAATTTTACTCCAGCAACATCGGCTAGATAAACCATATCATCTTGCAAGAATTTTGCTAGAGTTTGCTTTGAAGAGTCAGAAAAATTTTCTTCAACATTTGCGATAGTTTGCGGACGACGTCTTAGCATTTCTAGAATTTCATCCTCACTAAAGTTATACTTTTGCTCTATTTTGTGAGCTTTAGCTATATTAACCGGTACGCCACTTATCTGCTTGGCTAGCTCCTCTAGTTTTTTGGCGTCTACACCCTTTACATTGTAAGCTGGTGGGCGATCTATCGTGCAAATATCCACTCGGTGCGGAGCTATCTCATTTATCGCAGCATTGAGCGCTATAAATTCCTCTTCTTCGTCGTTAAATCCAGCCACGACCAAAATTTCAAGCACAAGTTCGCCTTTAAATTCCTTGCAAAATTTAGCCATTGCTTTTATAAGTTCATTTACTTCTATACCACTTTTATTGCGGTCTATCTTTTTAAAAGTGCTTTGCACCGCGCTATCAAGGCTAAATTTCACTATATCAAGCCCTTGCAAGGCTTCACAAATTTTTTGATCTCTTACACCTGAGCCATTGCTTAGAATGAGTGTTTTTGCACTACCTTTTAGCTCATTTACTTTTGCTATCAGCTCTTTTAAGTACGGGTAAAGAGTTGGTTCGCCATTTGCTGTAAGTGTGATGACATCGATGTTTTGATGAGTTTTTAATGCTTCTTTTAAAGCGTTTATGATCTCATCAATGCTTGGCGGATTTTCTATTGTTTCAACAGTCTTTGAACCGCTTAGCTCACAATAAACACAGTCAAAATTACATGATTTTTGATTTGGGCTTAGATCGATGCCTAGGCTCATGCCAAAACGGCGAGAATTTATCGGTCCAAAGACGATGCAAGGCTTATTACCTTGCACTTTTTGTTTGTACCTGTTTTATAAAATATTTTGCATTCTCAACTGGCACATCAGGCAAAATTCCATGACCGAGGTTGAAAATATGTGGCGTGCCTTTCATCGTGCTTAAAATTTTATCCACGCCTTCATCTATCGCTTTTTTGCTATAAAGCCTTGTTGGCTCCATATTACCTTGAAGGACGTATCTAGGGCTAAGTTTTTCTTTTGCTAGCTCAATTGGTGTGCTCCAGTCAACGCCAAAAACATCAAATTTACCTGAAATTTTATCCAGATAGCCACTTATTCCTTTTGGGAAAACAATGACCGGAATTTCTGGAAATTCAGCCTTAACGCTATCAACTATTTTATTAATGTAGTTAAATCCAAACTCAAAATATGCCTGCTCTTCAAGCGCAGCCGCCCAGCTATCAAAAATTTGCACGGCATTTACGCCTGCTCTTATCTGCTCTTTGACGTAAAGGATGAGTGCTTGCGTCACTTTTTCTAAAATTTGATGTAAAAATTCTGGATTTTGATAGAGCATTTTTTTGCAGATCGCATAAGTTTTACTGCCACCACCCTCGATCATATATGTAGCTATCGTCCAGGGTGCGCCACAAAAGCCAATGAGAGCCTTATCTTTGGCTAAATTTTCTCTTGTGAGCTTGATCGTGTCATAGACGTATGCTAAATTTTTAGTCGATTTTTCGATACTTAGCGCGTCAAGTGCGGCTTTATCACGCAAGGGCTTTGTAAAAACTGGTCCCTCGCCTTTTTCAAAACGTAGATCCATGCCCATTTCAAGAGGCACAACGAGAATGTCGCTAAATAAAATCGCCGCATCAACGCCAAGAATTTCAACTGGTTGAAGCGTAACTTCGCTAGCCTTTTTGTAGTCTTTGCAAAGAGATAAAAAATCCCCTGCTTGCGCGCGTACTCGCATATACTCTGGCAAATATCTACCGGCTTGGCGCATCATCCAAACAGGCGTATAAGGGGTAGGTTTTTTAAGACAAGCGTCTATAAAAATCATTAAATTTCCTTTAAATTTTTAAAGGGATATTACCTAAAAATAGCTAAAGAAAAGATATAGAAGAAATTTTAAGCGTAAAAACGCTTAAAATTTTAGTGATCTCCCTTGTGGAGGAAATAAAGTCCAAGACAAAGTGCAAGGATAGAAGCCGCAAGGTATGCCATCTCAAGCGGAGTTGTAAAGTTTGCGTGAAGCACTCTTTGGAAGAAATTTACGATTAAGACCATGACGATCACTTTGCCAAGCTTGTCTTTTAGCTCATCAAGAGAGTGAACCTCTAAGACTTTGCTCTGCTTTGACTGCTTTAGCTGTGTGATCTCTGAGATGAAAAGCTCGTAAATTCCGAAGCTAAATATATAAAGAACAAGCGCCATCAAGTATAGATCGATCGCTCCAACGCTCCAACGATCTCGCCAACGACTTCTGAGTGAAAATTTTCAACGTGAAAATCTGCAGCAAAAAAATATTTATAAACCTCTAAAAGTACCTTGCCGACGTCATAGCTTGCAATGATAAAAAGTACGATCGCACCTAAAAGTCCAAAAACTACTGGAAAAAGTGTAAAGCTGTTGCTAGCAAGCAAAATTTTTTCAAATATCTTACGCAATAAAAATCCTTTTTATTTACTCTTGCATCGCGATCCACTTTTGTGCGATCCTGACGGCATTTGTCGCAGCCCCTACGCGGATCTGATCGGCACTGCACCAAAGGTGAAGCACATTAGGTCTGTAATTATCAACTCTGATCCTACCGACATAAGTCTCATTTGTATCGCTTGAAATGATAGGCATCGGATACTCTTTATTTGCCGGATTATCGACTACAACGACGCTTGGAGCTTTGCTTAAAATTTCTCTTGCTGCATCTGCGCTCACATCTTTGTCAAAGTGGATAGTGATCGCCTCTGAGTGACTTCTAAGCACTGGCACACGCACACAGGTAGCGCTAACTTCGATATCTTTGTGAAGAATTTTTTGCGTTTCATTGACCATTTTCATCTCTTCTTTTGTGTAGTCGTTATCCAAAAAAACATCGATGTGAGGGATCACATTTAGTGCTAGGCGGTGTGCAAATACCTTTGGCTCGCACTCATCAAGCTTAAACTCAAAGAATTTTTGCATCTGAACGACAAGCTCTTCCATGCCCTCTTTGCCAGCACCG
Source organism: Campylobacter concisus (assembly GCF_003048595.2). NCBI lineage: Bacteria > Pseudomonadati > Campylobacterota > Epsilonproteobacteria > Campylobacterales > Campylobacteraceae > Campylobacter > Campylobacter concisus. The sequence continues at coordinate 815,505 of NZ_CP049270.1, read as the reverse complement.
CTTGCTGCTTGATAGGTAGAAACATCGACTCTGTTGATACTAAAAGCGTCGTTTAATGGTTTTAAAATTTGCACCATTTGGATAGTCGAGCAGTTTGGATTTGCGATGATGCCGCGGTTTTTCCACATAGCAATGTCGCTTGGATTGCACTCTGGCACAACAAGAGGGATATCTTTATCCATCCTAAAATGGCTGGTGTTATCGATGACTACTGCACCACTATCAGCTGCAAATTTGGCAAATTTCTCTGAGACTGAACCGCCCGCACTAAAAAAAGCAATATCTATCTCATGCTCGCTAAAAACCTTTTCGGTTAGCTCTTTTACTTTGTAATATTTACCATTAAATTCGATCTCACTACCAGCACTTTTTGCACTAGCAAGCGGCAAAAGCTCTCCAACTGGAAACTCAACCTCTTCCATCACTCTAAAAAGCTCTTCGCCGACCGCTCCAGTAGCACCAACGACAGCTACGTTAAATTTTCTCATCTGCTCTCCTTATCTTTTTTTAATTTTCGTAATTTTACTTAAATTTATGGCTATTTTTTGCTTCTAGCTTGTAAAAATAGATCATTTGGCAAAATTTCATCACCCTCACTTAGTATCGCTGCACGCTGCACGACTGAAATGAGCTCTCTTATGTTGCCTGGATAGTCGTAGCTCAAAAGCTCCTCTTTTGCCGCTTTTGAGAAATTTTTAGCCTCAAAGCCATACTCTTTGCAACATTTTTCCAAAGTATCCTGCGCGATAGGTAAAATTTCATCTTTTCGCTCACGAAGTGGCGGGATGAAAAGCGGGATCGTGTTTAGGCGGTAGAAAAGATCCTCCCTAAACCTGCCCTCCTTCATCGCAAGCTCTAAATTTGCGTTTGTAGCGCAGATGATGCGAACATCTATCTTTTCGCTCTTTGTAGCGCCAAGTCTTGTTATCTCGCGCTCCTGCAAGGCACGAAGCAGCTTTGGTTGTAAATTTATAGGCATCTCGCCGATCTCATCTAAAAATAGCGTTCCACCATTTGCTAGCTCAAACTGCCCTTTTTTGGTAGTCGCAGCGTCAGTAAATGCGCCCTTTTCAAAGCCAAAAAGCTCACTTTCTATCAAATTTTCAGGGATCGCTGCCATATTTAAAGCAACAAATACAGCATCTTTTCTAGGTGAGTTTGCGTGGATAAATTTAGCAAAGACCTCCTTGCCAACGCCACTTTCGCCACTAAGCATTATTGAAGCGTCAGTCCTCGCGGCTTTTAGCGCGATATTTAGCGTAGCTTCAAGCGCCTTTGAAGTGGCTAAAAAGCCGTTATTTTCGCTTTTAGTTTCAACTTTTTTTATGCTTTTTGGAGTCTTTTGTTTTAGCGTCTCTACCCTTTTTATCGCTTCATATAGAGTTGAGACGTCAAATGGCTTTGTTAAAAAGTCCTTCACGCCGAGCCTAACGCTCTCAATCGCCTTATTAAGTGTCGCATTTCCTGTCATTATGATGACGTCAAATTTGCCATTTAACTCCTTAATAAACTCAAGTCCATCCATCTTTGGCATGTTTATATCGGTGATGATTAGATCAGTGTCATCGCTTAGTTTTTTTAGGGCTTCAACTGCACTCTTATAGCTTTTTATATTTAGCTCTTCATACTCGCCAAGTGCGATCTCAAGCGACTTTCGCATATTGATGTCATCTTCTACTATGACGATATTCATTTGATCTCTTTTTTATTGAAGTGTGCCGATGATAGCGGATTTTGGCTTAAATTCCACCATAAATCTAACTGGCAAAATTTTCAAATTTGAAGCGTTTGAGATCTGTGCATTTTTGACATTTAGCTCATTTTTTATCATCACTTTTTTTAAGGCAAAGCAGTCAAAAATTTCATCTTTGTGTAAATTTAAAAAGCCAAGAGTTGTGGTGTTTTCATCTTTAAAAGCGTCTATCTGGCAAAGAAATTTTGGTTTTGGGTTTGGTGTTAAAGTCATCGCCTTTGAAAATGAAATTTCTTCAAAGGCAACTATTTGATTTTTCGTATCAACCTTCGCCCAGAAGATAAACTCTTCCAAGCAAAAGGCAAAATTTAAAAGTATCGTTAGTAAGAAAAGACTTCTCGCCACTTATCTTCGTCTATCTTAAGCTCCATATTTACCTTATAAAGCCCGTCTTTGAAATTTTCATTCACGATCCTTGCGTTTTTGACAAGGCCTTGAACCTTTGAAGTGATAGATGAGTCGTTTAGCATCGCGTCTCTTACGGTGTCTTCAGCGTTGATCTTTACGCCATAAAGCTTACCAGCAAGCTGCGAATAAGCATCAGCCATCGCCGCTCTTTTTGCTAAAGTTACAGACTGAGCATAAGAGAGCGAATTTAACGGAGCTATACCCTCACCTGTAGCCCTAAAAGTAGTCTCTCTTGGAGCGCTATCATATATCATCTTCTCTTTTTTCATCACCTCTCTAAGATCGTCTTTATCGACCTTTTGGATGACTACATTGCGATTTGATGTGCTTGTCGGCTCGCCCATAAAGCCGTTAAATGTACAACCACTAAAAAGTGTCGCCATTACAGCAAAAAATAAAATTTTAATCTTCATAAACAACCTTTTTATGCTTTTATTTAAAATTTAACAGCAAAATTTATTCCAAAAGCCCCATATCTTCGCTTGATGCTTCTTCATCATCACCATCTTCGGCCTTAGGGCATCTTGCGATACTTACAACATCATCGCCATCTACATTTACAACGATCACGCCACTTGTATTACGTCCTGCTTTGCGGATGCTTTGCATATCTACTCTAATCATTTTGCCGCTTGATGTTAGGGCCATTAGATCTTGCTCTTCGTCAACCATCACAACACCGATTAGATCACCCGTTCTGTTTGTTAGTTTCATGCAGATTACGCCTTTACCACCGCGGTTTGTCAAGCGGTACTCATCAGCAGTTGTGCGTTTGCCGATACCTTTTTGAGATATGCTTAAAATTTCTTGATCATTGCTTTCGATGACTGCTGCGCCTACGACCTCATCGCCTGGCTCTTTAAATTTGATGCCAGTTACGCCGCGTGCAGTTCTACCCATTTGGCGAACTTTGCTGATCTTAAATTTAAGGCACATACCCTTTTTAGTAACGACAAATAGCATTATCTCATCGCTTGAGTTTGCGTCCTCTTCAGCATTTGCACTATCTTCGTCGATCTCATTTTGAAGCTCTTCAACTTCAAGCACCTCTGTCTCTACGCTTAGCTCATTTTCAGGGTCAGTCACTGGCATATCATCGTATGTTTGAGCGATGAGCGCAGTTACTAGCTCGTCGTTCTCATCGAGGCTTATAGCTCTTACACCAACTGAGCGGATATTTTTAAACTCGCTTAAATTTGTGCGTTTTACGATGCCATTTTTAGTAAAGAACGCTAGCGATTTGCTCTCGTCAAAGTCAGTCGTTGGGATGATCGCTTTGATCTTCTCATCAGGCTGCAACTGGATCAAATTTACAACTGCTTTGCCCTTTGCCGTGCGGCTTCCCTCTGGGATCTTATAGACTTTTAGCCAGTATAGCTGTCCGCGATCAGTCACAAACATAAGCGTATCGTGGGTATTTGAAGTAAAGAAACTCTCTATAAAGTCATCATCGTATGTCGTGACCGCTACTTTGCCCTTGCCACCACGTTTTTGCTTCTCGTACTGCTTGCTTGGCACACGCTTGATGTAACCTCGGTGGGTTATAGTTACGACCATATTTTCATTTGGTATGAGATCTTCAATGTCAATATCATCGTAGTCATCAACGATCTCAGTCACTCTTGGTACTTTAAATTTATTTTTGATCTCAAGAAGCTCTTCTTTGATCAAATTTTCAAGCAATGTCTCACTCTTTAAAATTTCATCAAGTCTTGCGATCTCAGCCATAAGCTCGGCTAGCTCGGCCTCTAGTTTTTCTCTCTCTAGGCCTGTAAGCTTGCTTAGACGCATATCAAGGATAGCGTTTGCTTGAAGTTCTGAGAGGTTAAATTTACTCATCAAGCCTTCTCTGGCAACCGCTGTATCGGCACTATTTCTAATAAGTTCGATCACCTCATCGATATTATCAAGTGCGATCTTTAAACCCTCTAAAATGTGGGCTCTTGCGCGCGCTTTTTCAAGCTCAAATATCGTTCTTCTAATAATGACCGTTTTTCTGTGATTTAAAAATAGCTTAAGTAGTTCGATAAGGTTAAACACCTTTGGCTCTTTGTTGTTAATAGCAAGCATAATAACGCCAAAAGTGCTCTCCATCGTGGTTGATTTAAAGAGGTTGTTTAGCACGATGTCGCTCATAGCGTCGCGTTTTAGCTCGATGACTACGCGGATGCCGTCTTTATCAGACTCATCTCTAACCTCGCTGATGCCATCTATCTGCTTATCTTTTACAAGCTCAGCGATCTGCTCGATAAGCCTTGCTTTGTTTGTTTGATATGGTAGCTCATCAATGACGATGACATCTTTGTTTGGCTTTTTTTCTATGTGAGTTTTGGCTCTTAGTTTGACCCTGCCACGACCTGTGCGGTAGGCCTCTATGATACCCTTTTTGCCAAAGATGATACCGCCAGTTGGAAAGTCTGGACCTTTGATAAATTCCATCACCTCTTCAAGTGTCGCCTCTTTGTTTTCAAGAAGTAGTAAAAGACCATCTATAAGCTCATCAAGACTGTGTGGTGGGATATTTGTCGCCATACCAACCGCGATACCGCTTGAGCCGTTTAGCAATAAATTTGGTACACGGCTTGGAAGTACGTCTGGTTCGACCTCTCTATCATCGTAGTTTGGCACAAAATCAACCGTATCTTTATCGATATCTTTTAAAAGCTCTTCAGTAAGCATTGTCATTCTAGCTTCGGTATAACGCATCGCAGCTGCGCTGTCGCCATCTATCGAGCCAAAGTTTCCTTGTCCATCAACGACTGGATAACGCATAGAAAATTTCTGGGCCATACGAACAAGTGCGTCATAAACCGCTGTGTCGCCGTGTGGGTGGTACTTACCAATAACTTCACCAACGATACGAGCTGACTTCATATAGGCACTTCTGCTACCAACGCCAAGATTGTCCATAGCGTATAAAATTCTTCTGTGAACTGGCTTTAGTCCGTCTCTAGCATCAGGCAAAGCACGTCCCACAATGACACTCATGGAGTAGTCAAGATAGCTAGTTTTTATAGACTCTTCGATATCAACAGACGCGATATCTTGGGTTAATTCAAGTAGATTGTCTTTCATTTTTTTCCTTAAATTTAGCTTGGCTGATTTTAGCTTAAAATTAATAAAAACTTGCTAAATAGCAAATCAGCGACTTTGGCAATAGTGTGATGAAAATTTTAGTCTAAAATTCTTGCTATCTGCTCTTTTTTAAGAATAAAATCATAGCTAAATGCATCAACCACGACGCCAGCGTAACTGCTCTCTTTTAGCATCGCAAGATACTCTTTTAGCCCTATCTCTATGCTTTCTTGCTCACTGTCGTTTCGCCAAAGCCTCATCGCTTCTTTGCTAGTAAATGCCGGAAAATAGCTAAGCTTATCGCCCTCATCTTCAAGCAGGATAAATTTGATATTTGAGCCCTCTTCTTCATAAACCACACCACCATCAGGCTTTGCGAGCGCTTGGTTTAAAAGCACCGGAGCAAAAAAGCTAGCCTTTTTTAAAGCCGCTATCAAATTTACCTCATTTTGTTGGTTAGGCTCTTTTAAAAATTTATCCATCACTTCTTGCATATTAACCCCTAAAAGCTTCGTCTACAGCCTGACATATCGTGTGAATGAAAAATATGTGCGACTCTTGTATCCTTGCAGTGTCGCTTGAGCTAACGACTAAATTTAGATCACATCCTTCATTCATCGCACCGCCGCCTTTGCCGCTAAGTCCAAGCACCAATGCACCCATTTTCTTAGCACTTTTTATAGCCTCAAGGACATTTTTGCTGTTGCCACTAGTTGAGATCGCCACGAGCAAGTCGCCTGGCTGAGCTAAAGCCTCAAGCTGACGTGAGAAAACATAGTCAAAGCCGTAGTCGTTGCCAATGGCCGTAAGTGCCGAAGTGTCGGTAGTTAGCGCGATGCCTGGTAGTGCTTGACGTTCGCTTTTATATCTGCCAGTTAGCTCGGCTGCAAAGTGCTGTGCGTCCGCCGCAGAACCGCCGTTGCCACATATTAGCACCTTTTTTCCATTTTTTAGCGTATCAGCTACCATCTGGCAAGCACGCTCTAGGCTATCTAGCAAATTTACATGCTCGTTAAAGGTCTTTTGGTGAGCCTCGAGCTCATTTTTTATCATCGTTTTTAACATCTTTTATCCTTTTTATTATCCCTGTCGTACTTTTACCCTCGACAAAGTCGATGAGCCTAACCTCTTTTACGATATCGCTGCCAACGACCTCTTTGCCTTTATAATCAGCCCCTTTTACAAGCACGTCAGGCTTTATCTTTGTTATCAAATTTAATGGCGTATCCTCATCAAAAATGACGACATAATCAACAAATCCAAGCCCGCTTAGCACGCAGGCTCTATCATCTTGCGAGTTTATAGGCCTAGCATCCCCTTTTAGCCTCTTAACCGAAGCGTCCGAGTTTAACCCAACGACCAAAAGATCGCCAAGCTCCCTTGCGCGCGCTAGGTATTTTACGTGCCCAGCGTGCAAGATATCAAAGCAGCCATTTGTGAAAACGACCCTTTTCTTGCCCTTTTGGCTCAAAATCTCCTCAAGCTCATCAAGGCTCTTTAGCTTGTGCTCGAAATTTGCCCCAAATGAGCTATTTAGCAGCTGCTCGATCTCGCTAAAGCTAGCCGTTGCACTGCCTATTTTAGCCACTACGACGGCTGCTGCGAGGTTTGCTATCTTTATCGCCTCTTTTATATCAGCTCCGTTTGCTAGCATATAGCCAAGTGTAGCCAGCACCGTATCTCCAGCACCAGTGACATCAAAGACCTCTTTTGCCTTAGCAGCAAAGATGTGTAGCTTGTCGTCATAAAGCGCGATACCCTCTTCTGAGATCGTGATGATCGAATAGGTCAAATTTAGCTCGTCTTTTAGCTGCTTTATCGCCTTTTCAAGCTCGGCTTTGTCTTTTATCTTTAAATTTGTAGCCTCGCTCGCCTCTTTTTTATTTGGCGTTAGAAGGGTCGCGTTTTTGTATTTTGAGTAGTCGCTGCCTTTTGGGTCTATGAGCACTGGGATATTTAGCCTCACGCACTCGTTTATGATCTCTTGACAAACCTTTTTGCTAAGCACGCCTTTGCCGTAGTCGCTTAGCAAGACAGCCTTAAAATTTGCAAGGTTTTCTTTTACTTTTGAGACGAACTCATCTTCTAAATTTATCTTGACAACGCTCTCTTTATCGATCCTAACAACTTGCTGGTGCGATGCCATGATACGGCTTTTTATCGAGCTTTCGCGTCCTCTTTCAGTAAGGATCAGTTCATCTTTTACTTTTAGCTCAGCAAGTCTTTCTTTTATCTTTTTACCAGCCTCATCATCTCCCAAAACGCTAGCTACGCTCACATTTGCGCCAAGGGAAAGCAAATTTCTCACCACGTTGCCAGCACCTCCAAGTGTGTAGGTTTCGTTATTTATCTTTACTACCTGCACTGGCGCTTCAGGAGAGATACGGTCGCAGCTGCCCCAGATATAGTGATCCAGCATGAGGTCGCCGACGACTAAAATTTTAACTCTCTTAGCCATTTATCTCTTCCTTGTAAATTCTCTTTATTTCTGGCAAGTAGTCTTTTATCGCCTCTTCCAAGCTCCAAGTCGCGCTAAAACCAAATGCCTCTCTAGCTGGGGCCACGTCAGCCTCGGTATGAAACTGATATGAGCCGATAAATGGGTTTTTTATATATTCGTTGCCTAAATTTACGCCGATCTCACGCTGCAAGATGTCTGCGATATCTTGAAAGCTTCTAGCCTTGCCAGTAGCTGCGTTATAGACGCCACTTGGTGCGTCAAGTGCTTTTATGTTTGCGTCAATGATATCTTTTATATAGACAAAGTCACGCTTGATCTGGTCGCTACCCTCAAAGAGCCTTGGGGTCTTGCCGGCTAAAATTTGAAGTCCAAACTGAAGCACCATCGAGGCGGTTTTGTTTTTGAAAAACTCGCCCTTGCCAAAAACGTTAAAATATCTTAGTCCAACCACGCTCACGCCACACTTTGCGTAAATTTTATTGATATTATCCATGCTTAGTTTACTAAAGCCATAGACGTTGTTTGGTGCTTCACACTCGCCAACGGTCTGTGGGCTCTTTGCGTTGCCATAAGTCGCCCCTGAGCTAGCGTAAATCATCTTTGCGCCCAAACTCTCGCAGATATCAAGCAAATTTACAAAGGCATTTACATTTGTTTTTATTAGTTCATCTTGCTCTTTTACAGTCGTGTCTGAGATCGCTGCCTCGTGGTAGATAACGTCTGGACGAAAGCTCCTTATCTTTTCAAGTGTGCTCTCATCGTTGATGTCGCCGGCGTAAATTTCACCCTTAAAGCCAAGTAAATTTTTAAAATGGCCAAAGCTTTTTAGGTTGCCATTGCTAAATGTCTCGTCGTTTCTAAATTTATCCACGACAAGCACGTGAGCATCTTTAAAATTTTCGTCAAAATAGTGCGCTAAGGCTGAGCCGATAAAGCCAGCACCGCCAGTTATAACTATCTTTTTTCCATTTAAATTCATAGTGATTTTTCCTTTTTTAGCTTATTTAAAACATCTCTTACATCTTTAAAATTTATCCCATCAAGCAAGAAATTTCTACCAACGCCTGCCCTTTTGCCAGCCTCGACGTCACTTGGCTTATCGCCTATCATGAGCGAGTTTTCAAGGTCTATATTAAACTCATCGCAAGCATCAAGTATCATTTTTGGATTTGGTTTTCTGCAAGCACAATCTGACTCTGGGGCATGTGGGCAAAAGTAGACTTTAGTGATAAAAATTTGCTCTTTTTTCAAGCTTTCTAACATAAATTTGCTTAAAGCGTCAAACTGCTCCTGCGTGTAGTAGCCTCTACCTATACCTGATTGATTTGTCACGACAAAGAGCTTATAGCCAGCATCGCTAAATTCTCTCAATGCGTCAAAAATGCCATCAATAAATTTAAAATCTTTTATCTCGTAAACATATCCAGCATCTTCGTTTATTACGCCGTCTCGATCCAGAAAAAGTGCTTTAATAGGCTCATTTTTATTCATTTGGTGATTATAGCCAAAATATTTTAACTAGCTTCTTGCGAATTTACCTTTTTGTACTATAATGCATAAACTTTTTTACAAAGGATGAAAAATGAAAAAATTACTAATTGTTTCTAGCGTTGCGGCTCTACTTTCAACTGCTGCCTTTGCTGCAGATGGTGCTGCTATCTACAAAAAATGCATCGCCTGTCATGGTGCAAAAGCTGAAAAAATGTTCAATAATAAAGTTCCAGCTTTAACATCTCTTGATGCAGCAGCTATCGAAGAGGCACTAAAGGGTTATAAAACAGGAGCAAATAAATTTGGTCTTGGCGCTATGATGAAACCAATCGCTACTCCAATGAGCGACGAAGATGCAAAAGCAGTAGCTGAATACATCCAAACTTTAAAATAATAATTAGGGGCATTCGCCCCTCCTACATTTTAAATTTATACTAATAATCCATAAAACAATACTAGGTAGGAATTTATCTTTTTATATTTAAAAGTTATGAAACCTATTTACTAATCTTTCTTTTTGCATATTAAAACAAAACTATTCTAATCTTCAAAGCCATAAAACAATGCTTAGAGATAGCTAAGAACGTAAGTAAAATAGAGGTTCGTAAACTCTTTACTGAAACAAAAGACGACCAAGTGCTTCGTATGGCTTACTACTGGGTATCTCAAGGTGCTTATGCTAACTGCAAAGACCTACCCTTAAACAAGTGCCCTATATAACTCATCTAAACCACGATACAGCAAATCGTATGTGGTGGGCTGTAAGAAACCATCTAGGATATAAGGGAGAAAACAACACTCACGGACTATATATATTACGCCATACAGTGGCTTCTAGGTTAGTGAGCTTGAAGGGATTTAATGCTCATAAACTGATGGCTTTTATGGGTCATACAGATATTAAAAGTAGCTTGCATTATGTCCAATCTCAATGTTGATGATATACGTGATGGTGTGGGGGGGGTGGTTGGTGCTTAGTAAAAAGATGGTAAAAGTAATGAGCATTTGGTTGCGGAGGACGGATTTGAACCGCCGACCTTCGGGTTATGAGCGTTATGCTCTTATTTTATGTTATAATGTTTGCAAAGGATAGTTATGGAAAATAAGAATTTATGGGAGTTTTTAAAAATTAAACTCGATTTCTTAAAGCCTTTTCTTACCACGCTTTTACTTTTAGATGCTGGTTTAATAGGTTTTATCTTTCTTAATTTTGATAAAAATGGGTTTATTTTAAATTTTTGCTCTACCATTGCAATCTTTTTAGTAAGTATTTTATTTTGTTATCTTTTGAAAGCGTGTTTAGACGTATTAAAAGAAATGAAAGGATTATTATAATGTCAATATTTGGTTTATTCTTAATAGTTGTTTTTGCTGTTTTAGTAACTTGGGCTGGTGTAAAAATATCTAAGGTTTGATCTTGAAAGAAGAATTTACAAAATTTAATCTAGAAGACTATTTAGCAACCGATGAATTAAGAAAAGAGTATTTAAATCAGGTTTTGTCTGATGGCGATATCGAAGAATTTAAAAGAGCCTTATTCTATATAGTAAAATCAAAAGTTATTGAAAAATTTGCCTTAAAAAATTGGGTTGTGGCAAATAGTTAGGTATTTGAATACTATATACTTTACTTCATTTCTATTTTTATTAATTCTTTTGTGTTATTTACTATTTTCCCCTTTATTTTACATATCTTTACTCTTACATCTTTGTTTAGATCAGCTTTAAAACATTTATTCCCTATATATTCTTTTAAAATTATCTCATCTCCATTATAAAAAGTAATCAACTTTTTATTATAAATATTAATTTTGCCTTTTTCGTTATCATAATCCCAAAACATTTGTCTTGGTCGATTATCAAGTAAAATTTCTTGATTTTTTTCAAAACTTACGTTCCATTTATTCCCTGCAGTCATTATAAAATCTGTAAAGTATTTTTCCGTTTCAATGCTCCACTCTCCTACTAAATTTAAATCTTTTATATATTTTTCTTGGTTGTTCTTTTTTTCTATGTGTATTTCTATGGGGTCTGCTATTAAAAAAATGCAAAGCAATAATAAAGTTTTTAGTATTCTCACTTTATTATCCTATCTCTTTTTTTAATATTCTTGCTCTTATATCTGATAAATAAAATTGTTGTTCCATTTCACTTAACTTATCAAATAGTTCTACTAGCTCTTTATGCCTTGGATTTATTTCTTTTTCTTCCTGGAAATAAAATTCTAGTATTTTGTATAGGTTGGGGTTAGTTTTTTCCCAGTTGTAGATAGTTTTTACATCTTTGCCGATAAATTCGGCTACGTTTTTTTTATTCATTTCTCGAAATTATTCCAATATTTAAGATTTGTTTTATAATTATTATGCAATAATTCCTTTTAAGAAATTGCATTAATTCTAATTAGGCAAAAGGATTTTAGCAATATCTTATAAATTTATAACTTAACTGACTGCCCGCAACAGAGTGAAGATGTTTTGGGGCTTAGTTGTTACAACCTTAATACGTTGTAAAACTGTTGGGGGTGGTGTAGCTCTGCCCCTAAAATACTAAGCTACAAACAAATATTTCTTAAGGAGCTACACATGTACACTTACCTTTTAGGCTTTTGTGACGAAGTTCGTCCGATTTCTCGTATCGACAAAAAGACCGGCGAAGTTTCATCATCTATTGATGTAACTATTACCTTTGAAAGTCGTGACCAGCATGGTTATCTTGTCAAATCAACCGAAACTATCAATTATGACTTTTCTCTTAAGCCAAAATTTGATTCTGTCAAAGGCAAATATATTGCCGTTCCATATCGTTTCTTAAATACTCGTAATGGCGCTTATATGTTCCCTGATGAGAGTTTGAGTTTCCAAGTTTTCAATGAAAACCCTTTTTTAAAGGAAACAAAGCCATCTAAATAATAAAAAGCGGGGGCTATGCCTTAATGTGAGTAGCAAACCACTCTCCCGCATTAATCTCTAGAAAGTTTATTTTTATAGATTTTCTAGAGTTTAAAACTCATAATTTTATAAAAAGGAGTTAGATATGGAAAAAACTAAAAATTTTCTAGAATCTACTAAGGTTAAAGTTGCTGCTGTTAGCTCTGCATTGCTTTCAGCTCCTGCTCTTTTCGCTGGAGATGCTCCAGTTATTCCAACTACGCCGTTAAAAGCTGACTATGCTTTATTTGACTACGTATTTGCTGGTGTTATCGCTGTTGCTTTCATCTTTATGATTGCTGGCAGAGTTAAGTCTTTCATCAAGTAGTTTTAGGGGCTTCTTGCCCCTTTAAAGGTGCATAATAATGAAAGAAAATGCTATATATATCCCTAATTTAAATATCTGCGTTAAAGATTTCTACATAAAAGATAAAAAAGTATTTTTTGTAAATTTTGATGATAGTGTTTTTACTTCTTATTATTCTCTTTCTAATTTTCAAACAAACTATATATTTAACACTGAAACTAATATTTGCTACATACAAAAAAATGATTTAATTCCAAATTTAGGTATATATGAACATCAATTTAATTTTTTAATGGGTCTTTCTGCGATACTTATAGCATTTTCTTTCCTTATTGGCTTAATCATAGTCGGAGCTACACGATGATTGAAGTATTTAACAACGATGTATTTAACTATTTTTTAAACGTTTTTTCTCTCTTTTTCGTTCCTATTTTTATTTACGTTATAGCTCTTTCTTTTGTCAAGTAGGTTTTAATTTTTAAAGACGCTGGATATTAAATTTTAAACTTCATTTTTTCCTGAAAAAATGAAGCGACAACCGAAGGGCGTCAGTAATTTATAGGAGATAAATATTTATGAATAAAAATTTATTTAAGGATTTTATATGAAATTTCTAGTTAGATCTTTCATTTTCTTATCTCTTTTATACTCTCTTGCTTTTTCTAAAAACGGCGATAACGGCCTTTATGATGTTATGCGTGACTATAACTTACCTAGCACATTTGTTCCAGCTGATGCTAAATTTTTAAAAGGGGATAATCTCATTGGCTTTAGAATGCCAGTTTGGGATTTATATGAAATTATTTCTGTTACTATTAGACGAGATGCCTATTATTTTGCTGGCTCAAAATCTCCAGGATTTTATCGAGATTCTGGTTATTCTCTTTATTATATAGGCGGTCCTGCTAAAACTGGCCGTTTTGGTCAACGTGGTGGTGCTGGCGATTATGAATATTATGTTGCTTCTGATAATCCAAAAGACCCTATTTTTACTTATTATACTTATCTTGAATTTAATACCAAGAGCGTTGCAAGATGTAAGCTAAATCAAGAATTTAACACCGAAACTATGCAGTGCGTTGATTCTTGTCCAGTTGGTCAAAAATGGGACGTTGAAAAAAATACTTGCGTTGATACTTGTCCAGCTGATCAAATTTTCAATAAAGAAACTGGTAAATGTGAGCCTAAACTTAAACGTCCTGATTGGTGTCCTTCTCCTATGATCTACAATGAAAGAAAGGTGGAGCTTCTTTTAAGAGATAAAATTGTTGAAGAGTGTCTTCCTGATCCTAACATTGATAGGGATAAGTGTAAATCATTTGGCATGGTTTATCATGATTGTGCTGATCTTTATGGTCTTGAATTAACTGCTTGTATGAGCTTCCCTGAAGGTTGTTATACAACTTCTACCCTTTATAAACTTGAAGCCGAGCAACAGCTCGAAAGTGATCTTTTTCTTATGGGCGGTTTTATGATTCCGTTGCCTATTAATTCTATAAAAAATGGTCTTACTTCTTTATCTAATTTTTTTAAAGGTTTGTTTGCTAGTGGCTCAAAAGCGCCTAAGATAAATTTATTAGAGTATAGACCTCAATTAGTTGATATTAAAGCTACTAAGGCTGGCCCTGAGCCAGTTTTTGATTTTAAGCCAGTTGATGATTCCGCTATTGCTTTAAATAATACCTTTAGAGAAACTGGCAAGATTGATTCTACTATTTCAACTTCATCAAATATTATAAAAACTCCACAAAAACTAGCCGATGTTTCTCCAAATTTAAGAAAATTTGATTTGCCAAAAGATGCCTCTGTTTCTAAAATTGAAAACAATACTGTTGTTACTGCAAAGCTAAAGGATATGTCTAAGCCTATCCCTACAAAAGAAATAACTGTTCCAAACGAAGTTAAAAATATAAATCTCGATTATGATCTAAATACTATGTTTAAAACTTCCGATAAACCTACTCCTAATTTGCCGATGACAATTAAGCAAACTAGCAATACTGGCAATAAAGCAACCTACAAAGGTAATATTGTTACACCTGATCAAAGTATTATAGATGTTGATGTTGTAGAAACTACCACACAAACTGGTTCAAGGGTTCAAGATGTAACTTATTCTTATACTTATAAAACTCCAAAAGGCAGTAGTAAATTTTCAACTGGTTATGTCAATACTATTACTTCTGATAATAAAGTTACTAATTCTATCCCTAAAGACGGTACGTCAAGTTCAGGTGGAAACTCGTCTGGTTCAGGTAATGGCGGTAGTGGTTCATCTACTACCACACCTTCCCAGCCCTCCCAGTCTATTGATTTGAGCTCTTTAGAGCAAGCTATAAATAGAAATGGTGCTAAGCTTGATACTATAAACGATACTTTAACCTCTATAAAGAATCAACAGCAAGAGCAATGGAATTATGATCCTAATATTAATACTGCTACTTCTTTTTCAGCTTTACAAAGCGAGCTTGCTAAATTTGATGTGTCTGTTAATGACGCTTTTAATTTTTTGAATAATTTTAAAAGCGATATTGACAATTTAATGAATAATTTCAATGAGTCGCTAGAAGTCTTTAAGAATGGCATAGATACTCCAGAAATTCCTAAAGGTACTTGTCCTTTTACTATTAGCGGTCCAACTCCTGGTAGTCAGAAAAATAATTTATTTGTGATTGATCCTTGTCGTATTGTTACTCCTTATAGGTCTATTCTTACTCTATTTTTTACGATTTGGTTTAGCTTTGAGATTATTATGTTTTCTTTGAAATATCTCTTTAGGGTGGGTGGTGATTCATGAAATGGTTAATCGGTGCCGTTGGCGGTTTTATAGTTAATTTTATTGAATTTCTAGTCAAGAAAATTGGTATAAGAAATACCATTTTAGCTTTTGTTGTGCCTATTTATGCTTCTTTTGTAGCTTTTCTTATTGCATTTGCTGGCTATGCCATTTTATTTATTATGAAAATTTGGAATTTGCTAAGAGAATATATCCCTAAGATGTTTGATTATGGCTCTAGTGTTAGCGGTTCTTTTAGCGGTTTACCTACTCAGACTGTTTTAAACTCTGCTATGGAGTTTTTACATCAAAGTGGTTTAGCTTCTGCTTTTTCAACTGCTATGACTTTATTTATTTCTATTCTTAGTCTTTTCTTTGCTTTGCAGCTTTATAGGGTTATCTTGTATGTTAGAGCCAACATTACTAAGATCATAACTGATCTATTAACATTGATGAGTAGATAAAATGTTAAGTTTGATTATAGGTCCGCCACGTTCTGGTAAAACTTACAAAGCCGTTCATATAATAAATGATGAATATGAATTACATTTAAAAGATGAATCAAAGTATAGATTTATTTATACTAATATTAACGGCTTAAAATTTGATCATTTTGATGGCTTTGTAAAGCAATATGATAAAAATGATTTTCTTACTGCGGTTAGTCAAGAATATACGCTTAACTCTCAATATGAAAATGGCTTTTTAGATAATATAGACAATTATGATGAGTATGCTTTAAAAAATGGCATCTATGAAAATTATCATCATTGCTTGATAGTTCTTGATGAAGCTTACAACACCTTTACAAAAACATTTAACGATAGTCTTGGTAGGTTTTTAAGTTATCACGGACATTTTGGCATTGATATTATTTTTTTATTTCAGTCTAAACGTCAGACAAATAGAGAATATTTAGTTCATACTGAATTAATGTATATGGCCCAGCCTAGTGGCAAAAGGCTCTTTAGTAGTCTTTTTAAATATAAAGTTTATAGCACTTCATCTAATTTTAATTATAATCTTATTCGCTCTGAAAATCTAAAATTTAATCAAAAAGTATCAGATTTATATAGTAGTGGCTCAAAAGAAATTTATAAAAGCTATGCGACTAAAAAAATCCTATTTTTATTAGCTTTTATAGTTTTTTCTTATTTACTTTATAAATTTTTAGAGCCTAAGCATGAGCCAGATCAGTCATCTATTCAAGATACCAGGTTTGTTGATTTAAATACTTCTGATTCTAAAAAGCCTAAAACAATTTCAAATAGCTTGGATAATTCAGACATAAACACCACTATTTTTAATAACAATAGAATCTATCTAAAGATAACTTGCTTTCCGAATGGTTGTAAATTTAGAAATTACGCCATTGATTTATCTTTAGATAGCTTCTTAGAACTTCTTTCTTTCTCAAACTGCCATATATTCTTACAAGATAAGAAGTCAGGCAACTACATTGATTATTTTGTTTCTTGCCATGCAGATTTTGAAAGGGTTTTAAAAAGCTTAGAAAATTCATCACAAGGGTTTGCAAATGAAAAATCTCCAAAGACTGATTCTAGTCCTATGCTTCCTACTCTCAAGTAGTTTATCTGCCTTAGAATATCGTAACATTACCTTTAACGATTTCTTAGGCGAGATTAGTTCTATAACTGGCAAAAATATTGTTATTAGTGGTAATGTTGATACCAACTTTGATGTATTTTTACCTACGCTTGATCTAAGCAATACTGATACTTTTTCTAAGTTGCTAAAAGATATTTTAAATGTTAATGGTCTTGATTATTTGATACAAGATAGTGTCTTGTTGATATATAATCCAACTACTGAAGATAAGCCAGTATTGAATGATTATATAATCAAATTTAAGCACGTTTCCAAAGAAGATGTTGTATCTGCTCTTTCTTTATTTAGTGAAAACATAAAATACACTGTTTATAGTGATAGGATACTGCTTATTACTACTGAAAGCCAGTATGAGATTATTAATAATCTTATTAATGGGCTTGACACTAGCTATCAATTAAGGCAACTTAGCTTTACAATTATTAGCACAGATAACACAAAACTTAAAGAAATTGGCCCACGTATAGAATCACTTTTAAATCCACTAGATCATTTTTATTTTAAAATTATTACCAACGTTCTTACGGTCGATAGCACCAAAGTCAATAAAGATTCTGTCACCAGTCTTATAAATTTACTTAAAGAAAAGGGTGTATCTGATCTACTTTATAATCCTAGAGTTACCCTTATTGATAATAAAGATAGTGTAATTGAGAGCGTTATAAAGACTCCTATTCAAAAATCATCAATCGAAATTCAGAACAACCAAAGAATGACTACAAACCAAGTTGATTACCAAGATGTTGGCTTAAAGCTTTATATTACAAATGTCTTAATTACTAATGATAGCGTTAGCTTTACTTTGGATTTATATATAGAAAGTTTGCTTGATGATACATTGACTCCTAGAATTTCTAGTAGGCATTTAAAAACAAATGTATATCTTACTGATTCAAATTCTTTTCTTATTGGTGGTATTAATAGCAAAGAAACAATAAAATCAACGAAAACTATTCCTTTTGTTGAAAATATCCCTATTCTTGGCGATATAACTACATATAAGAGCGAAAAGACAACTGATTATAGTTTTAGTATATTTATTACAATGCTTCCGTCTGAAAAAGATATTTTTTCTGAGTTTTATTATGATCCAAAAGATAAACACCTTGCCTTAGAACGCTACTTGACGAGCGCAGCGCGCAACGCAAAAGGGGCCCCACGTAGTGGGGAATGAGCGTGCGCTCTTGGCTATATATAATATAAGTGTGTAACCTAAAGGAATAAGATGTATGGAATTAGTGAAACTGATAAAATCTTTTTAAAAACTAAACTAGAAAATCAAAAGAAATTTCTTGATAGCAATTTCTTTATGATAAATGGCGAGTATGTCCCTTACTCAAATTTTTATTTTTCCAGCTGGCATAACTCGAATAGATACATTGCTGAACTTAATAACCGAGTAGCCAGCCTTAATGATTATGCTCAAAGTCAAGGGCTTTGTCCTATTTTCGCAGTTTTTACCTTGCCTAGTGAGTATCATAAACAAAAGCTTATAACTCTTAAGAGTGGCAAGAAAAAGCTTGTTTATAATAAAAAGTATATCGATGATGAAGATCATAGCGTTAGCGCAGGTGCTAGTAAGCTTCAATCCTTAGTTAGAAGTATTATGAATTCATTGCATTTTAGAAGTCTATCACAAAATCAAAGATGTTATATAACTACTAAAGAACCGCATTTGGACGGAACTTGTCATTTAAATTTGCTTGTTTTTGTCCCTAAAGAAAATTTGGATAAGTGCGTTTCTGCTATTAAAGATCGTTTTTTAGATACTCATAGCAGGGTTGAAACTGATATTAAAAATGCTACTTCGTATGTTATGAAGTATATTTTTAAAACTCTTGATGATTTACGCCAAAACCCTGATTTAGATAACTTAACCGATATTAGCTACTGGTATTTAAAGCATAAAATTAGACGTTTTACAATGTCAAAAACGTTTGTAAGTCTTGAAATTTATAGAAAGCTAAACGGCAGTATTGACCTAATATCTCTTACTAAAAATTATAATAAAGGCTTGGTTACTGTTGTCGTTGATCCTAATACCAGGAAGCCTTTAAAAATATTTGATGAATTTGGCGAACTTTGGCAAAAGACTAGAATAATTAAAGATAGCAACACTATTAAACGATATGAAGATGCAAGCGATGAAATAAAGAGCTTTGGCAACTCTTTAAAACAAAGGCAAATTTTAAAGCTTTGCGATGAGCTTTTTAAAAGCGATGAAAAGTCTAAACCAGTGAGTAGAATGAAAGATTACGAGTTAGTCAATTATTATCAAAGCTTGGGCGGTGATGTAAATGCCCAGCATTTAGCCTATGTTGAAAATTTAATGCTTGATAGAAATTTAGATAATTTTACACACTATCATGAAAGGCACGATCTTAACGCCCCTGATATTGATAGCTTTGTAGATAGATTTTTGATATGTAATGAGTTTTAAGGAGTATATTATGAAAAATTTATTAGTTGATTGTTCTCACTATCCTTTTTGTTATTTTCCACAATTAGATTTAGGCATTTCTGTAGAAGAATTTGATTTATATAATTATGAAGAATTTGATACTACTTTTTTTAAAACTTATTATTCTTTTTCTAAATATGGTTTATGTGATTTTTCTAGTTTTGATGATCTTCTTGATTCCTTTGCTAAAAAATTTGATTATGATAGTTTTGAGCATATTTAATGACACTAAATGAGCTTTTTAATAATTACATTAGCTTTTATGAGCTTATTTTAAGTCCAACCACTCTAAGAAGCGATATAGCTACTTATAATAAGCATTTTAAAAACTCTCTTGGCTTAAAAGAGATAAAAGATATAAGTTTTATCGATATTCAAAAGTTTTGCAATGATCTTATCAAGCAAAACTACAAGATAAAGACTATTAAGAATATCGTTGCAAAGCTAAAGGTTATTTTCAAACTGGGTATAAAGTTGGAGTTAATAAATAAAAATCCTTGCGATTTTATTGAGCTGCCAAAGTTTGATAACAAAAGGTATTTTGATTACTCGATCACTATTCAAAAACGCTTTATTAAGGCTATTAGTGAAAATACAGATCCAAGCTCTGATATATTCTTTTTTCTACTTCATGGCAGACGAAAAAACGAAGTATTAAGCTTAAAATTTAGTGATATAAATTTTAAGACCAGGACTTACATTATCCCCTTTAAAATCAATAAGGCCAAAAGAAATATGATTTATAAAATGAGTGATGAGCTTTTTAATCGTCTTTATAAAAGATTTTTGATAGCTAAGAAAGAAAATAAGCTAAATGATTACGTCTTTATTAATCCTATGACTAACGATAAATTTAAAGATTTGCGTAAAAGCTGGGCTTCACTTCTTAAAAAGAATAACTTACCTAAAATCAGACTTCACGATATAAGGCATCTAATTGGCACATATTCAATAAATTATTTAAAAATTCCTATCGAGCAAGTATCATTTACTTTAGGTCATACAAATATAACTACAACACAAAAATATATTACTGCAAACGTCAAAAAATCAAAAGAAACTATCGAAAATTTACTAAAATCAATTTCAGAATAATTTAAGCATTTTAAAAAGTGTTTCAAATATCGATGAAATGGGCATTTGGTTGCGGAGGACGGATTTGAACCGCCGACCTTCGGGTTATGAGCCCGACGAGCTACCACTGCTCTACTCCGCGATAAGTATTATTTTGGATTCAAAAAGTGGATGGGGTAAGAGGATTCGAACCTCTGAATGACTGGACCAAAACCAGTTGCCTTACCGCTTGGCGATACCCCAATGTTTTTAAGAGTTGTAATTATATAGATTTTAATGTGCTTTGTCAAGGCTTTTTAGAATTTTAATAAAAATTAAAATTCTAAAATTAAAATAATTTATGACTTTAGCTATAAAATTTCTCTTTGTCCTTTTGCATTCACTGGGCTTAAAACACCCATTTTCTCCATTTGCTCGATTATATTTGCAGCTTTGTTATAGCCTATTTTTAGACGTCTTTGCAAGTAGCTTATTGACGTTTTTTGCTCACTTAAAATGATCTCTTTGGCCTCTTCATAAAGCTCATCAAGTTCATCTTCTCCTAGAGTACCAGCAGCCACACTTCCGCTTGTGCCTTCTTCTATTAAGAATTTCTCATCATAAACTACATCTTGTTGCTCTTTTAAGAAATTTACAACCATTTCTATCTCTTTTTCGCTAGCAAATGGCGCATGCAGTCTGATCACTCCAGGGCTTCCTGGAGGTGTAAATAACATATCTCCTCGTCCAAGCAAGCTCTCAGCTCCCATTTGATCCAAGATGACCTTGCTATCGATCCTCTGCCCTACCCTGTAACTTATCCTACTTGGCAAATTTGCTTTTATAAGGCCAGTCACGACATCGACACTTGGGCGCTGAGTTGCCACTATCAAGTGTATGCCGCTAGCTCTTGCCATCTGCGCTAAGCGTCCAATATAAAGCTCAACATCCTTCCCGCTAGTCATCATGAGATCAGCAAGCTCATCGATGATCACAACGATGTATGGGAACTGCTCGCCGCCCTCCTCTTTCATCTTTTCATTGTAGCTCTCTATATTTTTCGTACGAGTTTGGCTCATTATCTTATATCTTCGCTCCATCTCAGCGACCATATTGGCAAGCGCTGTGATCGCCTTTTTAGCCTCTGTGATAACTGGAGTTAGAAGATGTGGGATATCGTTATATATGCTAAATTCAAGCATTTTTGGATCTATCATCATTAGACGTAAAGTTTGTGGGCTATTTCTATAAAGTAAGCTTAAAAGCATCGCGTTTATACCAACACTCTTGCCTGATCCCGTCGTTCCAGCGATTAACAAATGAGGTAGTTTTTTAAGGTCTGTCACAAAAGGGGCACCAACAATATCTTTACCAAGTGCCATAGTTAGCGGGCTACTTGCATTTTTAAAGACTTCACTCTCTAAAATTTCTTTTAGATATATAGTTTCTAAATTTTGATTTGGCACCTCGATGCCTACCACATCTTTACCAGGGATCGGCGCTTGGATACGGATCGTTTGAGCCTTTAGTGCCATCGCTAGGTCATCTTGAAGTGTTAAAATTTTACTTACCTTGATATGTGGGGCTGGACGAAACTCAAATGTCGTGACTATAGGTCCAGTATAAGTTCTAACCACATCGCCATCTATTTTAAACTTACGGAGTTTATCAAGCAAATTAGAAATTTGCTGATCGATTTCCGTTTCATTGACACTATGCGAGCGTTTTGGCGGATCGTTTAAAAATTTAAGCGGTGGCAAGACAAAATTCTTTGGCTTTTCCACATTTCCTCGTTCTATTTGATCAAGCAACTTCTTGTTTTCAGCCACTTCGTTTAAAATTTCAACTCCGTTTATAGTCGAGGCCTTACTCTCTTTTTCTAACTCAGGCTCTATCTCTTCATCTAAATTCTGCTCATCATCATTTAGTACCTGAGCTTCTATAAGCTCTTCTTCTTTTATATCATTATTCTTTTGTCTTTTGCGTTCGATTTTTGGAAGTTGCTTTTGTTTTATCTCTTTTAAATTTCTCTCTTCATGGACTTTTATCTCTTTATCTACAAAAGCCTTTCTTAAAACAATGATAAAATTTTCCCTAAAAGCAAGCCCAAGTGAAATAATAAACATCATAAGTATAGCAACCGCAGTGCCGATAGAGCCGATCACCTCTTTTAAGGCACTAACTATAAAATTTCCAATTATACCGCCATTTATGCTCGAAGCACTCAAGGCTTGAAACATTAAAAAAGCTATAAAAAAGAGAAAAATTCCTACCAAAAACTGAGCAAAATCAAAGTCAAATTTCTTAAAATTTTTATAGACAAAATAGCCCAAAATGATCAATAAAAATGGATAAACATACGCTATAAGTCCAAAATATTTGATATTTAAAATACCAAGGCTTTGTCCAAGCAAGCCAACAAAATCAGCAGTTGGAGCAGCTGTAGCGATACCAAAATATATAAAAATGCAAACAAAAATTGTAAATAAGATATGTCGTAAAATTTTAGATCCTTTATAAAAAAGGCTTATTATAGCACGCTTGAGTTTAATTTTAAAAAATCAGCAAGCTAGGTGGCCTGCTGATTTAAATTTTAATTTAAATAATTTAGTAAGCTTAGTTGATTTATCTTTGCGCTTGCTTGTAGAGTTGCTTGATAAGATAGTGAAAGCTGCGTAAATTTCAGATATGACTCCGCATAGTCTGCGTCAATTACATCATTTTTAACAGTTAGCACATTCACTTTCATTACTTCGGCTCGCTCTTTTGTAGCTGTTAAAAGTTTTGATTGAGAGCCGATCTTTGTAAGCTCTTTATTCGCATGATCTATTAGATGATCAAGCCTTTGTAATGCGCCTTGCATGCCGGTATTTCGTGGGTCATTGCTATTTGCATCAGCTCTATAATATCCCTTTCTAACAGCCTCTATCATATTATCAAGGTCTTGAAAAACGCTCGTACTTGGCTCATCAATAGTTAAAGCATTATTTTCATTAAAGCTAAAGACAGAACCCTTTCCTTGAGGGTGACCAGCATTACCAGCTGTATCTCTACCAGTACTATCGCCATCAAATTTATCGCTATTTTTTGCATCATGCATAGTTACTTCTATGTTTGTTACTGATTTTGTCTTATCGGTTAAAACCATTCTACCTTTATCATCTAAAGTCGTCTCTACTGCACCCTTTGTCTTTGATAAAGCCTCTTTATAGGCATTATAGTTTTGATCTCTTTTTACTTTTTCAATATCTGTATCAAAATTTGCGTTTTCTGCATGTGGAGGATTTGGGATATTATCACTTGCTGCCATAGCAACGATATCCATGAGCTGCCTATAAGTAAAATCGCTAGCATAAGTTCTGTAACTTCCAAACTCATCTGAGTTATAAACTGTTAAAGTTCTAGTTGCAGAAGGTGTGCCACCTGGTGGTGTAGATGTTATTTCAAATTGCACTGGAGTATTTGTGCCCCCTGCTGTGCCCATTTTTACCTTTATGTCATATTTTGTGCCAGTTATTGACTTTACTTGTAAATTTATCTCTTGGTCGTCGATATTAAAAAGTTCTCTCTTTCTAGCGTCAACATCTTTTGGATATAAATTTCTATCGTAACTCTCTTTTGTACCAGAGACTTCACTTAGCTTTGTCTGATCTGTTGCATATTCGCCCGTTCTTCTAGCTACTTGAGGTAAATTTGCGATTAGCTCATTATCTTTTCTTTCAAATCTAACCTTATCATAGTCAAATGCATTTGTCGCGTTTCCATCTTTATCAGTATATTTGCTCTTTACAAACTCAGTGATATGAACCGTTTTTGGCACAGCATTTGCCATATTTTCAAGCGCCTCTAGCGAATTTACGGTATCAAGCGCTGTGCTTGGAGCGATAGTATCACGATTTGCCGCGACAGAAGTAGCTGCAACCATATGAAAGTCAATAGTTTGATTACCTTTAGTAAGATCTTTTATATTAAATTGTCCATCGTTATTTATGCTTACATCAACAACTTTTGTTGTTTTTGTATTGCCAAATTCCATGCCGATTTTTTCCATAAGTCCAGCCATGGTTGTATTTGCACTCATCTTAAATTTACTGGTAAATGTCGTGCCGTCTGGCTTTTTGCCTTGCATGAAAAAATATGTATCTGGAAAATTTACATTTGAATTATCTAAAAAATCATAATCTGGATTTATTGTTCCATTGTAAGAGCCGTCACTTCTAACCACTGAATCACTAGCGTAATTTAGTCCGATCATACTTTTTATCTTGCTGTTATCGTTTAAAAATTTTGGCGCATAAGCGATGTCGGTTCTAGTTTGATCAGCCAAACGAACATTTGTTGTCAAAATTTTACTGTAATCACCGTCTTTTCCTAAAAATAGATCATATCCTGGGATATTATAAGGAAGCTCGACTTGTGCTCCAGCTGATGTTTTCATATAATCACGGTTGCCTTGATACTTTCCTGCACCGTCTATTGGCTTTGTATCAACAGCGCTTCCAGAAAACAAGAACTGCCCATTAACCGAAGTGTTTGCAATATTTACAAGGTGATTTTTTATACCTTGAAGATCATTTGCCAAAGCTTCTAGCGATGTCTTACTATGCACACTGCTAGCTGCTTGGACTACTTTTGTCTTAAAATTTTCAAGCTGTTTTTCAAACTCTTGCAACGCATTATCTGTATTTTTTGAGAAATTTACAGATTTACCAGTGGCATCAACTACTTGAGTGAGAGTAGTCGCTTCATAATCAAGCCTCATTGCATCATTATAAGTCGCAGCACCATCGTATGGATCTTGAATTTTCAAACCATTTGAGAGCTGCTTATAGCTTTTATTTACACCGGTCATGTTTTTTTGGTAGTCATGCAAAGTCTGACTAAAACGTAGTTGGTTTGTTATTCTCATAATTTTTTCCTAAATTTTTATTCACTCTAAGCAAAAATGATTCCGCTTGTTTTTTTATATCGGTAAAAATTTGATTTTTTTAGCATAAAAAAAGTTTATTGTATAATCCAACAAAAATTTATATAAAAAAATAGGTAAGAAAAAAATGGCACTAAAAATTCTCTTTTCTCCAAGCGAAAGTAAAATTTCTCTAAATACAAATAATAAATTTAATGGCAAAGATTTGATATTTCCAGAGCTTTTTGATAAAAGAGTTGAAATTTTAAATAAATACGATGAGTTTTTAAAAAACGCAAATTTAGACGAGATAAAAAAGCTTTTTGGGCTAAAAGAACTTGAAGAGAGTAAGCAGCTGCGAGAAAGCCTATCTCAAAAAGGCAGTATAAAAGCTATTTTAAGGTATGATGGAGTGGCTTATAAACATCTAAACTATCGTGGTTTAGACAATGAGGCACAAAAATATATAGATAATAATGTTTTAATATTTTCAAATTTATTTGGACCTATCTTAGCAAAAGATGAGATACCAGAGTACAAACTAAAGCAAGGTGAAAAGCTAGGTGGCTTTGAAATTTCAAAATTTTATGAAAAAAATTTTAGTAAAGCGGTTAATGATTTTTTGCAAAATGATGAGATTTTAGACCTTAGAGCTAAGTTTTATGAAAAATTTTACACTATAAAAAAAGAATACATAACTTTTTGTTTTGTAAAAAATAAAAA
Source organism: Campylobacter concisus (assembly GCF_003048595.2). Lineage (NCBI taxonomy): Bacteria > Pseudomonadati > Campylobacterota > Epsilonproteobacteria > Campylobacterales > Campylobacteraceae > Campylobacter > Campylobacter concisus. Next base: position 789,536 of record NZ_CP049270.1, on the reverse strand, counting down.
AATAGTGAGTCATCACGCAAAAGCGTATAGAGGCGAAGTCTTGCGCCAGATAGCAAATAAGCTTGTAAAAAATAAAGATGAATTATTGAGCTTAAATTTTAAAAATTTAAAGCTTATTGATATGAAAAAGTTTGGTCTAAAGACCGAGCTTATGTTTGAAATTTGCGAGTAAATTTTTAAAAAATTGTATTTTTTGTTAAAAAAATGTAAAAAAGAGCTAAATTTAGGGAAAAAGTATTGTATTTTTTTTTAAAAGAGTGTAATATAGCCACATAACTTCTTAAAAGGATGGTTCATGAAAAAAGCTGAATTTATTCAAGCTGTTGCCGATAAGGCTGGTCTTTCAAAAAAAGATACTCTAAAAGTTGTTGATGCTACTTTGGAGACAATCCAAGCAGTTCTTGAAAAAGGCGATACAATTAGCTTTATAGGCTTTGGTACTTTTGGTACTGCTGACAGAGCTGCAAGAAAAGCTAGAGTTCCTGGAACTAAAAAAGTTATCGATGTTCCTGCTAGCAAAGCAGTTAAATTCAAAGTTGGCAAAAAACTTAAAGAAGCAGTTGCTGCTGGTGCTGCTAAAAAAGGTAAAAAGAAATAATTTCTTTTTAGGGGAGCAAGTCTCCCCTTTTTTCTTTCTTCTCACAAATATAAAATTTCAATCTTAACTTAGCCCGAGTGGTGAAACTGGTAGACGCGCCAGACTCAAAATCTGGTAAGGGCAACCTTGTGTCGGTTCGAGTCCGACCTCGGGCACCATTATATACCTAAATAATTTCTAAATTTATCCGATATTGTCTGCAACATCTTTAAAAAGGATTTTAGATGAATATTGCACCTTTAAAATATAACTTTATAAATTTAAAAGATTTAAAAAATCCTACAGATATGCTCCATGCCTTTAAGGATAAACAAGATTTAGAGATAAACAACGAACAAATTTCAAATTTAAAAGAAAGTATAGAAGCAAGCAAAGTTATAAATGTTACTGATGCCGAGATAAAAGAGCAAAACAGACACAAAATCCTACAAAAAGTAGAAGAAATTTTAAATAACTACTCAAAAAATCTCATCTACAGTAACAATAAAATCCACTCCGATGAACTTTCTAGAGGCTATCATTTTAGTGAAAATGCCTACTTTAAAAATATAAAAGCTTCAGATAGTAGCAGCATGTTATCTACACTAAAAAGTGGATACTTAGAAAATACAAAATTTAAAAATTTAAATGATTACGCCTATTCAAACACTCTAAAAACAAAATATGGCGAAGTAGAAGTATTTTTAGATATTTACGGCGATAACGATAAACTTGGCACTACAAAATTAGAAAATAATAGTTATCTTTTTAGCTTTGATAGTAATAGTGATGGTGTGCTAGACCAAAAAGATATACTCTTTGATAAGCTAAAAGTAAGGGGTTACGACAAAGATGGAAATGAAAAAATAGCAAATTTAAGCGATGTGATGCCAAGGGTTGATCTTAGGCAGTTTATCAGCACAAATGTCATAAATCACAATCAAATAAAAAGAGAAGAGTTAAATCGTAAAGCAACGATCACAAATAATCCCGATCTTTATGTGGATACAAAAGATATTGATTATAGGCACTCTTACTACGCCTCAGATCCAAATACTTTGTTTGCTGCAGAAAACAGATATGAAAAGATAGAGAAAAATGATATAAATAATTTCTTTAAAAAATATGCCCAAAATGACGGCTGGGTCGATCTAAGACGCAATAATATCTTTGGCAAAGATAGCTCTTTTAAAAATTTTGCCTATCTTAAAGTGGGTTTTGATGATACTGCAAGACTAAGCGAGTTTAATCCGATCATTGAGCCAAGCAAAGAGCACAAAAAAGATGAAAATTTCTCATATACAAAATTTCAAAAAGATAGTTTTATGAAATTTTACAAAGATTATAACGCTGAGTTTGACGCATACAACAAAATGATAGAAAATCTTGGCAATAATTTAAAGAAATTTGAAGAAAATGCAGACGCTTATATATCAAAGCTTGAGAATACAAAATCAGCCAAAATGATCGCGATGGAAAATGAATTTAAGCAAGCAACTGGACTTGAGTTTAGTATCTCAAATTTAAAAAAAGTAAAAAAGGCTTTTATAACAAATGAAGCCACAGCTGCTGCATCTTTGCAAGATAGCGATAGCGTTATAGCTATGAAGCTAAACAAAGATGGCACCATAAGGCTAAAATTTGATAGTGGTAGAGAGATAGACGTAAAAGAGCTCTATAACGATACTGGCAAGCTAAATACATCAAGTGAGCTAAAAACTAGCATAAATTTAGAGGCAAAAGAGATGAATAATGTGCAGTTAAATAGCTTGGATTTTAAAGATATTGGCTTCATGCAAGGTGATAAAATCGTAAGCCTAAAAGATGCTGGAGCGATCGCTATTGCCAATCTATCTAATAAATTTGAGAGTAAATTTTTAATCAGTCTAAATAATGGTAAAAGCATATCTACAAGAGAAATTTATAATATCAGCTATCTTGAGAATGATTTAAAGAGCAAAGAAAAGATAGATGAGAGAGATAAATTTTATAAAAAGGTTGATATTAAGGTATAAATTTTAAGAGCAAATTTTAAAAAAGGTTTATTGTAATTTAATCTTATGGGTCCTATAATCAATTTTCCGTAAAAATTTAGATTTATAAAGAGAATGCTATGAACTTCACTCCACTTTTTGCAATTTTTTTCATAATCGCAACTGGTTTTTTTGCTAAAAAAGTCGGCATTGTTGAGCAAAAGCACTCGATCCCATTTGTGGATTTTGTCCTTTGTTTTGCAATGCCTGCGCTAATCTTTGACAAAATTTATCACGTAAACGTCGACGTTTCGCTTATAAATACAATTTTAATTGGCTTTGGCTCAACAGCTATCAGTGCTGTCATAGCATTGGTGCTTGGCAAGATCTTTAAATTTACTAAAGTAACAACTGTTAGTATGGTCATGCTAAGCCTTTTTGGTAATACCCTATTTGTTGGTATGCCTGTCATTCAGGGCTTCTTTGGTGATGCGATGGTAAATGAAGTCATCTTTTACGATCAAATAGCCACTGGTATTCCGCTTTCGATCCTTGGGCCGCTTATTCTCTCTTTTGCTGCACCAGAGAAGGTTTCATTATTTCAAAATACGATGAAAATTTTAAAATTTCCGCCATTTATCGCGCTTATTATGGCTCTTATCTTAAAAGAAGTCCCTTTGCCTGAGTTTATCTTTGCTCCACTTAGGATGTTTGAAGGTAGCGTTACTCCGGTAGCACTTTTTGCGATTGGTGTTGGACTTAACTTTAGCAGCATCACAAGCTCATATAAAGGCGTTAGCGTTGTGCTTTTGTGTAAGATGATCTTGCCAGCTATCGTATTTTTCATCATATTAAAATTTTCAGGTATCCAAATGAATAGAACATGGGTAGTTGGTCTTTTTCAATGTGCAATGCCAACATCAGCCCTTGCAAGTGCGATGGTCATAAAAGCTGGCCTTGATAGCTCGCTAGCCATCTCATCAGTGGCCATAGGCGTGCTTTTTTCATTTATCACGCTTCCAGTTATATATTTTGTATTTGCGTAAATTCACACTCACTTAACACTAAAGAGATAGTATTTCATCATATTTCATTTAAAGGAGACGTTATGAAGAAATTACTACTAGTTGCACTTGGTGCTATGTTTATGCTTGGTGGTCTTGCAAATGCTACTGAAATGATGAAAAAAGATGACATGGGCAAAGACGAGATGATGAAGAAAGAGCAGATGATGAAAGATGACATGGGCAAAAAACCCATGATAAAAAAAGATGAGATGAAAAAAGATGACATGGGCATGAAAGACGAAATGAAAAAAGACGACATGGGTATGAAAAAAGACGAAATGAAAAAAGGCATGTAAAGGTGCTTAATGGTTAGAATTTTGCTCGTTGAAGATGATGAAATTTTACTTGATCTCATCAGTGAGTATCTAGTTGAAAATGGCTATGAAGTAACCACTTCAGATAACGCCAAAGAAGCGCTTGATCTCGCCTACGAGCAAAATTTCGACCTGCTTATACTTGACGTCAAACTCCCACAAGGAGATGGCTTTTCACTTCTTTCTTCCTTAAGAGAGCTAGGTGTTAGCGCACCTAGCATCTTTACCACCTCGCTAAATACCATAGATGATCTTGAAAAAGGCTACAAAAGTGGTTGCGACGACTATCTAAAAAAGCCATTTGAGCTAAAAGAACTACTCATACGTATACAAGCACTTCTAAAGAGAAATTTCTCACATCATAGCGGCGATGCGATCAAAATTTCAAGTGAATTTAGCTTTCATCCGCAGAGCAAAACACTAAGCAAAGATGGCAAAAATGTAAATATCTCGAGTAAAGAGAGCGACCTACTCGCGCTATTTTTGCAAAACAAAGGCAAAATTTTAACCAAAGATGAAATTTTTAATAAAATTTGGAAATTTGACGAGGAACCAAGCGAACTTAGCCTTCGTGTCTATATCAAAAATTTACGCCAAATTTTAGGCAAAGATGCCATTTTAAATAGGCGTGGGGACGGCTATGTCTATGTCTGAAAAGACGCAAATTTTATTTAAAATTTTATCCCTCTATCTTGTTAGCACTGTGCTATTTTTAGGATATTTTTTCATACACGACTATAAAAACAAAAAAGAAACGCTCATTTTAAACGAGGCGAAGTCTTTAAAAGAGATAAAAATGGGCATTTACATGAAAGCTAGAATGAATGGACTTGACTCAATTTCAAGTCTAACAAAAGAAAAAGGCGTGCATGCTTGCATCGTGCTAAAAAATGGCGAGAAAATTTATAAAGACTTTGACTGCCAAAAAATCGACAAAAGTAAAAATGTAAATTTGATCGGCGGCAAGGTTGCGATATTTGAAAAGATCCAGTACATGGACGACAACACCACAGACGAGCTCTCACACGCAGATATTTTTCTAGTTGGCAAAGATATCAAGGCTGAAATTTTGTCTTTACAAATTTCAACCACGCTAAAGGCACTCTTTTTCTTTTTTGCCCTGCTCTTTGTCGCCTTTTACCTAGCAAAACTAAGCCTAAGACCGCTTTATGAAAAGATAGATACGCTAAACCGCTTCATAAAAGACTCAACACACGAGATAAAAACGCCTCTAAGCGTCATCTCGATGAGTATAGAAACGGCCGATCTTGACAACCTAAATGAGCGAAATTTAAAGCGTTTTAACAATATCAGCCTTGCCGCAAAGAGCCTAAATAACATTTATGACGCGCTCGTTCATCTAAGCTTTAACCTAGATAAGCCTAGCAAAAAGGAGCTCATAGATCTAAATTTACTAACCACACAAAGACTGAACTATTTCTCGCCATTTTTTGCCAAACGTGGACTTGAGATAGATACTAGCCTAAAGCCAAGCTTTATAAATGCAGATCTTGGGGATGTGAGCAAAATTTTAGACAACCTTCTTAGCAACGCCTCCAAATATGCAGCGCCAAATTCAAAAGTACGCATCACTTTAGAGCCAAATTTCTTTAGCATAAGTAACACCGGTCGAGGCATCAGCAAAGAGCAGCAACTTCAAATTTTTGATCGTTACACGAGATTTAACGACGATCAAGGCGGCTTTGGCATAGGGCTAAATTTAGTTAAAGAGTGCTGTAAGAAAAATGATATCGTCGTAAAATGCCAAAGCGAACTTGATGGCGAGACTACGTTTTTGCTCTCTTGGCAGAGTTAAATTTTAAAATAATCCTACTTTAAATAATAAAATTTATTAAAAAAGATAATTTATGTCCAAAATTTATTTTTGATAAATTTTATTAATATTATAATCCTTTTACAAAATCTTAATCAAGGAGAAAAGTATGAAACTACTAGAAAAATATGGGCTTTTCATAAATGGTGAGTGGCGTGACGCAAAAGACGGCGCTACACTTGATGCAAAAAATCCAGCAAACGGCGAGCACCTTGCAAAGATCGCTGATGCTACCGAAGAAGATGTAAATGACGCAGTTCGTGCTGCACGTGAGGCTTTTAAGAAATTTAAACACACCACAACTAGCGAGCGTGCAAAGCTTTTAAACAAGATCGCTGACATCATTGATGAAAACAAAGAGCACTTGGCAAAAGTTGAGAGCATGGATAACGGCAAGCCGATCCGCGAGACGCTAAATGTTGATATCCCTTTTGCAGCAGAGCATTTTAGATACTTTGCTGGCGTTATCATAGGCGAAGAAGGCAGCGCAAACGTGCTTGACGAGAAGCAACTCTCTATCGTTTTACGCGAGCCAATAGGCGTCGTGGGTCAGATAGTGCCTTGGAATTTTCCATTTTTGATGGCAGCTTGGAAGCTAGCTCCAGTGATCGCAGCAGGCGATGCGAGTGTATTTAAGCCATCAAGCGAGACAAGCCTAAGCGTGCTTGAGCTATTTAGGCTGATAGATAAAATTTTGCCAAAAGGTCTTATCAACATAATAACTGGAAAAGGTAGCAAGAGCGGCGAGTGGATTAAAAACCATCCAGGCCTTGATAAGCTAGCATTTACTGGCTCAACCGAGATCGGCCGCGATATCGCCATAGCTGCTGCTCGCCGTATCATCCCAGCTACACTTGAGCTTGGCGGCAAGAGCGCAAATATCTTCTTTAGCGACGCAAATTTAGACAAAGCGCTTGACGGCCTTCAGCTTGGAATTTTGTTTAACCAAGGTCAAGTTTGCTGCGCAGGTTCAAGAATTTTCGTAGAAGAGAGCTTTTATGACAAATTTATAGAGGCTGCGGTTAAGAAATTTAGCACTATAAAGGTTGGCGATCCGTTAGATCCTAGCACTCAAATGGGCTCACAAATCAATAAAAAACAAGCTGAGCAAATTCTAAACTACGTCGAGATCGGCAAAAAAGAAGGCGCAAAAGTGGCAGTTGGTGGTAAAGCCTACACCGCAAATGGTTGCGACAAGGGCGCATTTGTAGAGCCAACGTTGCTAGTTGATGTGACAAATGATATGAGAGTGGCTCAAGAAGAGATCTTTGGACCAGTTGGCGTTGTCATCAAATTTAAAGATGAAGCCGAGCTTATCAAAATGGTAAATGATAGTGAATATGGCCTAGGTGGTGGAATTTTCACGCAAGACATCACAAAAGCACTTCGCGTTGCAAGGTCGATGGAGACTGGCAGGGTCTGGATCAACACCTACAACCAAATCCCAGCAGGTAGCCCATTTGGCGGATATAAAAACTCAGGTATCGGCCGTGAAACGCACAAGATCATCCTTGAGCACTACACTCAGATGAAAAACATCATGATCGATCTCACCGGCAAGGTTAGCGGCTTTTACGCACAATGATTTTAGGGAGCTTAGGCTCCCTTCTGCTTTAAATTTCTAATTTTGCTTTAAAAAATTCTACTTAAATTTCAACTTATCACTTTATAACGATTTTCACTTCATTTTTAGGCTTAATAGACTAAAATTTGGCGCAAGGGAGAAAATTTGAGCGAGCAAATTTATATTATAGGCGATGTGCACGGCTGTTTTAATACACTCTTAAAGCTTATCGACCAGTTTCCAAACAAAGAAAAATCACAAATTTGCTTTGTAGGAGATGTGATAGATAGAGGGCCTTATAGCTGTGAGACAGTCGAGCTAATCATACAAAATGGCTACAAAATGGTAATGGGAAATCATGAGCGCAGGCTGCTAAGCAACAAAGATTTCTTTTTAAAAAACAAAATACCATTTGATACAAGTTGGTTTTACAATAATGGCGGCGAAGAAACATACAGATCATATCTAATTCAAAGCATAAATTTCAGAGAAAAACACATAGAATTTTTAGAGAGTATTCCAGTATATTTAGAGTTTAAAGATCACAAAAACCAAAACGGCGAGCATTTGGTTGTTTCGCACTCGGCCGTTGGTAAATTTTGGGACTTAAGAGATGATGATAGATCAAGAGACGAGTTTAGAAGGCATGTACTATCAGGCAGAGGCGATATGACGCAAGTAGAAGGCGTATTTAACGTCTACGGACACACGCCAGTGCGTGAGGCTAAGCTCTATACAAATAGCGCCAATATCGATACAGGATGTGTTTTTAACGAAGAAGGATATGATAAGCTAAGTGCCTTAGAATTTCCATCGATGAAAATTTATACGCAAAAAAATATTGAAAAATTTAATAAACAAGGATAAAAATGTGGTTTTCTAAAAAGAGCTCTAGCTTTGCAAGCAGAGTTGATAAATTTTGGAGCGAATTTGGCAAAAATTTAGACGCCATCAAACAAAATTTAGAAGATAAAAACTTTGAAGCCGCAAGCAAAATGACCGAAGAGGCGCTAAATTTATGTTTGGTTGATCCTAACTTTATGATTGGGCTTATTGATGGAAAGATCGATCTAGTACTCACTCCAGAAGGACTTAAGCATAGACTTTTGTGGCTTAAATTTATAAAGTCGCGTATGCCAAAAGAGTATGAAGCAAAACTTACTTGCACACTTGGCAAGCCACGTGTACCACGAAACGTCGCTACTATACAAATGTATGGCGTAAGTGTTGATGCAAATGATATCATAGTCTATGCAAATTTCAATGACAAAAGCGTAGATATGTGTCTCTATAACGAAACTCTAAGCAAGCTTAAAAGCGAAGATGAAAATAAGGCTTATACATTATCGCTCATACTTTGTGACAACGTAGTTGGTGAGATGATCATGATAAATATGCTTGGAGAGTTTGAGATCGTGGACGAGCCAAGAGAAAAAGGCGTGCCGCTGATCGACTTTGCCGATCTTATAGATGATAAATTTGGTAAAGAAGCCTCAAACGAGCCGCTTAAGAATTTTATGGTCTATGAGCTAGAGCCTCGTTCAAATGAACTACGTGACGACGTTTTTACAGGATATACATCTCTTAGCGAGCTACTAAACGAGTACTACGACGGCATAAGCGATACTTACAACGAAGCTTTTGAACTTGGCATAAATTTTTGCTTTTTAGCCCTATCTCACGGTGGCGACGTACAGTTTGGTGTTGATAGCAAAAACAAAATATCAGACGCACTACAAGAGAGTGAAATTTGCGAGATCATAGGTGAAGCAAATGGCGAGATGCGATCTTACATAGATCTTATCTGTTTTGATAAAGATGAACTAGCCAAGACTGCTAGTAAATTTAGCAAAGAGCTTGGTATAAAGATAGAAATTTGCGAGTTTAAACGCTGATCCACATAAAATTTTTACATAAAATAATACAAATCACGCTAGCTGGTAAATTTATAAAAATATATTACCAGCTGGCACAAACTATTCAATTTATCTTTTAAATTTTGAGCTATTTGAAAGATAAGCACAAAGTTTTAGCCCATATAAAAAGATGATCCACGATATGTAGATCCAGACAAAGAAGAAAAGCACAGCCGAAAACGAGCCATAAACGCTTAGATAGGTTTTGTTATAAAGAACGTAGTAGACAAACGCTGACTTACCAAGATACCAAATAAGCGAGGCTGCAAATGAGCTAAAAAGTGCGCTTTTAAATTTTATCTCGTCATTTACTGAGATGAGATATGTGACACAAAATATCGCCCAAATGATGATATATGGAAATATGCTTAAAAAATTTATAGAGCTTGTGATAACGTTTGAGTTTAGCATCTCTTGAATAAGGCTTGAGAGATAAAAACTACCAGCAAGACCAAGTGGCGCAAGCGTGATAAGCGTCCAATACGAGCTAAGTGCTGACCAAAATCCTCTAGCCTTATTTGCACGTGTCACTTTCAAAACTACATACTCGTAGTCGCTAAAAAACATAGCCGATGTAAATATCATCGCTACAAAGCCAACTATACCTAAATTTCCACTATTTTTTAAGAAATTTTGCAAGTAGTTTGAGATGATCTCTTGGTTACTTGGCAAAAGAGCTGAAAATATAAAATCTTGAATCTTGGCGTAATAATCCTCAAAACTAGGCAGTTTTGTAAAGATAGAAAACGATATAAGAAGTATCGGAATGATCGATAAAATCGTATGAAAACTAAGGCTTGAGGCATAGTGAAAGAGCTCTTTGTCCTTAAGCGTTGGGAGCAAATTTAAAAACTCTTTTAAGCTTTGCTTACTTAAGGACAAACGGCTCATTTATCAGTTGTCTTCTTCGAAAAGTTTTTCGTAGTGAGCGTCGTAGTTGTTAATGTGCTCGCTATTTAGCTTCCAAAACACGGTGTCTATGTCGCTAACTCTTGTATAAAATGGTAGCTGATAGTACTCAACCTCGCCACTTTTAAATTCTTTTAGCACTTTAAAACTTTGGCAATCAGCAAAAACACTTCTGCCATCCATCGCTACGAAAATTAAACCAGCTGCACTTTGAGCACACATTTTTCTAAAGTCATCTCTGCTTGGATTTGGCTTGTATTCGTAGCTTAGATACGCTCCTATAATATCTGGATGAATAAATATCATATTTGGAAACGCAGATGTGATCTCTTCATAAATTTCTTTATTTGGCACGATAATTAATGAGCGGTTATAAAGATAGTTTAGCACGACCATATCGCCATTTGCAGGCGCAATGCCTGGAAGTGGGAGTGCCTTTTGCTCAAGCAGATCAAACACCTCAAATCTAATCTTAGCAAAGCCAGAATTTTTTGAGATAACACTAACTCTTGCGATGATAGAGCTATCAGTATCAAATTTATGAAGTACGACACCACTTGAGCCGATTAAAATTTCTGGACTATCAACTATCGTCGCTGTGCCATCACTATCGACGCTAATTATAGGAGTTCTATACTCATTTAAAGAAAAATCAGCCCCAAAAGCAAAGCCAAAAACTAGCGATAAAATCACAAATATACGTTTCAAAAATATCTCCTAAGTTTAAATTTTTAGAGCGATTATAGCCTAAAATGCTTTATCTTTTGCAAAATTAAAGCAAGTTTTAGTTAAAATCCCACCAGCTTTTTAAAAGGACATTAATGCCTCGTATTTTTATAATTTTTGTAATATTATCTATAAATTTATACGCTATAAAACCAAGTGTCGAAGAGCTCAGTTGGCCAAATGGTAGCAATTTTTTAAATTTCTTAGAGACAAACAAAATCCCACTTTCACTTTACTACAACTTAACAACCGAAGATCAAGAGCTAACAGAAGAGATCATCGCTGGCACAAAATATCAAATTTACAAAGACGACAATGGCAACACCAAACAAGTATTAATCCCTGTTAGTGACGAACTTCAAATGCATATTTTTAGAGATGATAATGATAAATTTAAACTCGAATTTCTTCCTATCTCTTATCAAAGCGAGGATAAATTTTTAGCCTTAAAGGTGGACAAATCAGTCTCTGAAGACATTTTTGACTACACTGGCTCTGGCACTCTAGCTCTTGGCTTTAAAGAAATTTTTAAAGGAAGTGGCATTGATTTTAAAAAGATAAACAAAGGCGATACGATTGCTATCGTTTATAATCAAAAAATACGTATGGGCCGCTCTTTTGGCACTCCAGAAATTTATGCTGCGATGATAGAAACGAAAAATAAACGATATGTTATGTATAAATTTGAAGATAAATTTTATGATAAAAATGGCAAGAAAAATGATAAATTTTTACTAGTCCGCCCTCTTGCAAACGCTAGAATCACATCAGCTTTTACCCTAAAAAGATGGCACCCCATTCTCCAAAGATATAGAGCGCATCTTGGTGTTGACTACGGTGCTCCAAAAGGCACACCTATCAAGGCAGCAGGCGATGGTACAGTTAAATTTGTCGGACAAAAAAGCGGATATGGCAGAACCGTTATCATCTCTCACGCTGGTGGCTACGAGACGCTTTATGCTCATCTAAATGGCTTTGCTAAAGGCATAAAAGGCGGACTAAAAGTCAAGCAAGGCACGCTTATAGCCTACGTTGGCACAAGCGGTATGAGCACAGGGCCACATCTTCATTTTGGTCTTTATAGGGACAATAAGCCTATCAATCCAGAAAGTGCAATAAAGGTCGTTAAAAGCCTAGAGGATAAGAAAGAATCAGCTAAATTTAAAGCAGTTGTTAGTAAAAATGATGAGCTAATAAAAAATGCTTTAAATAATGAAAAAGAGTACCACAAAGTGGAATTTTTTCCTAATGTAATAGAATTTTAAAGGTAAAACTTGAGCCAAGAACTAGAAGAAGCAAAAGAGCTGATAGATCAGCATTTAGATGAAAATTTAGAAGATAATGAACTCTCACCTTACGAGCTAGCCCAACACCTAAAAACGCTAAAGAAACACGACGAAGAGCTCTTTGCTCAGTATCTTGAGAAGCTAGATCCTGAAATTTTAGGTGATGTTGCTATCGAGCTACCTGATCACATGCTAAAAGATGTGATCGAACAACTTCCAGCTGAAAAGATCGTAGAAGCTCTTGAAGAGCTAGAGAGCGATGATGCGACTGATTTGCTTCAATACATCGAGGATATCGATGAGGATAAAGCTAGAGAGCTTTTTAACGAGCTTGATAGAGAAAACCAAAATGAAATTTTAAGACTTAGAAGCTACGAAGAAGATAGAGCTGGTGCTCACATGCAAACAGAGCTTTTTTCGGCTCACCTTGAAGAAAAGCTTGGCAATGCAGTAGCAAGACTTAGACGAGAAAAGCAAGAAGGCAAGCTAGAAAATATCTCTCAGCTTTTTATCATCGATAAAAATGGCGTTTTACAATACGCTATCCCACTTGAAGATCTTATACTTTTTGATTTTACAAAGACACTAAAGCAAAATATCGAGTCAGCGCAGATCGATCACTACAAACCACACGTTGCAAATGATATGGACCTTATGCAAAATGTCGCTGATATGTTTCAAGAGTACGATCTAAACGTTATCGCTGTTACTAGTAGCACTGGAATTTTGCTTGGTCGTATCACGTCTGATGACATCCACGACTACATTCAAGAGAGTGCAACGGAGCAAATTTACAACCTAGCCGGCGTTGATGACGAGTCAGAAGAGGACGATACACTTTTTAAGGCTGGTCGTGGTCGTGCGGTTTGGCTTGGTGTAAATTTACTAACAGCTCTTTTTAGCTCGTCTATAATCGGACTTTTTGATGAGACAATAGCAGCCTACGTCGCTCTTGCTGTTTTAATGCCAATAGTTGCATCAATGGGTGGAAATACCGGCACACAAGCACTTGCCGTTACGGTTCGCCGTCTAGCACTTGGCGAGATAGAGTTTAAAGATGCCAAACATGTTCTAAAACGTGAGGTTAGTATTTCACTCATAAATGGACTAATCTTTGGTGTAGTAATGGGTATAATCGCCTCTGTTTGGTTTGACAAAGGTATGCTTGGCGTTGTTATCGGACTTAGTATGGTTACGAATTTATTCTTTGCTGGATTTTTTGGCACGATCATACCTCTTACACTAAGGCGTTTTAATATCGATCCAGCTGTTGGCTCAGCCGTCATTCTTACTACTTTTACTGATGCGATAGGATTTTTTAGCTTTTTAGGACTTGCAAAATGGATACTACTATAACGAATTTAGAAATTTTACCACTGGGCGAGTCAAAATATCTAAAGCCCTTTAAGATTAAATTTGAGCAAAATGGGGTTAAAAGAGACTGGGACTGCGTAAAAGTGATGAATAGCGTTAGTATTTTTTTATATCACGAGCAAAAGGATGCCTTTTTGTTTGTAAAGCAGTTTCGCCCGGCTGTTTGGTACTCGCAAGAGAAAGAAAATTTAAAAACAAATGAGCAAGGCTTTACTTATGAGCTTTGCGCAGGGCTTATGGATAAAGGACTAAGCGAAGAGCAAACAGCTAGAGAAGAAGCGATCGAAGAAGTGGGCTATGAGCTAAAAGAGATAGAGCGTATCACGATGACATACGGTGCTTTTGGCTTTGGAGGCAATATGCAAACGATGTTTTACGCAAAGATCGATGAGAGCATGAAGGTAAATTCTGGCGGTGGCGTCGATGGCGAAGATATAGAGCTTGTTTTTATAAAACGAGAAGACATGATGAAATTTGCCTTTGACGAGAGCAAAGTCAAGGGTTTTGGGCTTATCTTTGCTTATTTGTGGTGGGAGAAATTTAAAAGCTAAAACGATATCTTTTTAATAAGCGCAAAAAAATGACTGCCACTAAAAAGATACCAACCAATATCACATAATCAGACATAACAAGCCTTTAAATTTAAGTTTTGGCTTATTGTAACCAAAATTTTAAATAAAGTAAGAACTTTATAACCGCACATATCATAAAATAACTCAAAAACGCACAAGGAGAAAAGATGAGCGAAAATGGAACTATTTTTATAAACCGAGAATTAAGCTGGCTACGCTTTAATTCAAGGGTGCTCGCTCAGTGTGAAAAGGAAATTCCTTTACTTGAAAAGCTAAAATTTATAGCCATTTATATGACAAATCTAGACGAGTTTTATATGATCAGAGTCGCTGGCCTAAAGCAGCTTTTCGCAGCTGGAGCTACTACAAGCAGTGGCGATGGAATGAGCCCACTTGATCAGCTAAGAGAGATTAGAAAATATCTACAAAATGAGCAAAATTTAGTAGAAGATCACTATAAAAAAACAGTAAATGCTCTTAGCAAAGAGGGGCTTTTTATAAAAAATTATGACGAGCTTGATGATAGCTTGAAGCAAAAGTGTGACGAATACTTTTTCTCAAATATCTTACCAGTCATCGTTCCTATCGCTGTCGATGCAACTCATCCATTTCCGCACCTAAACAACCTTAGCTTTTCACTTGCCGTGAAACTTGCTGATATCGAACATCCAGAAATTTTAAAATACGGCATGATAAGAATTTCAAGAGTCTTGCCACGTTTTACACAGCCAAGTAGCAATGTTTTTGTGCCGATTGAAACGATCGTACACCGCCATGCAGAAGAAATTTTTCCAGGGTATAAGCTACTTAGCTCGGCTGCTTTTAGAGTGACGAGAAACGCTGATATCGTCATCGAAGAAGAAGAAGCGGATGATTTTATGATGATACTTGAGCAAGGGCTAAAGCTTCGCAGAAAAGGAGCTTTTGTTCGTATGCAAATCGATAAAAACGTAGATGCTGACATCTTGGACTTCTTAAATTTTCATATGAAAATTTTTCATAAAGATGTCTATTTTTCAAGTATTCCGCTCACTCTTAGCTCACTTTGGGAGATAGCTGGAAGTAAAAATTTTACCCACCTAGCAAATGCGCCTTACGTTCCAAAGACACTACCACCATTTGGCAATGGTATCTCGGTATTTGACGCCATAGATAAAGAAGATGTGCTCTTAGTGCATCCATTTGAGAGCTTTGATCCAGTTGTAAGCTTTATAAAAGAAGCCAGCAAAGATCCAAAAGTCATATCTATTCGAATGACACTTTATAGAGTCGATAAAAGCTCACCAATAATTCAAAGCCTAATAGACGCCGCAAGTGATGGCAAACAAGTAACTGTGATGGTTGAGCTAAAAGCAAGGTTTGATGAAGAAAATAACCTGCACTGGGCAAAGGCGCTTGAAGACGCAGGCGCGCACGTGATATATGGCATCACAGGCTTTAAGGTACATGCAAAAGTTAGCCAGGTCATTCGCCAAATCGGCGATAAGCTTAAATTTTATATGCACTTTGGTACAGGCAACTACAACGGCAGTTCGGCTAAAATTTACACCGACGTGAGCCTATTTACAAGCAAAGAAGAATTTAGCCAGGATACGACCTCATTTTTTCACATCCTCTCAGGATATAATAAAAACCGCCGTCTAAACGCTCTTAGCATGTCGCCTTTTCAGATAAAAGAGCGTATCATCGAAAAGATAAGAGTGGAAGCAAGCAAAGGCAGCGAGGGTAGGATCATTGCCAAAATGAATGCGCTAATCGACGAAGATGTGATAAATGAGCTTAGCCGCGCATCAAACGCAGGTGTGAAGATCGACCTTATAGTTCGTGGTGTGTGCGGACTAAGGCCTGGCATAAAAGGCAAAAGTGAAAATATAAAAGTTCGCTCAATAATCGGCAAATACTTAGAGCACGCTAGAATTTTATATTTTAAACATGCTCAGCCAAAAATTTATATCTCAAGTGCTGACTGGATGCCGCGAAATCTAGAGCGTCGCTTGGAGCTTATGACACCTATTTTTGAGCCAAGACTTCAAGAGAGGTTGCTTGAAATTTTAGAGCTTCAGCTAAGCGATAATGACCTAGCTTTTGAGCTACAAAATAGCGGTGAATACGTAAAAGTAGCAAGAAACGAAAATGAAAAAGTAATATCTTGCCACGAAGTTTTGGAAAATTATATATCTAAAATTTATAAATCCGTAAAAAAAGACACCGACAAAGCAAAAGCCGATATGCTCGCAAGCAAGCTCTTAAAAGAGAGCTAAAAATAAATTAAGCTTTTAGACCTATAGTCTAAAAGCTATTTTTAAATTAGCATAAAAACACTAGCATTTGATTAAGCAAGTCTTATTAAAAATTTCAAATCCACAGCAAAAAGCAAAATTTATAAATTTACTTGAGTACCTTAAAGCTAGCCAAATATTTCAAATTTTTTAAATAACTCTGGCTCATCTTTTACTATGCCGCGCTTAACTAGATCAGCAACTACTTCACGGTCACAATCCGTTTGTAGCGGCCAGCCACGTGTATATCCCTCACGCTCATCTTTGCTAGTGGCATCTACGCAGAAATTTTCACCATCTATGAAAATATCACGCAACGCATCGATATTATTTGTCACACGCCAAAGTAGCATATATGGGTTTTCAAGATGATTTTGCATATCCACAACGATAAGGAGTTTAAAAAATTCTCTAAATGTCAAAAGCTTGTCAAAAAGCTCTTTTACCACATAATCTTTTTCAAATTTCACCACACAAATAGGCGTTTTAGTATCCGTTTTAAACTGCTTAAGCTCTTTTACATTTGGCGATATACTTTGAAACTTAGCTAAAAGCTCACTGTCGCTTAAAACCATAGGGTTAAATTTACAAAAGTCCTGCGTTGCATCTACGCCGAGTTTGCCACCAAAACACGAATTTGGACTAGCATGATCAAGCTGATCGCACACACCTTGGCTTATTAGCACACTTTGGCTACCAAAACGATTTAAAACAAAGCTAGTAAATTCATCATAATCTTTAAGCTCAGGCGCATCGGCTCCAACAAAAATAGCATGTTTTACAAAGCTCATCTGCCCAACGCCCCAAAATGCGTGCATGGCCTGCTTTGCATGAGCTGGATAAAGCGTATTTATCTTGGCTAAGATTAGGTTGTGAAAAACACCATTTTCAGGCATATTGTAGTCTAAAAGCTCAGGCACGGTCGTTCGCAAAAGCGGCAAAAAAACCCGCTCAGTCGCCCAGCCCATATATTTATCCTCAAGTGGCGGCTTTCCAACCACAGTCGCGTGAAATACTGGTTTACGCTTGCTAGTTATCGCCGTTACATCCATCACTGGGAAAGGCTCGATAGGTGTATAAAAGCCAGTGTGATCGCCAAATGGCCCTTCAAGCTCGCACTTAGCCGTATCCATGAAACCTTCTATCACGTAGTCCGCATCGTGCGGAACGTAAATTTCATTCGTTAAGGATTTTACAAGTTTGGCTGGCTCTTTACGGATAAAGCCATAAAGCAAAAGTTCAAAAACTCCCTTTGGAAGCGGCGCTTGTCCGCACCAAATATAAAGCGGATCGCCGCCAATGGCTATAGAGACTGGCATTTTTTTGCCTGCACGCTTGTACTCGTGAAAGAAATTTGCACCGTCTTTGTGGATCTGCCAGTGCATGCCAAGGCGATTTTTATCATAAATTTGTAGGCGGTACATGCCTAAATTTTGCAAATTTCCATCCAAGCTTTGCGTATAAACCTGGCCCATAGTGATAAAAGCACCTCCGTCATGCGGCCATGTCTTTAGCGCCGGAAGCGATAGCAAATCAGCATCCTCACCTATAAATTTCACCTGCTGGCACTCACCCTCACCTTTTAATCTCTTAGTAAAAATTTTTCTCATATTAAAAAGATAGGCTAAAAAATCAAGCTTTTCTTTGAAATTACGAGGTTTTCTGGGCTTTAAAAGCTTTTCTATCTCGGCTGCGATCTCATCAGGATTTAGCCCAAAGATAAGCTCAAGCGCGCGTTTTGAGCCATAGATATTTGTAAGCACTGGGGCAAATTTACGCCCAGTTTTTTTGCAAACTGGGTTTTTAAAAAGTAGCGCTTGCGAACCCTCGCGCTTGACCTCGATATAGCTTGCATGCGCGATCTCAAGATCAATATCTGTTGGCTCGTCGATAACACGAAGTAGATTATTTTCTTTTAAAAGCTTGATGTAGTCCATTAAAACCTACTTCTACAAATTATGTTTTTGTAAAAAACTTTCAAAAATTGAGGCATCTAAAGTGTTAGTATTCTTGAAAATAAAATTATATCTTGATAACTTGTTGCCAATATGGTCTTTAATTGCCTTTTTATAACTATCAGACTTGTATACATAAAAGAAGCTTTTAGATAAATCTACAAAATCATTACAGTAAAGACCATGTTGTCTAATCTCATGCATAAAAACTAGCAGTGTTTCTGCAATCTTTAAACACAAATTATCCTCTTTTTTATTCATCCAAACTTTTAAATCATCTAAACTATTTACACAATTCATATCCTTAAATTCAACAAAAATAATATGCTCTTGAATACAATTAAAAAGTATCGTATCGCAAGAACATACCGTATCCCCATGATATTGCAATGATTTTACAAAACTATCAAATTTTAAATATTGTTTGCCATTGTCGTTGCATATACCATCACTAACATTATTTAATTCTTTAAAAAAATTATTATTAAATATTTGTTTTATATTGGCTACCATTCAAAATCTCTCAAAGAGTCTTTTTCTAGCTTTAAAAAAGGCTCATGTAGCTTTTTATATATAATATCCATATTATCTACCTTTTCAATATTATAGCTACCGTCTTCATTTCTTATTGAGGTGTAAAATTCCGTATTTTCTTTAGAATATGTTTCAAAAGCATCAACTATATAAGGGCTATGAGTAGTTATGATAACTTTAGAATCATAAATTTTACAAATTTCAACTATTACTTTAACATACTCGAGTTGCCATTTAGGGTGCAAATGCACTTCTGGCTCGTCAATAATCAGCAAACTTCGACTATCCATAAAATTACCGTTGATAAGCATTTGTAAAATGCCAAAAGCTTTAATTCCACTAGCAACATTGAGAATTTTATAAATATCATTATTTTTTTTTGCAAATTCAAATTCTCTACTATTGCGATTATAGTTTATTTTTCCTTTTATAATACTACTTATATTGTTGTTGCTTGGATCACCACCATAAATAGATTCTCTTAATTTCATATCAAGATCCTTTGTGTGTAATTGAATATTGGCAGTTCCTAATCTTCTCAACATTTCAGCCCTGTTTCTAGGTTCAAAAAAAGTTCTTGCTTTATATATGCTTTCTTGGTAATTTAACATCATTGGAGTTTCAATAATTGTTGCGTCATTAAAAAATAAATCATCATATACAAAAATATCACACAAACTATTACTGAACATTTTTATCTCTAATATACTATTTGCATTCTCAGTTATTACAATATTTGCTTCTTTACTTTTTCTATTAATAACATCATCTAAAAATTCAGAATAAATTATTTTTTTAAAGGCACGCTTAATATTCTCAATTATATTATCTTCTTGCAATAAAACACTAGCTAATTTAATAAGTAAGTCATACATTAATTTTTTAGTGTTATCTTTTTCAACTTCACGTATTCTATCGTTTACTGCATCGACACCTCTCGAATTTATATCATCAAGAAAATATGTTGGATAAAACAACTCTCTTATTTTGATATTTTCTTCAAAATTAGTTTCACGCCTTAATATAAAATATATGTTTTCTACTATGTTTCTAATATTATTTTCTCTATCTTCTTCAAACTCCTCCTTGTGTCTACTAACAGCCTTTACTATTGAAAATAAAATCTTTCCTATTGTACTTTTTCCACTATCATTTTCACCAGCTATAATAGTTAATCCATTAAGATTTATAGAAGCATTTTTTATTAACCCTATATTTTTTATATCTATTTGCATAAATTACTCCTTATTTTCAGAGATATACACTACACCATCTCCTCGGCACGTTTTAGCAGCTCTCTCGCCCCTTTTTCTATAAATTTATGCGCTAGCTCCTTGCCGACACTTTGAAATTTATCCTTACTGGTTTTTAAGCTATCTTTTATAAACTCGCTTCCATCAGATAGGCCAACGATCGCATCGATAGAAATTTCATCTCCTTTTAGCCTTGCGCTTATGCCTATTGGCACTTGGCAGCCACCCTCCAAAACGCTTACAAAGTCACGCTCTATAGTCGTTTCTATGACTGCATTTTCATCATTTAAAAAAGAGATCTCATCTAAAATTTGCTTCTCATCTCTAGCCTCGACACCAAGAGCGCCCTGACCCATCGCAGGTATCATCTCGTCAAAGCCAAATGTGTAGATGTGCGCCACTTCAGCCTTTAAATTTAGGCGGTTTATGCCAGCCATCGCCAAAATTATCGCGTCAAATTCGCCCTCTTTTAGCTTTCTAAGTCTAGTTTGCACATTACCTCTAAGCGAGATGATCTCAAGATCAGGCCTCATGATAAGTAGCTGCATCTTGCGGCGCAGGCTCGTTGTGCCAACCTTTGCACCGTTCGGTAGGTCGCTAAATTTAGCAAATTTCTCACTTATCATCGCATCTCTAGTATCCTCGCGTGAGCAAATGACCGCTAGTTTAAGCCCTTCTGGAAATACGACAGGCACGTCTTTTAGGCTATGTACCGCGATATCGGTCTCGCCTTTTAGCATGCTATCTTCAAGCTCTTTTGTAAAAAGCCCCTTACCTCCGATCTTAGCTAGTGGTGTGTCAAGGATCACGTCACCCTTTGTCTTCATGCCCTCAAGCACGACCTTCATGCCCTTGTGCTGCGCCTCGATCCTAGCCTTGATATGCTCGCTTTGCCAAAGCGCTAAGATACTCTTTCTAGTTGCTATTTTTATCTCTTTCATCATCACTCCTAATTTACTCTTTTTGGCTCTTCAACGACCTCAACGTCGATGATCTCGCCATCATCTTTTTTACTGCCCTGCTCGCTAAAGTTTTGAAATTTAAACTCCTGATAGCTCTCATTTTTCGCTACATTTTTCTTAAATATCAAAGAAAAAACGACTACGGCTATACCAAAAACATCTGTTAAAATTCCTGGCAGAAACAAAAGCATTCCGCCAAAGCTAAGCCCTAGCTGGCTAAATAAATTTCCACCAAGAAAGCTTTTAAACGCCACTTGAGGCGAATTTAAGCTAGAAAATCCAGCATTTAAAAGAAGTGCAATGCCTACAAATCCAGAAACAAGCACCTCGAGAAAATAGTTTAAGAAGCCAAATTTATCAACAAAAAGATAGATAAATATCGCTTCTATCAAAAAAAACAAAAATGCAAAAAATCTCATAAGCTTTCTTTTATCTTTTTAAAGGCTTCATTTGCGTCGATCGTTTCTTTGCTTAAACCATCTCTTGTTATAAACTCGACCTTGCCATTTGCAAATTCTTTACCCACAAGCAACGCATAAGGGAAGCCGATGAGTTCAAAATCATTCATCTTAACGCCAAATCTCTCGTTTCTATCGTCGATGATAACACTAACGCCAGCTTTTTTAAGGCTCTCATAAAGCTCAAATGCAAATTTTACGCCAGCTTCATCTTTTAAATTTGAGATGATGATCTCCACATCAAATGGCGCGCACTCTTTTTTCCAGATGCAGCCCTTCTCATCGTGGCTAGCCTCTATCATCACAGCGATCAGCCTACTGATGCCGATGCCGTAGCAGCCCATCAAAAATGGCTTAGCCTTGCCGTTTTCATCAAGATATGTCGCATTCATCGCAGCTGAATATTTATCGCCTAGCTGAAAGATATGACCGACTTCTATGCCTTTGCTAAGTTTTAAATTTCCGCCGCAAACTGGGCATTTATCGCCCTCTTTTACCTTTACAAGGTCTTTAAATCTCTCTTCGTTAAATCCGCTAACGCTAACGCCAACAAAGTGGTAATCCTTTTCGTTGGCACCACATATCATATTATTTGCGCCTTTTAGCTCGTTGTCTATGTAAAATTTTACATCTTTTAGCCCAACTGGTCCGCAAAATCCAGCCACAAGCCCAGCTTTTATAATCTCTTCTTCGCTAGCATCGACAAGCTCGAGCGCCTTGCAAGCATTTTGCGCCTTTGTTTCTTGAAGCTCGTCATCGCCCCTTACAAAAAAGACCACAACTTCTTCCTTGTCCTCGTAGATTGCTTTTTTTATAACGGCTTTTATGCAGTAAAACTCGCTAACTTTGAAAAACTCAGCCACACCTTTTATAGTCTTTGTATCTGGCGTTTTAAATTTAGCCGCGTCAGCCTCTGGTGCCTCAGCATCGGTTGTTCTTGCTTTTCTTCTAGCAGCCTCTATATTTGCAGCGTATTTGCAAGCCTCACAGCAAAGGATGTCATCTTCGCCATTACTTGCAAGCACCATAAATTCTTTACTGCCGCTACCCCCGATAGCTCCACTATCAGCCTCAACGGCTCTAAAATTTAGCCCCAAACGAGTGAAAATTTTACTATAAGTTGCCTCCATAAGGTCAAACTCACGCTTTAGATCCTCTTTGCTCGAGTGAAAGCTATAGCCATCTTTCATAGTAAATTCACGCCCTCTTAGTAAGCCAAAGCGTGGTCTTGCCTCGTCACGAAATTTAGTATTTATCTGATATAAATTTAATGGCAGCTGCTTATAGCTAGTAACCTTACCACGCACCAAGGCAACGGCTGCCTCTTCGTTTGTTGGGCTTAGTACAAAGTCATTTTCTTTTCTATCTTTAAAGCGTAAAAGCTCCTTGCCAAAGACATTGTAGCGGCCACTTTGTTTCCAAAGCTCGCTTGAAGTAACCACGCTAAAGCTTACCTCTAGCGCGCCAGCCTCGTCCATCTCCTCTTTTACCACATGTGAAATTTTATCGTGCATGATCTTTCCAAGCGGCAGATAGTTGTAAAGTCCGGAGCCAAATTGCTCGACAAATCCACCCCTGATCAAAAACTGATGACTTGGCAAAGATGCGTCTTTTGGTGCTTCTTTGGTCGTTGGGGCGTAAAATTTACTAAATTTCATCTATATCTCCTGCTTGAAAATTTTGTTCATCTTGTATGTCAAATAAAAATTTAACTCCATTTGAAAGCTCACTCGCTCTCTCCTCATCCGCAAGCCCTTTTAGCTTCATCGTTGGCTGGTGCAAAAATGCTTTAAAAACTTGATGAATGAGCTTTTGTGCCTCCTCATAATCACTATGCTTTAAATAGCCTTTTTTTATCGCTTTTTCTAGCTCGTTTTTAGCGCAAATTTCAGCTTGTTTGCGGATCGATTTTATGAGTGGAACGCTCATATCTTCTTTTAAAATTTTTAAAAATTCGCTTGTGCCTTGACCTACGATCGAATAAGCCTTTTGTGCTTGCTCCTCTCTTAGGGCTAAATTTTTCCTTACTATCTCCTCTAAACTATCGACCGTATAGACGCTAATAAATTCCGTATTTATAAGATCAATATCCCTTGGTACGGCAATATCAAAAAAGTATCTATGAAATTCTCTTGGTTCGATTATGGCGTTTGTGATGATAGCGTGTGGGGCTGCGGTGCTTGAAAATATTAGATCGTAATTATTTACATACTCTTTTAATTTTAAAATGCTATCCCAGCTAGCGTTATCTCCTAGACTATCAACTAGCTGCTCAACACGCTCAGAGCTTCTATTTACGATGATGACATTTGCACCGCTTGATATGAGGTGCTTTGCTGCTAGCTCGCCCATTTCGCCAGCTCCTACGACGATAGCGGTTTTGCCTTCAAGCGTACCAAAAATTTCTTTTGCTTTTGCCACAGCAACGCTTGAAACAGAGATCGGGTTTTTAGAAATTTGAGTTTCGTTTCTGACTTTAGCAGCGCATTTACATGCATAGTGGATGATTTTACTGATTTGTTCGCCGCAAGCTGAGCTATCGTAAGCAAATTTAAAGGCATTCTTTAACTGGCCAACGATCTGTGTTTCGCCGACGACTAGGCTATCAAGTGAGCTTGCCACGGCAAAGAGGTGGTGCACGGCTCCGCTATCTTCATAAATATCAGCCCTTTCATAAAGCTCATCTTCAAAAACACCTGAAAATACAGACATACACCTAAATGCATGCGTCGTTGCACTTTCTAGATCACTAACGCTTGCAATTATCTCGACGCGGTTGCATGTATTTAAAACCATACATTCGTTTATACTTTTGTTTGATCTTAGTAGTTTTAAAATTTGCTCTTTTTTCTCATCGCTATCAAATGCAAGCTTTTCTCTAACTGAAATATCAGTATTTTTATATGTAAAACTTATATCTAAATAGTGCATTAAAATTCCCTATCTATCATGCTTTTTATGATCCCTTCAAGCTCGGCGTTTTTATACTCTCTTATCGCTTCTATCGCTTCAGTCCCAAGCCTTTTTGCCTCGCTTATAGCTTTGCTAACCGAGCTAGTTTTATCAAAATTTTCTTTTAGCCATGAAATTTCACTCACGTTTAGCTTCTTTGCCCAAAGCGATCTAAGCTTTGTCTTACCAGCTTCGTCTAAGCTCTTATAAAGATAAATGTAAGGAAGTGTCGTTTTGCCCTCGACAAAGTCGTTTAATGCTGGTTTGCCAAGCGTTTTTTCATCTTGAGTTATGTCTAATATATCATCAACGATCTGAAATGCAATACCTAAATTTTTGCCATAAATTCCAAATTTCTCGCTATCCTTGCTAGCTAGCTTTGCCCCGCAAATAGCCGTGGCTTCTATCAAAACAGCTGTTTTATAATAAATCATCTTTAAATATTCTTGCTCGTTTTCATTAAAATTTTCAGCCATTTTTACATCCATCATCTCACCGATGCTTAGCTTGCTAACTGCATCTGAAACGACAGCTGCGATGCTTGGCTCAAATTTAGTTAGTTCAAAAAATGCCTTTGAGTAGAGGATGTCACCTAGCATTACTGAGTTTTTACTGCCAAAAAGTGCGTTTATACTTGGCTTGCCTCGTCTTATGTTTGCCTCGTCTATGACGTCGTCGTGCAGTAAGCTTGCAAGGTGGATGAGCTCGATGATAGCGCAAAGCTTAAGCGAAATTTCGCTCTCTCCTGCGATCTTTAAAAGAAGTTTTGAGCGCAGCTTCTTGCCTGAGCTTATCTTTAAAAACATCTCAAACGCCTCTTTATAGCCAAGCTCGCTTATAAATTTACCCATTATTTCATCGATTTTATCCATTTTTATCCTTCTATTTATCCTCGTGCGGATCTCTAAAACCCACATCCACACGCTTGCTCTCATCTAGCAGCGCCACCCTAAAATGCGCCTTTTTATCCTTAAAATCAATAAATGATATATAAAGGCTCACACTCTCGTTTGGCGGCATCATAAAATCAGGCAAAACTCGCTGCATGTAGGTGTTTTGTCCTTGTCTTAGCGAAAAGACCATCTGCCTTGGATAGCGCCTAAAAAAGCTTTGCACGGTGATATTTGTACTATCAAATAGCGTCCAGCGAAAGTCAAACGTTTCAACCCTTTGAGTTCGCTTTTCAGTTATAAAGACCCTCGCCCACTCATCTTTTTTAAGCTCAAATGTATGCACCGAATTTGGGTCGAAATTTGGCTCTTTTGCAAAAAGAAGAGCGGCTAGCAAAGCAATGAGCGCAAAAATTCTACTCATTTTGGCTTAAAATTTCTCCGCTAAGCTCGATATATAGGTCATTTACCCCGTTATAAACTTTATCTTGCTCTGAGACTATAAAATTTCTGATCTCGCCCTCGCTAATGCCATGCTTTTCGCAAAGCTCGCTCATAGCCACAAATTTCTCAAAAATTTTATCTATCTCGTTTTTAACCAAAACGGCATTTGCGTTAAACAAAATGTCATAAAATTTATCTCTCGCACTGCCCTCAAATATATCTATCATCGCTGTTTCTTTGAAAATTTCTTAAGATTATAGCCAATTAAAACTAAGTTAGAAATTTAATATTATCTCCCACGCCTCGCTAACATTTTTGGCATTATAGGTCGCAGTTTTGCTCTCCTCGCCAAATCCCCAGCTAACTTGCAAGAAAGGCATATTTGCATTTTTAGCCGCTAGCTCGTCTTTTAGGCTATCCCCAACAAAGATCGCCTTGTTAGCTTTAGTTTTACTAACAGCTAGGTGAAGCATCGCAGGATCTGGCTTTTGCGGTATCTCTTTGCTAGCGCCGATAACCTCGTCAAATAGCTCATAAATTTCATTTTTCTTTAAAATTTTCTCTAGCGTATCGTGTGGTGCATTGCTTGCCAAAACGACTTTGTAATGAGCCTCTTTGCACTTTTGCAAAAGCTCTTTTACGCCCTCATATGTAGTCGCACACTCATCGTAAAATTTCTTAAATTTCTCTTCAAAGCCCTCTTTTAAGCTCCTGCTTGGTGTGTCGATGCCGTAAAACTCAAGGGGTAAATTTCTACCTGGCTCATTGATCGCTTTTATGATAAATTCTTTTTCAAGTGGCGGCAAATTTAGCTCATCTCTTACTTCATTTACCGTTTTATATATCGCCTCGCCGCTATCGATCACGGTACCATCCATATCGAAAATAACTACTTTCAATCCTCATCCTTAAATTTATTTTTATGTTTTTCTTTTTTATATGTCTTTTGATTTTTGAGCTTATCAAGTAGGTTTGCCGCCTTTAAAAGCTCCTCTTTTGGGGCATTTTTGATAAGCAAATTTATAAAATTTTCTAGTGCCTTTGAGTATGGCTGATCAAGATAGACAGCTTCGACTTTTTCGATGACTTTCGCGTTTTTCTCCACTCTTTGGCGAAATTCAGCCTCGTCAAAGTCATCTCTTTTTAGCCCATTTATCGCTGATTTTGCAAATTTTTCTAGCGCACGAAGATATTTTACACGTTTAAATTTGTCCGTAACTTGGTTCAAATTTTTCCTTTTTTTTGGCAAATTATATCAAAAATTGATTTTATCCCCTAAATTTTGGCTTTGCTAATGTATAATTTACGCCAAAATTACCTTAAAAGGAGCAAAAATGAGGCAAGAAACCGCTGCGATTCACGTAGGCTACGATACACACGAGGGCTTTGGCACGATGGCTGTGCCTATTTTTCAAAGCACGGCTTACGACTTTGGAAGCGCCGAAACTGCGGCAGCAAGGTTTGATCTAAAAGATGGCGGCCACATCTACACAAGACTTGGCAATCCAACGACAGATATCTTTGAAAAAAGGGTCGCCGCACTTGAGGGCGGAGCCGCTGCGATAGCGACTGCGAGCGGTCAGTCAGCTTTGTTTTACAGCATCATAAATTTAGCCCAAGCAGGCGATAACATCATCATTGCTAAGAAAATTTACGGCGGTACGACGGTGCTTTTTACACACACGCTAAAAAGATTTGGCATAGAGGCTAGAGTCTTTGACAGCGATACAGCTGGTGATCTGGAGAGTTTGATAGATGATAAAACTAGGGCTATATTTTTTGAAACGCTCTCAAATCCGCAAATTTCTATCCCAAATATCGAAAAAATCGTAGAAATCGCAAACAAATATGGCATCATCAGCATCACTGATAACACCGTGCCAACGCCTATCATCTTTCAGCCACTTCGCCACGGTGTCGATGTTTGCGTGCATAGTGCGAGCAAATATATGAGTGGTCAGGGCCTTAGCCTAGCAGGTGTGGTCGTAAGTGCAAATCACCTAAACGAAAAGCTAAAAGGCAACAAACGATATGAGCATTTTAACGTGCCAGACGCGAGCTATCACGACATCGTATACGCTGATATGACGGATCGTTTTGACATCTATACGCTAAGAATGAGACTTGCTATCGTGCGCGACATCGGCGCCGTGATCTCTCCGTTTAACTCTTGGCAGCTTATACAAGGGCTTGAAACGCTTGCTGTTAGAGTTGAAAGACACTCGCAAAATGCCCTAAAGGTAGCTAAATTTTTAAACTCACACAAGCATATAAAAAGCGTGGCATATCCAGGGCTTGCTGACAACGCAGATCACGCAAAGGCGCAAAAATACTTTAAAGATGGCATGGCAAATGGGTTATTTTGCTTTGAGACTGATAGCTTTGAGCGCGCAAAAAAGATGTTAGAGCGTGTAAAACTATTTAAGATAGTGGTAAATATCGGCGATACAAAGTCGCTCATCACGCATCCAGCCTCAACGACTCACCAACAGCTAAGCAGTGAAGAGCTAATCAAAGCCGGCATCACAAAAGAGCTAATAAGAGTTAGCATAGGCCTTGAAAACGCAGAGGATCTGATCGCTGATCTAGCTCAAGCTTTAGAATAATCAAATTTCTAGCTCATTTTGGGCTAGAAATTTAAATTTTAGTCTAACTTTAAATACCTTGTCTAAACTTGGCTGCAAGACAAATTCAAATTAAAAATCTACCGCCCATTATAGAGGTTATACGGTTGCGCTTTTTACCGCATGTGTTTTATAAAATTTTATTGGTAAAATAGCATAAATTTAATATGTCAAATACTTAACCGTATCTTGATACAGCACTTGATTTTCGCATTGTATCAGTAGCAGATCATTTTCTTCAAAGATTGTTGAACCAGTCGGCTTTTGATACTCGTTTTTACGCTTTATTAGGATGATTAAAAACTCAGTTGGAAGCTCAAGCTGAGCCAAATCTTTGCCAATTAGTTTTGAGCCATAGTGAATGGTATGCTGACGAAGTGTGTAGCTTAGGATCGGGGAGTTTTCTACTGCCTTAACATCCTCTTGCTCGCTCTCTTTAACCTTAAATTTATCAGCCGCAAAGCCAAGTGACATACCCTGTATCAAAATCGAAATCAAAACCATAAAAAATATAATGTTAAAAATCATATCCGCATCACGCACGCCATCTACATAAACATAGGTAGCTAGCACCACTGGCACGACGCCTCTTAGCCCAACCCAGGAGATAAAAATTTGCTCATTTATCTTAAATTTTGAAAATGCAAGCGATGCGAAAACACCAAGTGGCCTTGCAAAAAACATAAGCCATAAGGCCAAAACAAGCGCCATTAGTGCCGTTGCTGGAAGCTCGGAAGGATTTACCAAAAGACCAAGTGTCAAAAAGACAACTATTTGCATAGTCCAAGCGATGCCATCGTGAAAACCGACTAAATTTTTCTTATGAGAAAACTCTTTTTTATTTATAAAAATTCCAGCTATGTAAACAGCCAAATAGCCATTGCCGCCAACCTTAAAGCAAAGTGTGTATAAAAGCAATATCCAAGCGATAGAAAAAACTGGATAAAGGCCCCAGCTTTTTAGGCGAAGTCTATTAAAGATAGCTGGCAAAGTGACGCCAAATAAATAGCCCATAGCGATACCTATGCCAAACTGCTTAACTAGTGTAATAGCCCACTCAGATACTGTCGGCGTGGTATTTAGTGAGATCATTTGAATGATCGTCATAGTTAGAAATATCGCCATTGGATCGTTTGAGCCAGATTCAAGTTCAAGCAATGGCGCAATGCTATTTTTAAGTGAAATTTTCTTGGCTCTTAGTATGGCAAATACTGCTGCTGCATCTGTCGAAGAGATGATGGAACCTAGCAAAAATGCCTCTGCCCAAGTAAAATCAAGCAGATATTTTGCTACTGGAGCGATGGCTAGCGCGGTTAAGAAAACGCCAAGTGTAGCAAGCGCTAAACCTCTACCAAAAATAGGCTTAATCGCTGCAAAATCAGTATCTAGCCCGCCAGCGTAAAGTATAAAAATAAGTGCTAGCATGCCGACATTTTGAGCGATCATTTGATCATCAAAATTTACACCAAGCAAGCCGTCTGAGCCAGCTAGCATACCAACACCTAAAAATATTATTAAAGATGGAATTCCAAATTTATCAGAGATCTTACTTAAAAGAATGCTAGTTATAAGCAAAACTGCAAAAAATAGTAGTAAATTCTCCAAATAAACTCCACAAAATTATATTAAATCATACTTTCAAAAGCTTCAAATCTTTCTTGATTTGAAAGCATTTCAAGCAATACGCCATAATTGTCTTTTATCTCATCTTGAAGCTTAGTAGTAAGCTCTTTAGCGTTTCTTCCGTCTTTTGGATAGCTTACTATCAAATCAATTGGCTCAGCGTTTAAAAACTCTTGAATACCTGATAATAGTTCGCTAGCTCCTCTTTCATTTGTTCCATGAAGCACGACCACATAATGTTCATTCTCTCTTACAACAACATCAGTTTGTCTTAAAAATTTTTCAAATAGTTCACTATACTCTTTAGTACTTGGCAAAGAAAAATATATCAAAGATAAATTTTTTGCATAATCTTTTACATTTTTATAACGATTTATAAAAGCTATTTCAAGATCTATTATTGATAAGATATCAACTGGTGAGAAAATTTTTGCTGCCATTTTTAGCCCTCTTTTGTTTATTATGTTTTATTTAAGTCACTATTATATCTTGTAAATTTTCAAAAACAAAGACATTCATTCCATTTTTATATTCGTATCTGAATTTGAGTCCATGAGCATCAAGTATATTGCTAACTATATATAAACCTAGGCCAAAACTCTTTTGCGTATCCTCTCCTTTGATAAATGGCTGGATATAAAAGTCAAGATCATTTTTTAGCTTCTCGCCTTGAGTTATAAATTTCATATGATCCTTGCTAACAACGATATTTACGTGCTTATCAGTTGAATATTTTATGCCATTGTCTATCATATTTTTTATAGCAACTGAAAATAGCTTGAAATCAACAAGCACTCTAACCTCATCAAGCTCACTGACACCAACACACTCTTTTTCGACCATCGCTATATCGATTGCCTCATCGATGAGATCCCTCATAAAACATGGCGTTTTATTACTAAGCCCTATTTTTGATGTTATCTGTTCTATTGCTGCAAGCTCGTTTATCAAATTTTCAAGCTTGTGAAAGACAGAGATCAGCCTCTCTTGATTTTTACTTTTTTCTATCATTTGAGCAGCTATTAGGCCTTTTGTGATAGGGGTTTTTAGCTCGTGCATTATATTTCTTAAAAAAAGATGCCTTGAGTCATTAAGTGCCTTGATCTGACAAACTGCCTCATAAAATGCCTCTGAAACTTCAGAAATTTCATCCTTGCCATTGCCGACATTTTGCACACCCTCAAGCTCACCATTTGCAAATTTTACGATCTGACGCTTTAGTTTTCTAAGCGGTTTTATTTTATAGATGACAAAAATGTAAGCACCTAGCAAAATAACCGCAACCACCAGAAAGACAGCCTTTATCACCTCGTATCTGTAAGGTTGAAATTCTTTATCCATTAAAAGCTTTAGCTCATCTAAATGCTCAATCCTTAAGTAATGATGCTTATCATAAAGCAAGATCGCACTTGAGCCTAGATCGCTTGAAATTTCTTCTAAAACGGTTGCTTGCTTTAAAATTTCATCTTTTTTCTTCTCATCTTTGATCTCTGGCATATCAATGTTTGAAAGCTGGCGGTCATACTGAGTTTTATTTATGATGCCACCCATATAAAACAAATTTGTCCTAGCAACGTTTGAGTATTTGTTGTTTAGCTCTCTTGTATAGTTTTGCTTATCAAAGCCCATAAGCCACAAAAAAGCTAGAAATATCGAAACGAGCGCAAGAGCAAAGATAAAAGTTATGGTTATAAAAATAGACGATCTTGGCATTAAAGAACCAATTTGTAGCCGATACCACGGATCGCATGGATATATTTTGGCTCTTTTGGATTTTCATTTAGTTTTTGGCGAATCCTACCAATGATAACATCTATACTTTTGTTTGAGCTATCTTCATTTATGCTTTCACAGTTATAGATAAGCTCCTCTCTAGTAACTGCTCCACCCTCTTTTAAAAGTAGATATTTTAAGATATCGTATTCTGCGGCAGTTAAATTTAGCACATTTCCTTTGAATAAAATTTCACGCTCAAACTCTTTTAAAACCAAGTCTTTATTTAAATTTCTCGCCTCATTTGCTGGGGTGATACTCTGCCTTCTTAGATGACTTTTGATACGAGCTAAAAGCTCTTGTGGGTCATATGGCTTTGGTAAATAGTCATCAGCGCCGTTATCAAGAGCATTTACCTTATCTGTTATATCATGCCTTGCACTTGATATGATAATAGGAATATTGTGATTTTTCCTGATCTCTTTACAAACTTCTAATCCATCCATACCAGGCAATGTAAGATCTAGTATAACTAGGTCAAATTTACTTGTATTTAGCGTAGAAAGTCCGATATATGGCTCTTCAGCAGTCACCACTTCAACATCATAGTTTTCTAGATATTCGGTTAAAATTTCAGCAAGCTCCATATCATCTTCTATCATTAAAATTCTAGTCATGATCTTTCCTGTTGTAAATTTATTTTTAAGGATTATAGCAGATTAAGATTTTAAAAATTTAAAAGGGTTAAGAGCTGAAATTTCAGCTCTTGGATGATTATTTTATAACAAGGCCTTGTATGATACCGCCGCGATTTATCCACACTAGTGTCTTTTTGCCTTTTGTATTTTTGACAGTATTTGCAAATGTTTGAAGATCTTTTATACTCTCTTCGCCAACTTGCACGATCACATCACCTCTTTCAAAGCCAAAGTCTTCAGCTTTTGAGCCAGATTTCACATCAGTTACTAGCACGCCTTGAGTATCTGGGCTAATTTTGTATTTATATCTTATCTCATCGCTTAGATTACTAACGCTAAGTCCTTCGATGATAATGCTTTTTGCTATGTCTTTTGAATTGTGATCAGCGTTTGCAAGCTTAATTTTTGCATTCATTATTTTATTTGATCGCTCGTAAGTTATATCAACGCCGCTATTTGGAGTTAGTGAGCCGATGAAATTTTTAAGATCATTTGCATTTTTGATAACTTTATCATTAGCCGATATAACCAAATCGCCTCTTTTTAGTCCAGCCTCATCTGCTGGCATACCCTGCTCTACACCGCTTATTAGCGCACCTTCTTTGTTTGTATAAAGCTCTTTTTGCTCATCTGTTAAATTTGCAATCGTAACGCCGATAAAGCCACGCTCTATTTTGCCATCGACGATTAGTTTTTTAGCTATGTCTTTTACCATGTTTGATGGGATTGCAAAGCCAATGCCGTTATTGCCGCCACTTTTTGAAAGAATGGCCGAGTTTATACCAACTAAATAGCCCCTACTATCAACCAAAGCACCGCCTGAGTTGCCAGGATTTATAGAGGCGTCTGTTTGGATAAAATTTTCATATTGATTAAGGCCTATATTATCTTTATTTAGACCTGAGACGATGCCTTGAGTGATACTCTCACCAACGCCAAATGGATTTCCTATAGCAAATACAACGTCTGCATCAAGTAGTTTTGATGAGTCTGCAAAAGTAATTGCATTTAGTCCGTTTGCTTCTATCTTTACGACGGCTAAATCGGTTTTTGGATCACTTCCTATTAGCTTTGCTTTATACTCTTTGCCGCCATTTGCAAGAGTTACGACTATTTGATCACTATCTTCGATCACGTGGTTGTTTGTAACGATATATCCATCATTTGAGATAATAACGCCAGAACCAAGCGAAGTAGTTTTTTCTTTTTCTTTTTCTTTTGGTTTTGCAAAATTAAATCCAAAAAATTCATTGAAAAAAGGGTCGTTAAACATCTGCTCAATACCAGCATTATTTACAGTTTTTGTAGTTGAAATATTTACAACTGAAAGCTTTGCCTGAGCGATCGAGTCATAATAAGAAAGTACGCTATTTTTATCGCTAAGTGGCGAGACTCTCGTGATATTAGAGTTAGCTTCATTAAATTTAATATCAGCCCCCACTAAAAAAGAAGCTGCTACTAATGAAATTAGCACAATCTTTTTCATTTTTTTCCTTTAATCTAAAATTTCTTGCAAATTATAAATATAGTGAAAAAATAAAATCTTAACACTTTTTCTTGTTATTAAACAAAAATAAACTTGACTTGCATAGACTAAAGCTTTGTGATATAATCCGTATCAAAAAAATATAAGGAGAATATATGAGTGAAAGCTTATATGAGACTTTAGGGGTTTCAAAGGGTGCCTCAAGCGACGAGATAAAAAAAGCTTATAGAAAACTTGCAAGAAAATACCATCCAGACATCAATAAAGACCCTGGAGCAGAAGATAAATTTAAAGAGATAAATGCCGCTTATGAAATTTTAAGCGACGATAAAAAACGAGCTCAATACGACCAGTACGGCGATACTATGTTTGGTGGTCAAAATTTCCACGACTTTGCTAGTAGCTCAGCCGATATGGGCGATCTAAATGAAATTTTAAAGAATATCTTCTCAGGTGGCTTTGGCGGCGGTGGAGCTAAATTTAGCAGTGGATTTGGTAGTAATTTTGGAGGCTTTGACGGATTTAGTAGTGGTGGATTTGGCTTTGGCGGAGCTGATTTAGACGTAAATGCAAAAATTTCTATACCATTTGACGTAGCTGTAACTGGCGGCGAACATAAGATAAATTTTAATGGCGAAAGCATTAAGATAAAAATTCCAAGTGGCATAGAAGGCGGCGAGAAGCTTCGCGTAAAAGGCAAAGGCAAGAGTGCTGGTGGTCAAAAAGGCGATCTTATACTTGCTATTAGCGTTGAGCCAAGCGACGAATATGAAAGAGTCGGAGACGATCTTTATAAAGATATAGAAATTCCACTAAAAACTATGCTTTTTGGCGGAAAAGTCGATGTGCATACTTACAAAAAAGATGTCACCATTAAAATAGCCGAAAACTCAAAAACAGGCACAAAGATCCGTTTAAAAGGATATGGCGTGCAAAATAGAAAGAGCGGAATTTATGGCGATCTTTACTTAAAAGCCAGAGTAAAACTTCCAAATATTAGTGAGCTTGATGAAGGCTTAGTAAAAGAGTTAAAAGAAAAATTACCGGAGTAAAAAATGCAAAATTATGAAGAACCACTTTTTTTAATAAGCGTTGTAGCAAAGGTTTTAAGCATACATCCACAAACTTTAAGGCAGTACGAAAGAGAGGGGCTAGTAGAGCCATCAAGAACAGATGGCAAGATGAGGCTCTACTCACAAAAAGACGTTGATCGCGTCAAAACGATACTAAATTTAACCAGAGAACTTGGTGTAAATTTAGCAGGCGTTGATGTGATACTTCAGCTAAAAGAGAAAATTGACGATTTAGAATCGACTATTGATGAGTTAAATAAAAAATTACACGAAGCTACCAGTCAAACTAGCACCAAAAGATCGCTTGTGAAGAGAAAAAGTAGCTTTGATCTTGTATTTTACGAAGGCAAAAAATAATATATGGAACAAATTTTAGAAGGCTTCTTGCTTGTCGCTGCGATCTCAGTCGCGTTAAATGTCATTTTTAAGAAATTTCAGATACCAACCATCATCGGCTACATCGTAACAGGCACGCTTATATCTGAGTTTTTCAACCTAAAAAGCAACAATGAAATTTCTCATATAGCTGAGTTTGGTATCGCATTTTTGATGTTTACGATCGGACTTGAGTTTAGCTTTAAACACCTGATGAGCATGAAAAAAGAGGTCTTTCTAAATGGCGGTCTGCAAGTTTGCTTAAGTGGCTTTGTGATGGGCGTGATGCTTTATTACGCGCTTCATCTAAAGGACGAGACAGCGCTTATCGCTGGTCTTGCCTTTGCTCTATCTTCAACTGCGATCGTGCTAAAAACGCTAAATGACAATGGCGATGTAAGTAAAATTTATGGTAGAAAGGCGCTTGGAATTTTACTATTTCAAGATATTGCCGTCATCCCAATCCTTCTTATGATAGATATGTTTAGCTCGCAAGATGCCTCGATAAATGAGCTTTTACTAAAGACATTTACAAGCGCGTTTATCCTTATCGTTGTGCTATTTTTGCTCGGCAAATATGTCATCAACTGGATATTTTACAAAGTCGTTCAGACAAACTCTCAAGAGGTCTTTATAGCTACGATCCTCTTTTTAGTAGTTGGCGCCAGCACGCTAGCTCACTTCTTTGGCTTTTCATACTCTCTTGGTGCGTTCTTAGCTGGCATGATGATGGCAGAGACGCAGTATAAGCACCAGATCGAGGTCGATCTCATACCTTTTAGAGATCTACTTCTTGGACTATTTTTCATAACCGTTGGCATGCAGATAAATTTTGTAGTCGTGCTCTCAAATATCTGGCTAGTTCTAGGTCTAGTCTTTAGCATAATGGTCGTAAAAGCTATCGTCGTTTTTGCCGTTTTAAATATCTACTTAAAACGCAGGGTCGCTGCTAAAACCGCACTTAGCGTCTGTCAGATCGGCGAATTTGCACTGGCTGTCTTTGGGTTGATGACTACTAGAAATTTACTAGATGTCCAAACTGCTCAAATTTTCATCGCAGCCTCTGTTATATCGATGTTTGCGACACCTTTTATACTTAAAAAGCTTGACGTCTTAGCTGATCTTGTAGAGCGCGAGGTGGTAGTCGAGTCAAACGAGACCTTAAAGCCACAAAAACTAAAAAATCATATCGTAGTCTTTGGCTATGATAGGCTTGGTCAAGAGGTGGTTTTAAGACTAAAAGAGACAAAGCTTTTATACATCGTGCTTGATAATGACATCAGCCTAGTTGAGCTTGGTAGGAGTCGCGGGGAAAATGTATTTTTAGGAAACGTGCTGCAAAGCGACACTCTTGAAAATGCCTGCCTAAGCGATGCAGCAGCCGTTATCATAACAGTTAGCAACGAGCAAAGAGTTGAGCTAATCGCACAAAAGATCAAAGACTACGGAGCAAATATCCAGACTATCATCAAAGCAAATGGCGAGGGCAACAAAGATATCTTTGGCGAGCTAGGTGCAAATTTCCACCTAATAAGCGAAGAGCGCGTCATGGCAAAAATACTCGTACACGAGGCTCTTCAATGCAAAATCGATCATGATATAAGAGCATAAAAGTATAAATTTATCCTAGAATTTTACGAGTTTATGTTCGGTTTTAAAATAATCTTTTAAAAATAACTTTTACAAGCAACGAGCAAGCCTAAGTCTCTAGGCTCTACTCATTTCTTAAAGTTTGAAGCACATTTACTTCCGTGGCTTTTTTAGCTGGGTAATAAGACGATATAGCAACGATAAAAATAGCCCCAACTATTATAAGAACAAAGTCAATCAAAGAAAGTTCTAGTGGCAGTTTACTTGAGCCATAGACATCAGCTGGTAGGTCTATGATATTAAAATTTCCAAGTAAAAATAGCCCTAAAAAGCCAAGTATCAAGCCAAATATAATGCCACCGCCCCCGATTACTAGCCCTTGATAGAAAAAGCTTCTTTTTATCTCACTTTTACTAGCACCAAGCGCTAAAAGCAAGGCGATCTCCTGCCTGCGGTTCATCACAGTCATTAGTAGTGAGCTTATGATATTTAGCGACGCCACAAGGATAATAAGCATCAAAACGATAAAAAGCGCTCTTTTTTCAAGTGCGAGCGCTGAGAAAAAGTTGCCATTTTGCTCCCACCAGCCAATGGCTACAGTGCCAGCCGGAAGCCCTTCGCGCACTCTTTTTATATCATCAAATGGCTTACTTGAAAAGATATGAATACCATCATACACACCATTTGGATAGTCCAAAATTTTCCTCAAAGCCTCGACCGAAGTATATGAGAATGCCTTGTCATAGGCGATAAGCCCAGATGTAAATGAGCCACCGATATCGAATCGCTTCATCTTTGGCGTTAATGAAAAACCAGCTGGGTCAGCCTTTGTAAAAATGAGTGTTAGTTTCTCATCATTTCTTAGTCTAAATTCATTTGCGATGCCACTTCCCACAAGTATCTCAAAGCCGCTTAGCTCCTTATCTTTTAAGGCTTCGTTTACGACTGAGTTTATCTGCTTTTCGTCTTTAAAATTTACGCCATAAACCAGCCCACCCTCAAGCGCATTTGCCGAGCGGTAGATCACCTGCGTGCTAATAAATGGACTAAATTTAAGATCGCTAAATTTAGCCTTTAGCTCATCTACAAAGTTGTCATCAATGGAGCCTTTAAAGGCACTTTGAATAGTTATTGGATAGTTCATCGTAAAAAGTTTACGCTCAAATTCTTTGTCAAATCCATTCATAATAGCCATAGCAACGATCAAAACCATAAGCCCTATGCTCACACCAAGAAAGGCGAGCAAAGCGCTTAGGGCGATAAATGGCTGAGTTTTATCAAATCTTAAATATTTAAAAAGTAGGTACTTTGGTAAGCTTGTCATCAAATAGCCTTTAAAAGATTAAGGCGCTTTGGCGCCTTAAAAGTAGAAATTTTAAGCAAATATGCCTTTTTTAGGGCCACTTTTGCCGTGGCAATCTTTATATTTTTTTCCGCTTCCACAAGGGCAAGGCGAATTTCTTGGAATCTTTTTCTCTGGTGTAAATTTCTCGTCCTGGTCGTTGTAGCTTAAACGCTCATTTTCATCATTTTGGTTAGCCTCGATCATCATTCTGGCTTGCTCTTCTTGCTCCTCACGGCTCTTAAATCTCACTACTTGAAGTGTCTTAACACTCTCAGTTTTTAGCCTATTTACTAGCTCCATAAAGAGGTTGTAGCTCTCTTTTTTATACTCCACAAGCGGATCTTTTTGGTTATACCCTCTAAGGCCGATACCAGTTTTTAATATATCCATCTGATAAAGGTGCTCTCTCCACGCATTATCAAGCACTTGAAGGTATAAAATTTTCTCTATATCTCTTCTTTGCTCCTCGTTTAGCACGCTCATCTTTTCGTTATATCTTGCACTAAAAATTTCAACAAGCTTGTCGATAAGCTCATTGTATTCTAGTCCTTTTAGCTCACTCTCGTCGATCTCTTCGCCACAGTCAGCAAGGATGATAGAGCATAAATTTTTAATATCAAAGTCATCTTTTAAGCCACCATGGAAAATTTCAGCCGTGTCAAGTAAATTTGTAACGTATTCGACTCTATTTTGGGCAATCTTTTCGCTCATATCGTAGCTCTTATCAAGTAGCTCGTCGCGGTATTTATAAATAGTCTTTCTTTGCTCGTTCGCCACATCATCATACTCAAGCAAATGCTTTCTAGCCTCAAAGTGCAAGCTCTCAACTTTCTTTTGAGCATTTTCAACCGCTCTTGTCACCATGCGACTCTCAATACTCTCGCCCTCGTCGATACCAAGCCTATCCATGATCGCTTTTATGCGGTCACTACCAAAAATTCTTAAAAGATTATCTTCAAGACTTAGATAAAATCTACTCATACCAGGATCCCCCTGACGTCCAGCACGGCCACGCAGCTGATTATCTATCCTTCTACTTTCGTGCCTTTCGGTACCTATGATATATAGACCGCCAAGGTCTCTAACCTCGTCGTTGATCCTGATATCAACACCACGTCCAGCCATATTTGTAGCGATAGTTACAGCACCTTTTACACCAGCTTGTGCGATGATCTCAGCCTCTTTTTCGTGGTTTTTAGCATTTAGCACAGAGTGTGGGATGCCAACTTTTTTAAGCATCTCGTGAAGCACCTCACTACGCTCGATACTTGCAGTTCCTACGAGCACTGGCTGGCCCTTTTCATGAGCTTTTTTGATTTCGTCAATGACTGCTTTAAATTTCTCGTTTTGGGTTTTATAGATAAGGTCATTTGAGTCGATCCTTATAACCGGAACGTTTGTAGGGATCGAGATAACGTCAAGGTTGTAAATTTGAGAAAACTCAGTAGCCTCTGTCTGGGCCGTACCAGTCATACCTGCAAGCTTTTTATACATCCTAAAGTAGTTTTGATATGTTGTATCGGCTAGCGTTTGGCTCTCTTCTTGAATTTTCACGCCCTCTTTCGCTTCAAGTGCTTGGTGAAGTCCCTCACTAAAGCGTCTGCCCTCGCTTAGACGCCCGGTAAATTCATCAACTATAACAACTTCGCCCTCTTTTACAACGTAGTGAACGTCTTTTTCAAAGAGATTGTGAGCTTTTAGAGCTTGATCTAGGTGGTGACTTAGTATAGCATTTTCAAGGTTATATAAATTTTCAACACCAAATAATTTTTCAGCCTTACTTATGCCAGCTTCTGTGATCATTATCGTTCTATTTTTTTCATCTACTATAAAGTCTCCCGTTGGCTTTGAGCCTGGCACATTTGGATCAGCTGGAGTGCCTCTGGTAAGCTGTTTTGCGACCTGATCGGCTCTTATATAGCCATCGAGTGTGCGGTTTGTTGGGCCAGAGATTATAAGCGGAGTTCTAGCCTCGTCTATCAAGATACTATCGACCTCGTCCACGATAACAAAATTATGGCCTCTTTGTACCTTTTGACCAGCTTCAAATTTCATATTGTCACGCAGATAGTCAAAGCCAAATTCTGAATTTGTGCCGTATGTTATGTCAGCGTTATAAGCAGCTTGTCTTACGTTATCATCGTATCCACCGCTTAGTATCACATCGACGCTTAAGCCTAAAAAGTTATAAAGCTCGCCCATTTGCGTAGCGTCACGCTTTGCAAGGTAGTCGTTTACGGTTACTACGTGCACGCCCTTGCCACTCATCGCATTTAAGATAACTGGCAAAGTCGCCACCAAGGTCTTACCCTCGCCAGTTTTCATCTCAGCGATCCTACCCTCGTTTAGCACCATGCCGCCTATTAGCTGTACGTCAAAATGGCGCATCTTAAGCACCCTTTTGCTAGCCTCTCTAACGATCGCAAAAACATCATTTAAAATTTCATCTAAAGTGACTTTTTCTTCTACTACTTGGGCTTTTAGCTCATTAAATTTACTCTTAAGCTCATCGTCGCTCATCTTTTCATAAGTTGACTCAAGTGCATTTATCTGCGCCACACGTTTTATGTATTTTTTGACTTCTCTA
This sequence comes from Campylobacter concisus, assembly GCF_003048595.2. Taxonomy (NCBI): domain Bacteria; kingdom Pseudomonadati; phylum Campylobacterota; class Epsilonproteobacteria; order Campylobacterales; family Campylobacteraceae; genus Campylobacter; species Campylobacter concisus. The sequence continues at coordinate 748,583 of NZ_CP049270.1, read as the reverse complement.
TCGTTTTTGGTGCCAAAAATCTTTCTAAATACCGATGAAATCATTATTTTACCTTCCTAAATTTTTAAACTTTGGATCTTAGCATAGTTTAACTATTTATTTAATTAAACTGGGCTAGAATACGCTAAAAAAGGATAAAAAATGAGAAAATTTCTAGTTGCATCTCTCGTTGCAGTTTGCTCATTTGGTGCTGGCTTAAATTTCAAAAGCCTGCAAAGTGACTTTACGCAAACTGTATTTAGCGAAGGCAAAAGCATAAATTACAAAGGTAGATTTTACGCAAAAAACGACAATACTGCGCTTTGGATATATGAAAGTCCAACGCCAAAGAGAATTTATTTTAACAAAGAGCGTGTGATCGTGATTGAGGATGAGCTTGAGCAAGCTATCATTTCAAAACTTGATGATACGCCAAATTTGACACAAATCTTAGCCCATGCGGAGCAAATCCAACCAACACTTTACAAAGCGATATACGACGGAGTTGAGTATTTTATAACTATTAAAAACACGCTTCCAACGACGATTGACTATAAAGATAAACTTTCAAATAAAATTAAAATAACTCTAAGCAATCCAGTAAAAGATGCGCTCATACCACAAGAAACGCTAACTCCTGTCATTCCTCAAGGTTATGACATTGTAAATCAATAAATTTGGCTAGCTTTAGCCAAATTTACTCACTTCTCTCCAAAGTCTTTTCCAAATTCTTGAACATTATTTAGATCAATAGGCTTTTGAACTACGTCATTTGGATCTGGTGAGATGATGATCTCATTGCCTTTTTTCTTCTTTTCTGGTTTTGTTACAATCTCTTCATTAACACTTGGATCGGAGCATAAATTTTGGCTTTTTATTGCTTTTATGATCTCGCTTAGCTCAAGATTATTTATCACTTTTATATTTAAGATAAGCACATCATCGATGTCAAGAGAGTGCTTTTTGGCTGCGTATTTTATGAAAAGCTCTTTAAATTTCTCTTTTCCCATTGAGGTTAAAATATCTTCCACGTAAAAGCTACCAACTATTATGTTTAAAGCATCAAGCACATACGCTTCATTTTCTTCAACATCACGTCCGACAACCTCAAGGTTCATATTTATCTTTTTTGTTAAATTTTGTCCAGCTTTTGAGTAGATATCTGTTTGAAAATCTCTTACTTTTAGCACGTCTGCAAATGCAAAAATACAAAAAGCAAGGCTTAAAAATAGCTTTTTCATAAATTCTCCTTAATATGCAAAAATACGTTTTCTTGGTAAAATTTCTTAACTTCGTCGTCAATTTTAACCACTTTTCTTAAATGCTGCCTAAAATCACTTTTTTTATCATAAAAAAGTTTTAAATTTTTAGGACTTACTGCACGAGAAAGTGCGACATAGAGTTGTCCTTTGGCAAAAATGTGGTTGATATTACAAATGAGCGAGTTTATGCTCATACCTTGAGACTTGTGGATAGTTAGAGCGTAAGCAAGCTTAAATGGAAACTGATGGAGCGATGCCTGTACATTTTCTTCGATCTCATCTTCATTTAAATTTAACGAACTAAATATATAAGCGGCTTTTTCTATCTCACAAATTTCGCCGCTATCTTTTTTTACAATCACGCTTGAAATGACTCCGTTTTCTTTTAAAATTTGTATGATCTTGCCTTGCTCGCCGTTATAGTACTCGCCCCACTTATTTGACGTAAAGATAATCTTAGCGCCTATCTTCATCTCCAAATCCCTTGAGATATTTAGCGTATTTGCCCATTTCTCAAACTCTTTTTTATCTAAATTTTCATCCAAAATGCTTACATCTGAGTTTGAAATTTCAAGTGGCGTGCTAAGCTCTGAAAGCCTTTTTTGATTTAGCATTTCAGCCTCGGCATTTCTGCCAAAAAGCACGCTCGTATCATCATCTGGCTCTATCTTGGTCACTCTTAAACTCTCTATATAGCTCATTATCTCATCATCTAGCTCGCCTACTCTAAGACGAGAGAGAATTTCATAAAATTTAAGATCGTTTGTACGTTTTGAGATTAGTAGTTCAACATTTGTAAATTTCATCTCCTCCCACGCACTGGAGTTAAAAGCGTATAAAAAATTAAAAAGTCTATTTTCATTTTGCTCCTTTTGCACTGGTGGAAGCTGATAAAAATCACCCACTATAAGCGCCCTACCTTTAAATTTGGAAGTAAGTAGTCGGTATCTTATCATCTCCATTAGATTTGAGCTCACCATTGAAATTTCATCAATTACAAGCAGATCACATGCATCAAGCATACTTCTTAGCTTGCTTAGTTTGTCTTTTTGATGATAGTCAAAGCGCCTTAGCTCCTCATAGTCTTTGCAATAGCCAAATTTAAAAAAACTATGCAAGCTAACTCCTCCAAGACTAACGGCACTTATGCCAGTTGAGCCAAGGATTATGACGTTTTTAAAATTTTCTTTGTAGTGTCTGATGATGGAGGCAGTTAGATAGCTCTTGCCAACACCCCCGCCACCTGTTAAAAAGACGTTTGAGTGAGATAAAATTTCTAAAATTTGCTCTTTCATCTACTCAAACATCTCTGGGCGATACTCAAAGTGCATCGTATCAAAGTGCTTCCAGCGTCCACCCCAGATAAATTTATGTTTTTCAAAAACACGCACTATCTTTTCAGGGATGAGGTTTTGGTAGCCATTGCTCCACTGCCAGTAGTGGCTCTTTTTCACATTTATATCGATCGCAATGCCGTAGCTGTGCGGACTCAAGCGGTTTGTACCAGCGATCACTCGCCACTTAAATGTCCCGCCTGGATCTTTTAGGTATTCAAGCAAGGCTGGATCGCTCTTTACCATATCGTTTAGCTCATTGCTTACGTCTTGCAAAGCAGCTGCGGCTCCATTTTTAGAGTTAAATGGCAACTTTAGCGCAAGGCTATCTTTTAGCCAAACAACATCTACCAAATTTGCTTTTACCTCGCTCTCGCTTGAGCCATAAATTTTGCCTAAAAGCTCGTAGTTTCTACATCTGCCAGCATCACTTAGTGCGGTGCTAAGTGGCGAAAATGCAGCGTAATCAAGCGCATTCATATCCTCTATATCAGCACCAATACTACACTCATCATCTTTTTGTTTAAAGTCATCATAGACAAATATTGTTCCATCACCGAATTTGACCAAATTATCCTCAACCTTAACACCATAAGCCCTTTGTAAAGCTGAAATTTTTCTAGCTTTATCGCTTATTACATTTTCTGGCTTTATCACATTTATAGAATCGACTTTTGAAATGAGCAAATTTGAGTTTTGTATGTCGTTTCTGTTTTGTCCGATGTTTAACGTAGTTACTGCCGTAGCACCGATTAACGCTCTGCCGTTATTTTCGGTTTTTAACCCCCAAGCATCATGCACCACATATATATCATCGCCCTTATATCCAGCATAAAGCATGATATGTCCTGGCAGATGCACAAGCGTAAGATATGGCACACCCTTTTCTTTTATCTCTTTTGTCTTAGCAGCGTTACTAAGTCCTTTTAGATCAAATTTTTGTCCCATATTTGCTTGAGCCCTTGAATTTCTAGGTAACCACACGCCAAAGCTTGCTAGCAAGTCTTTTGTAAAAAGCGAGCAGTCTCTTAGCTTATCCACCCCGCCCCAGCCATAAGGCTGAGTAAGAAGCGAGCTAAGAATTGTTTTTAAATTTGAGTCATTAAATTTAAGTGGAAAAAGGGCGCTAAAAGACTTTGGGAGGACAAACTCCCTAAGCATATTTCTTACATAAATTTTGCCGTAGTAGTTTTTACTATCCTGCGCCAAAACAGGCAGTATCGCTCCAACTCTTGAATAAAACAAGAAATTTCTAGCCTTGTCATAAACTGGCATTTTATCCGTTTTTATAGTCACAAAACTTGACTTTTGATAGGCATTTGCCTCATCGTCGCTTATAAATTTGATATCCTCAACCTTCACCCAGCCCCAAACCGCATCATCACTCACAAACGCCCATGCCCTATCCTTTGAGAGGTGTGATACAAAGAGCGGATGAGCGATGCTTAGGATTGATTCTTGCAGATAATCAAACGGATAGCCCTCGCCTGGAGTTTGTGGATTTAAAAATATCGGCTCGTCGGTTGGGAAATTTCTTACAGCTGTGTTTGCCGAAGTTAAAGCATAAGCAGAGATGCTTGAAAGAGCTGAAAAATTTGCATTGTCCTTTTGTGCGTCAAACCAGCTTTTAGGTATCTGTCTAAAATTTGAGCCAAAATACTTTCTCTTCTCGCTTGGTTTATATATATTAAATGCCCAAAAAACATCGTTTGGATTAAATTTTACGCCCCTTAATGTAAAAACCTTAAACCTTCTTTGTAAAATTTCTTCTTGGTCAAAGCTTGCACTTTGTATATTTTGCGGTAACGACGAGGCATCTTGTTTCATTTCAAAATCAAGCAAACTAATGCGTTCATTTGGCTTATATACATTTTCATCTGGTAAAGAATTTTGCACACTTGGCTTTGGCTGGGTCTGCGAACATCCCAAAAACAAAGCAACACTAAATGCTAAAAATATACCCTTTTTCAATTTTTTTCCTTATCCTTAAAAATAGCTTCTACAATCAAAACAAAAATGTAAAACATCTTTTCATCGTTATTTTTACAAATTTGCTTCATCGTCTCATTCTCGCTTTTTATTTTTATATCATTTGATTTTAAAATTTCTACAATATCAGAGCCAAATTTCTTTGATAACTCGCCAACCTTTACATCGTTTAAAGCGTTTAAAAATCTAGTAGTGTTACAATCCATCTGCACCGGCTTATGATTTAAGATATTTTTAAACTCAAGGCTTAGCTTCTTTAACTTTTTCTTCTTAACATAACTATGAACAATCGTCAAAACAACCAAACTAAAACCAAAGAAAATGTGTAAATTCAGCGAATTTTCACTCATCTCCCCATTTAAGAAAAGAACGCCGCTCATAAAAAGACCGATCACACAGATAAAAAGTAGCAACAAGATGATGTACTTAAAAATCACCTCAAGCATAATGTTGTCTTTTAGCCTATCAAACATCAAACCCTACTATCTCATCTTCGCTGTAAACTAAAATTTCATTTTCTTTTAGCAGTTTTGCTGTGATGCCATCACCTAAAATAAGCCTCTTACTAAAGCTTCCGTCATAAATTTGCCCACTTCCACAACTTGGACTTTTTGATTTTAAAATAGCCTTTTTACAACCATTTAGTTTGGCTATCTTTAGGCAAATTTCTGCTCCTTTTTTGAAATTTTTGCTCACGTCTTTACCTGAAAATTTACAAATAACCACACCATTTTTCATCTCAGCCGGTTCTCTTGGCGTGCTAAGTCCACCATAAACTTCAGGACAAACAAAAAGCAGATGATATCTCTTTGAAATTTCATCCAAAACATCTTTATTTAAAAGATTATTTTCGCCGTTAAATTTACAATTTATACCAACTAGGCAAGCACTTATTAGGATTTTTTCTCTCAAAGTCCAGCTTCTTTTAAAAGTTCACTAGCATAAATTTCACGAAGTTTGCTTGAAATTTCTCCTACTTTTGCGCCATTTATCGCCTTGCCATCAGCATAAACGACTGGTAAGAGTATGAGTGTAGCAGCCGAGATAAAGACTTCATCAGCACTATAAACTTCATCCATGCTAAATTTTCGCTCCTCTATCTTAAGGCCGATATCTTTAGCGATCTTTAAAAGTCTCATTCGGCGAATTCCTGGCAAAATTTCATTTGAAAGCGGTTTTGTGATTAAAGTTTTATCCTTGATGATAAAAGCGCTCGAGCTACAACCCTCTGTCACAAAGCCATTTTCCACCATAAAGCCCTCATCTGCACCTTTTTTGTGAGCTTCATTTTTAGCGTAGCACTGAGCCAGAAGTGAGATAGACTTGATGTCACGCCTTTTCCACCTGATATCCTCGACACTCACGACTTTTATGCCAGTTTTTGCAGCAGGATTGTTTAAAATTTCACTCTCGTAACAGAAAATAAAGACACTTGGTGTTAAATTTTCTATAAAATAGAAATTTCTAAACGCCACGCCTCTTGTTACTTGCATGTAAATTCCGCCCTCTTTCAAGGCGTTTTTGGAGATTATCTCGCTTAAGATCGCTTCAATTTTTTCCTTTTCGTAGGGCAAACTTATATCTATTTCATTTAAGCTTCTTTCAAATCTCGCCCAAAATCCATCTTTATCAACCATTTTTGAATTTATCACAGGCACAACCTCATAAATTCCATCGCCAAATATAAATCCTCTATCAAAAGCACTAACTTTTGCCTCGTTTTTTTGCAAAAATTCTCCATTTAAAAAGACGGTTTGTAAAGCTTGATCTGCCATTTTTAGCTCCTTAAATTTTGGGCAAATTGTATCTAATTTTGTTTGAATTTATAGATTCTTAGATATAATTAGTCAAAATTTCAAAGGTAAAAAGTTTATAAAAAATGCAAGAAACTTTAAAAGATAGAATCATAAAAAACGTTTTTTTTGTTTCAAAACAGCCAGTTTTATTCAGGGATCTACTTGAAGCAAATGCCCTTTTTAACGAAGGTATGCTAATAGATGGAGCAAAGTTAAATTTTAGATTTAATCACATCAAACTCTATCAGATTTACGCACTTATCTGTTTTGTCATTTTATTTCCATTGTTAATCATCACGCATCATTTTTTAGCAAAAACTGATGCGCATATATCGATAATAGCGACTGCTGTCGTCACATCAGCCGTTTTTATTGGCTTTGATATGTTTAAAGTCTGGGCCAGAAGAGAGATGAGTGAAGAGCTTATAAAAAAGGCTTGGAGCGTGCATTTTCCATATTTTGCCTACGAAAAATATTCAAGCAAGGTTGAAGAAATTTATAACACCGCTCTTAAAAATGATGTTTCAAAAAAAGATTTAGAACAATATATATATGAAAAGCTAATTTCTCAAAAAGAGAGCGCTGAGTAAATTTCATTTTGCCCTAAAGTAACTCGTAAAATTAACTTTTTAGCGTTTTCGTCTTTGCAAAGTAGTTTCGCTTCTATATCACTTATAAAGTAATATGGAAGCTTCTTGATCTTTTTATCTAGCATTAAAAATCTATCTGAGATGATTTTTACATCATTTTGCAAGGTGTTTTTCTCTTTTAACTCGTCTAAGTTTAAATAATTTCTAAGTTTAACCAGATCGCTATTTATATCATCAAGCTTGCTAGCTATAAATTTTGCATTTTTCATACTATCATTGTCTAAATTTTTACTAACTTTGATAGCGTAGTTTAGCTCATTTAACGATCCCAAAACCCCTTTTTCATCCGTGCTAAAAGCATCTTTGTTTGATTCATTTAGAGAAATTTGCACTAAATTTCTAAAACACATCAAGGCACTGCTTAAGCTATCTTTTATAGTTGTATAGTCATTTTTCCTAGTTAGCAAATATGTGACAAAAACTATCACAAAACCAGCCGCCACATCAAGTAATCTATCAACCATAAGAGCTAAAAAGTCTCTTTTTATAAGCGAAAAAATGGCTGTAAATTCAAACATAAAAGCCGTTGCAAAGACAATTTGCTTATAGGCTTTAAGGTAATAAACCAAAAACATACCGATAAAGACAACCACGTAAAATGCGTATGATTCACCCATAAATTTCACAAAAACAAGTGCGATAAAAAAGCCGATAACTCCGCCAAGAAGGCTATCTCTGCCAGCATTTTTTAAAGCATCTTCGTCGCTTTTGTTTAGGCTCATCACAGCTATGGCGATCCAAATTCCATGATTTATATGCATGGCCTGCGCTATAAAAATGGCTAGCGACATACAAATGGCAAGCCTTAAAGACTCTTTTAATATTTCATTTTTTAAATTTATCTTTTTAAATGCCTCTTTTAGCGTGATCTTTTTTGTATTATTAAAAGAGAGCTTATCCTCGCCGCCCTCTTTTATAAGCAAAAATTTATCATAAAGCACACCAAGCGAGCTTGCAAAAATTTTAAAATTTGAGTTTTTAGCTAAATTTAGCGCTTCAAATTTTAGCTTTGGAGTTTGATTTTTAAAGATATTTTTAAGTTCAAAAAGATTGTAAGCGATCTCATTTTTTACCTCATTTAAAAGCGCTTTGTCATCGATCCTTTCAAACGAAGCGCCTAATGTTCGAAGCAAAACAGCGATCTCTTCAACTTTATAAAAATAAAATAGAGCCTTGGCTTGATTTCTAACTAACTTAACATCTTTTATCTTTAGGCTTTTATTTGCGAAAATTTCTTTTGATTTGTCGATCAAACTCATCAAATCTGCGATACTTGCGTAAAAATGGCTCGTGCCAAGTGCTTTGCTCGATAAGATGGCGTTGTCTAGTAAAAAGCTGATGCTCTTTTTAGTAAATTTACCGTATTTGCCAAAGTTTTCAAATTTTATGATGATGCTTAGCACGCCTGCAAGCACCAGACCGCCGATGCTTTCAACCACATTTAGCCCAACTGCAGCCTTTGTCACAAAGGCAACTAGCCCTGTTGCATTTACGGCAAGTAAAATTTTGTTTAAATTTGAACTATAAATTTGGCTAATGCCGACCATAAATATCCAGACAAATACGATAAGCGAGAGCCAAACGCCAAGGCTGATAAATGGATCAACAAATGGCATAAAAGCGCAAGAAAGCGCGATATAGAGTAGTAAAAATGCGAATTTACTCCTATCTTTACACTCAAGCTCGCCAAGAAAGAAGATACCCATCGTGATATTTACAGCCATGATGGCGCCACTTAGATGAAAGAAGTGAAAGCACAAAAAACAGTTAAAAGCTATGGTTGTGGCAGCTTTTAGCGAGTAAATGAGCTGGAAATTTGCAGGGTCGTAGTAGTGGATGAAGCTTTTAAATTTCTTGATTATTTCCATTGACGCTCTTGCATATTGTTTAAAATTTGATTTTTATAACGTAAATTTTCAAGCTTTATGCTAAGAGCTCTGTTCTCTTCAAGAAGCATATCTCGTTTGCCACTGATGTCGGCGATATCTCTACTTATATAATAAATTTGATTTGCTATGTAAATTTTTGGCAAAAATAGAGCTAGTGCTATAAAAACCGCAAGATAGACCATCACTAGCGTCTTAAAGCTTAAATTTACCTCACGTTTTTGCTCCTCGTCGTGAAGTGTTAGCAGCTCTTCTTTTTCTTGCATCTTTATCCCTTTATCTTATTATCTTAAAAACACGCAGTTTTGCGCTCTTGCTTCGTGAGTTTTGCGCTAGCTCACTTTGGCTTGCTGTTAGTGGCTTTTTGGTTAAAATTTCGCCTAACTCGTGGTTATTTCCGCACTCACATCGGTAGATACCAGGCGGGCAGATACAGCTGTTTGCCCACTTTTTGAAGCGCTCTTTTACGATCCTGTCTTCAAGTGAGTGAAATGTTATGATCGCCACTAAGCAATCTTTAAAACCGCCCTTTTCTATACTATCAAGCAAATTTGTTAGCTCGTCTAGCTCGCCATTTACCTCTATCCTGATCGCCTGAAAAGCCAGTATCGCAGGGCTAACTCCTCGTCCTTTTATCTGAGCCGTGCCGATCAAATTTGCTAGCTCTTTTGCGCTTGTTATCTTGGCTAAATTTCTAGCATTTATTATCTTGTTTGCGATCCCAGAGGCATTTTTTAGCTCACCATAATCCCTAAAAATCCTAACTAACTCATCAAAAGAGTAGCCATTTACCACGTCATATGCACTAAAACTTCGCTCTTTATCCATACGCATATCAAGTGTGTTTGAGCCGATACTAAAGCCTCTATCATCTTTATCTATCTGCAAAGAGCTAACGCCAATATCAGCTAAAATTGCTCTAACATTTGAAATTTCATCGCCACTAAGCTTGCTAATAAGCTCAGAGAAATTGCTCTTATAAATTTTCACTCTGCTGCCAAATGGCTCAAGTTTTTTGAGTGAGAAATTTATAGCTTCGTTGTCTCTATCGCAAGCGATCAAATTTAAATTTTCATTTTGAGACAAAATAGCACTAGAGTGTCCAGCATATCCAAGCGTGCAATCTATAAAATTTCCATTTAAATTTTTAAAAAAGGATAGAACTTCATCAAGTAAAACACTGATATGTGGACTTTGCAACACTGCCTCTTTATAGTAAATAGTGTGGAAAATTTATCGAAATTTTACTTAAAAAGCTATCATTACACAAAATTTTACATAAATTTTAAGATAGCTTAAATATAATCGCTTAAACGTAGGAGGAAAAATGGAGCTAGAACACTCAATAAATGAGATAAAAACGATATCACTTTCTATGTTTAGAAAGAATTTTTTTGGCGTCTTTCATGGCTCGATTTCGGCAAGAGTCGAAAAAAATCAATTTATAATCAATAAACAAAATGCCATTTTTGATAATTTAAAAGATGATGATTTGACACTTCTTTCATCAAAAAAAGACTATCGTTGGAATGAAGCTAGTCTTGATGCTGATATACACTTAAATATTTATAAAAATATAAATGAGGCAAGATTTGTTTGCTACGCGATACCACCATACGCAACTGCCTACGCGATGAAACATGAAAAAATTGTACCGAAAGATTATTTTGGGTATATGAGATTTGATAAAATTTCTGTTTATGATCCAAAACAATATGATGACTGGTATGAACGTGCAGAAACTGAAATTTATAGATATATGCTAGAAAAAAACACAAACATTATTATCGTTAAAGGATATGGCATTTACGCATACAGTAGAAGCCCTCAGCTTCTTGCAAAAGAGATAGCTTTGCTAGAAAATAGCTGCAAATTGCTTCATTTAACTAGTGGTTATAGCGATTATAGTATTTAAAAATTTTGCTAACAATGCTAAAAAATTGTTAGCAAAATTCTTCACAAAGGTATTTTTAAAGCCCTATTTTAAGCTTATTTAAGGCAATTTTATATAATATATCATACAAATTTCGTTAGTCTTTTAAAGGAAAATTTAATGTTGTCTTGGATGCAAAAACATAAAAAATACCTAGTTGTTACCATTTGGGTAAGTACAATAGCCTTTGTTGGAGCAGGCTTTGTAGGCTGGGGAGCATATGATTTAAACAGCAATCGAGCCACCTCAGTAGCAAAAGTAGGACACAGAAATATAAGCATTCAAGAACTACAACAAAAATACGATAGCTTATATCAATACTATAACAATCTTTTCGATGGCAAATTAACACAAGAAAAGGCTAATGAGTTAGGATTACAAAATGCTGCACTTCAGGCTACAATTCAAGAGAATTTACTATTAAATTTTGCAGACGATATAGGTCTTAGTGTTAGCAAAGATGATATTTTAAAATATATAATCGCGGATCCAACATTTCAAAAAGATGGTGCTTTTGATAAAAATTTATACTACGATATTTTAAGAAGAGCTAGAATAAATCCAACTGATTTTGAAGAAAATTTAAAACTAACAATACTACTTGATAAACTTAGAACTATTTTAAATTTACCAGCCAACAAAGAAGACATTGCAATGATGGAAGCAAGCTTTTTTATGCAAGACAAATTAGCAATACAGATAATAAATGCTAATCAAAGTGATATAAAAATAGATGAAAAAGAGCTAAAGGATCTTTGGGAAACAAATAAAAACAACTATATGACAAAGACCATATACGGTCTAGAAACATACTTTATAGAGTCAAATAAAAATGATGTAAATCAAACTACTTTGAGTGACTACTATAACGAAAATAAGGAGAGATATAAAGGCTCTGATGATAAAATCAAATCATTTGACGAAGTAAAGACTGAAGTTATTAAAGACTACAATATCGAGAAAAGCAAGACTGATGCTTTAAAAAAATATACCTCTATCAAAAAAGCCGAGCTTGCAACAAATGAATTTGTTAGTGTAAATGAAGATAATGCGACATTCTCACTTGATGAAATAAAAGGGGCAAAAGTTGGTGAGATTATAAAACCATTTACATATAAAGATGGATATTTGATAGTTAGAGTAAAAAGCATAACTCCTCCACAACCTATGAGTTTTGAACAAGCAAGAGTAATGGTACTTGAAATTTACAAAGATAAAAAGAAAAAAGAAAACTTAACAACTATGGCAAAAGAGTCTTTACAAAATTTCAAAGGAACTGATATAGGCTTTATTAGTAGAGATATAAATAGCTCTATCTCAGGACTAAATGAAAGTGAGACTAGAGCTTTTGTTTCTCAACTTTTTGAAACTAACAATAAAAAAGATTATGTTATATTAGAGGATAAGGCCGTTATATACGATATTTTGGAACAAAGGTTGCTTGTAGATAATATGGATAATAACTATAAGCAAATAACACAGCAAAACGTTACAATGCTTAAAAATAATGAGTTAATAAAAGATTTAACAAACAAACTGAAAAAATACTATGAAATTAAAGAATATATCAAAAGGTAATTTATCTTGAGTACAAAAATTTTAGGTATAGATATCGGCTCTTTCCAGATTTGTGCAGTAATAGCACAACATGATGAAAATGGTATTAAGATAATTGGAATTGGAACTGAAAAAACACAAGGAATAAGAAAAGGTGTTATAACCAATATTGAGCAAGCTGCAAAGTCAATAAAAAATGCATTAATAGAAGCACAAAGAGTTGCAGGAACACGCTATGAAAAAGTCATAGTTTCTATTTCTGGTGCGTATACAAAAAGCGTTGACAGTAGTGGTGTAGTAAATATACCAAATCATGAAATAGGTATAAAAGAGATCGAACGTGCTATGCAAATGGCCGATCATACAGCTGATATACCTCATGAGTATGAAAAGCTACATGTTCTTCCTTACAATTTTAAAGTAGATGGACAAGAACATATTGAAGATCCAATAGGCATGAATGGTAGCAGGCTAGAAGTTCAAACACATATTGTTACAGTACAAAAGTCATCTATTAGCAACCTAAGAAAAGCCGCAAATTTAGCAGGTGTTCAACTAGATAACATAGTCCTTTCAGGATATGCTTCTGCGATAGCAACATTAACAAAAGATGAGAAAGAGCTTGGTGCTGCACTTGTTGATATGGGTGGCGCTACTTGTAATCTTGTAGTACATTCTGGAAATTCTATAAGATACAATGAATTTTTACCTGTTGGCTCAGCAAATATTACAAATGATCTTTCTATGGCTCTGCATACACCTCTTCCAAAGGCAGAAGAGATAAAATTAGGTTATGGTGCTTTAATAAATAAGTCAGTTGATTTAATAGAGCTTCCGATCCTTGGAGATGAAACAAAAAGTCATGAAGTTTCACTAGACATAATATCAAATGTTATATATGCCAGAGCAGAAGAAACCCTTATGGTACTTGCTAAGATGCTAGAAGATAGCGGCTATAAAGATAGCATTGGTGCTGGAATAATACTTACTGGCGGTATGACTAAGTTAGAAGGTATTAGAGATCTTGCATCTGCGATATTTGATAAAATGCCAGTTCGTATAGCAAAAACAAAAGAAATGGATGGATTATTTGAAATTTTAAGAGATCCAGCAAATTCTTGTGCTATAGGGCTTTGTTTATATGGTGCTGGCAACTTTAGCCCATACGAGATTGATTCTGAGAAAAAAATGAGATACCAAGGGGAAATAGCCTCAAAACCAAAAGCAAATTTTAGAAATGTTTTTGTAGAAGAGGAAAATGTACAAAATTTTGGACAAGAGGTGCAGGATCCAAATGAAAAAGAGGATAGTTTTTCAGATAAAGATTTTGAATTAGAGGTAGCAAATAAATCAAAAAACAAAGAAGAGCTTGCCAATATTGCAGATATTAGCAAACAAGAAAAAAAGCCAAATGCTTTTGCAAAATTTTGGTATAGTATTACACAATTATTTTAAGGAGAATTTCAAAAATGAGTAGCTTCACAGTAGAAGAAAATAAAAGCATCTATGGTGCAAAGATAAAGGTCGTAGGTGTAGGTGGAGGTGGTGGCAATATGGTCAACCACATAATAAGAGTTAATCCAAATTTAAATATAGATCTTATTGTTGCCAATACAGATGCTAAGGCTCTTGAAAATTCTCTTGCACATACAAAAATACAGCTTGGAGAAAAGACAACAAAAGGCCTAGGTGCAGGCATGAGACCTGAAATAGGAAAAGCTGCTGCTGAAGAGAGCTACGATGAAGTAAAAAGTGCACTTGAGACATCAGATATAGTTTTCATTGGTACAGGACTCGGTGGCGGAACTGGTACTGGTGCTGCTCCAGTTGTTGCTCAAGCTGCAAAAGATATTGGTGCACTAACAGTTGCAGTTGTTACTATGCCTTTTATGTTTGAAGGAAAAAAACGTAGAAAATTGGCTGATTGTGGCCTTGAGGAACTTAGAAAAGAAAGCGATTCTATTGTTGTCATTCCAAACGATAAACTCCTAACATTAATTGATAAAAATGCTGGTATAAAAGAAAGCTTCGAAATGGTCGATGAAGTACTTGCAAGAGCCGTCAATGGCATGAGTACGATCGTACTTGATTCAGGAAAAAGCGATATAAATCTAGACTTTGCAGATGTTAGAACGATTATGAGCCATAGAGGACTAGCTTTAATGGGTGTTGGCGAAGCAAGTGGCGAGGATGCAGCGCAAGAAGCTATAAAAAATGCTATACAATCACCACTTCTTGATAACATGACAATAAATGGTGCATTTGGTATTTTAGTTCATTTTAGAATAAGCCCTAGTTGCCCACTAGCTGATATCAATAATGCGATGAGTATTATTCATGAGGCAGCGGATGAAGATGCTGAAATTATATTTGGTACAACAACTGATGACAAAATAGAAGACAATAAAGTTGAAGTTACAATAATAGCCACAGGTTTTCAAAGCTCACAAAAAGAAGCTGAGAAAAAAGATGAAGTACAAACTTCTAATGCAAACGATATCATAAAAAAAGAGCGTATATTAAGACTTAAAAAAGTTAGTGGTGGATATGACGAAGACTATATGTCACAGCTTGATGTGCCATCATTTATGCGCCATCAAATGGACTAATAAAAAACAAACTCCTTAAAATTTCTAGAGAGCTTTTGCTCTCTAGCTTATAAAAATTTACAAACTTTCAAATCTAAAAACTTAAAAATTAAACTCCAAGTTGTGCTTTTACAAAATCACTTGCCATTTGTATATTCCACTCAGGCTCCCAAACAAGGTCGATCTCGCACTCTTTGACACCTTCTATATCAAGCACGGCTGTTTCTACCCAGCCAAGTATCATTTCGTGCAGTGGGCAAGATTTAGTTGAAAGCGTCATAGTAACTTTTGCTTTGCCATTCTCATCGCAGCTCGCATCATATATAAGTCCGAGCGAAACGATATCAAAGCCAACTTCTGGATCAACGATATTTGACAGTGCGTTATAAATTTTTTCTTTCATTTTTTATCCTTTAAAACCAGTAAATCTAAAAATATTTATTATATTGATTGATAGCAAAACTATACTAAGAGCTATAAAAATCATACCTACATGTACTAAAATTTCTAGTTCAAAGCAAGTTGAGAAAAGATAGCAAAGAAGCGAGATAGCATTAAAAGCTATACCAAAATAAGCTATCTTTTTTAGTATCATGGCATCAAGAAGTGGCACTTTTACCTTTCCAACAAAAGGTGCTACGTAGTGATACCATATGAGAAATGGTGCGATCTTGTAAAGATGAGCTACGATAAAAGCAAACAAAAAGCCATATATTAAAAAATATGCAGCTAAATTTAATTTATCCAAAGCTATAAAAACAGCAGCACCAAGTAAAGCCAGCAGTGAAAGTACGATATTTACATTCCAGTAATCATACGCCTTTCTAATGCGTTTTTTTAAAATATAAAGCGCTTGAGCTATAAAAAGTAAAGCTGCCACACATATTGACAAAATAGATAAATTTTCATTAAAAGCTAGCAAGATACCACCCAAAATATAGCATGCTAGTGAGGCCTTGCTAAGTGTAAATTTTAGATCGTGAGCCAATGCAAACATAGGTAGGAGTACGCTAGCAGCTCCAAGTATCACAAGAAATACAAATCCCAGCACAAAATAAACGTGAAATTTTAGTGTCATCTCAAAATCAAGCATCAGCGTGCCACTAAGTATCATAAGCAAGCAAAAACCAAGCGTTATTCCAATTAGCAAAAAGATAGCTGAAACAAAAAGTGCAAAGGCCGCAAAGCTCTTTTTTTCATTATCCATAAAGCTTAATGCGTAAGTCGTTGCAAAAAAAGCGAGCGAGCAAAAAAGCAAAACTCCACTAATTTGTAAAATTTTAGCCTCAGCAAATAACATCCCGTAGCACATGCCCAGCAACGATAGACAAAAAATAACCAAATTTAAAATAGCACCTTTTGCGGTAAAAAATGGCTTTTCTAAAATTACTGAGGTTAGCTGATAGAGCGCTCCGATGATAATGCTCATAACAAAGCCAACAAAAAATATATGCAAAAAACCAGCTGTGTTTAGTGAGCTAATCGCATCAAAATCTGCATAAAAGAATGCCGGCACACTTAATGCCAAAAACAAAATTCCAGCAATAAAATATCCACCGACTAACTTAAATGGTGGTGCGTAAGTATTTAAAAGCATCTTAGTGGCAAAGACTCGTATCTACGTCTTCTATATTTGCGCCGTCTTTTAGGCTAAAAATCATCTTTACAGCCCCACCATCTATATCTTCACGCTCTATATCAAAGCTCTTGTCTATCTTTGGTATAAGACCAGCTGGAAATTTATGATTTAGCATCATAATTTTTGTGTTTTTATCAGCAAATTTAATAGCGATTAATGCATTGACCATCGGCTCTGGCGGCACGCAAGGACGTGAGTCAAAGCCAACAAAATTTACACCATTTTCATTAAATTTATAAAATGGCACGGTTGCACCATCGACATTAAACTGCTCCGCATTTTTGAAAAAATCACTCATTTCTTCTCCTTTTAATTTTGGAGAATTATACTCTGATTAAACTTTTTAAACTATTGATTTGCTTCAACAAAAGCTATTTTACATAAGGTATAAATTCCTCATACCCTAGTCTTGCCATATCTTCAAGCGGTATAAATTTAAGACTCGCGCCGTTTATGCAATATCTTAGCCCACCCTTATCGCTTGGGCCATCGTCAAAAACATGCCCAAGGTGCGCGTCACTATTTTGCGACTTAACTTCGACCCTTTTCATCATAAACGAGTTGTCCTCCTTATATGAAAGAGCTGTTGTCGTGATAGGCTTTGTAAAGCTTGGCCAGCCACATCCTGCATCAAATTTATCTGCACTTGAGAAAAGTGGCTTTCCACTCGTTATATCTACATAAATTCCTTTTTTATCGAATTTATCATACTCGCTGCTAAATGGCCTCTCAGTCGCCGCTTCTTGTGTCACGGCATACTGCTCGCTACTTAAATTTTTCTTTAACTCGTCTTTACTGAGTGGCTTAAATTTTGCCTCATCGTAAAGCGGTTTATTAGCTAAATCTAGGTCAATGTGACAATATCCAAAAGGATTTTTATCAAGATAGTCTTGATGATACTCCTCACCTAAGACGAAATTTTTAAGTGGTGCCACCTCAACCACGATCTTATCTTTAAATTTCTTTTGCTCTATTTTCATAAAGCTCTCTATCGTTGGCAGATCACTTTCGCTCACATAGTAAATTCCACTTCTATATTGCCTACCAACGTCATTGCCTTGTTTATTTAATGAGGTCGGGTCGATCACTCTAAAAAAATGAGCCAAAATTTCAGCCAAAGCGACTCTGTTTTCGTCGTATTTTACATAAAGTGTCTCAGCATGATCGCTCTCATGAAGCTCGCGGTAGCTAGTATTTTCGCTCTTGCCATTTGCATAGCCTACCTTTGTATCCACTACGCCAAATATCTTTTTAAAATATCCCTGCATACCCCAAAAGCAACCACCTGCTAGATAAATTTCTTTTAAATTTTGCCCTGCCATCGTCTGCTCCTTTATAAGCTCATCTTTTGCCATCAAATTTAGACCAAAAAGTACTGCCGCCATTAAGATAAATTTTAAGATCTTTTTCATTCTATCTCCTTTCGTTTTGAAAGATTATATGAAATTTAAAGTTATAAAGTGTGAAGAAAGGGGCAAGCGCCCCTAAATTTTAGTGTAAAAAGTGTCTAACGCCAGTGAAGTATAGTGACATGCCATGCTCATTGGCAGCCTCTATCACCTCATCATCTCTGATGCTACCACCTGGCTCGATGACGCATTTTACGCCGACCTTACTAGCGATATCGATACTATCTCTAAATGGGAAGAACGCTTCGCTTGCAAGTACGCAGCCGTTTAGATCGATCTTTAGTTCTTTTGCCTTTGCCACGGCCGCACGAGCAGCATCAACGCGGCTTGTCATACCCATGCCAATAGCCACCATTGCGCCATCTTTTACATAAACCACGCAGTTGCTCTTCGTTAGCGCAGCTACTTTCCACGCGATCTGAGCATCTTTTAGCTCGCTACCAGTTGCAAATTTCTTACTCATTTGCTTCATATTTTCAAGCTCTTCGTCTTTTACATAGTCTCTTTCTTGAAATACAAATCCGCCATCAACGTGCTTAAAGTCAAATTTATCATTTGAGCGAACTAAAAATTTATTGTCTTGAGTGAAAATTTTGATACGTTTTTTACTCTCAAATACTTTAAGAGCTGCTTCATCAACATTTGCAGCAATTATTACCTCAACATAAATTTCATTTATCTTTTTAGCTAGTTTTTCATCAAGTGTGCCATTTATTGCGACTACACCGCCGTAAGCTGAGATCGGATCGCATTTAAGTGCGGCCTCGTAGCTATCAAGCAAAGTATCTTTTACTGCAAAGCCGCAAGGGTTAGCGTGCTTGATAATAGCCACAGCTGGCGCGTCATCAAAACTAGTTGCAAGCATCAAGGCGCCATTTATATCGGTCATATTATTGAAACTTGCCTCGCCTTTTAAGGCTCTAAAGTTGTTTGTGAAGAAATAATCAAACTCATAAAGTGCCCCTTTTTGGTGAGGGTTTTCACCGTATCTTGTATCAAAAACCTTACTTCCCACGATAAATCTAGCATCGCCAAAACCGCCATTAAATCTATCATTCATATAGTTTGCGATCGTGCTGTCGTAGGCCGCTGTGTGCTCGTAAGCCTTTATCATCAGCGATCTTCTAAACTCAAAATCATCGCTTTTTTCTCTTAGACGCTTTAAAATTTCGTCGTAGTCAAGCACATTTGTGACAATTAGCACGTCTTTAAAATTTTTAGCCGCACTTCTTACCATGGCTGGGCCACCAATGTCGATATTTTCGATGATCTCGGCAAAGTCATCAGTCCTGATGGTAGTCTCTTTAAATGGATATAAATTTACGCAAACTAGGTCTATGCCCTCGATGCCATACTCCTTTGCCTGAGCCATGTGCGTATCGTCGTCACGTTTGTGCAAAATGCCACCATGTATCTTTGGATGAAGCGTCTTTACCCTGCCCTCAAACATCTCAGGTGAAGCTGTAAATTCACTAACTTCAGTAGCTTTGACACCCTCGCTCTTTAAAAGTTTATAGGTGCCGCCGGTTGAAAGTATCTGCCAGCCAAGCTCTTCCAGCCCCTTTGCAAACTCTACAATGCCCTCTTTATCGCTAACGCTAAGCAATGCTCTCATTTTTTCTCCTTTATTAAATTTTTTATCTTTTTGTTAAACACATACCTTTTACAAGCAAAAGCTGCCCCATTTTTATATCCTTTGCGATATTCTTTATAGATAAGGCTTCTAGCGTAACCATAACATTTGTAGCTACATCTATATAATAGTCTTTTCTCTCTATAAAGTTTTCACGCTTTTGACCAACAATATCAACGCTAAAGGCATAGCTTGAAATTTGATTGCCATCAAAATAACGTGCATCTAATACGCTTAAATTTACAGATTCCTCTTTCTCAAGCGCCTCGCATATCGGCTTTTTTGAGCTAAATTTCATCACCTTTATGCCGCGATCATACGAAAAGATATACTCACTAATTTCATTTATTTTTTTTGCTTGAACTGACATAATGTCGCTCTTGTTGCCATCTTTATCAACAAATATTATGCTCACATTGCTATCTTTAACATCGTAGTTACTGATGACCAACCTTTGATCTTGATAAAGCTCGCTTTGCGTAAGCTTAAATTTTATCTCTTTTCCATCGACATTTACCACTTTAAAATCATTACAAAAGCCAGCCACCGCTAGCAGCAAAATAATAAATTTCTTCATCTAAACTCCAAATTTCTCTTTTAATCGCCCATAAGCCTCGTTTATCTCCTGAAGCTTCTTAGTCGAGCGCTCTATCACCTCTTTGCTCTCGCCCCTACCCATCAAAATGTCAGGATGATACTGCCTCACAAGCTCTTTGTAGCGAGCCTTTACCTCATCAAGGCTTGCATTTTTACTAAGTCCCAAAACCTCAAATGCATCGTTTTCTTGGCTCATCTCATCGCGGTCTGCCCCAAATCTTGAGCCATAAAAGCTATCAAATTTATAGATTATCTCATCAAGCGTCTCTTTATCTATGCCAAATCCATAAGCGATGTTTCTTATAACATCTTGCTCGCTTTTGTTAAATTCTCCATCGATGTAGGCTAAATTTAGAAAAAAAGTGAGCCTAGCCACGCAGGTATCGTAGTTTAGATTAAACTCGCGCTTGTAGTTTCTGGCGGTTTCATAGGCGTTATCTACATTTTCTTTTTGGCTGTTATAAACCTCTTTTAGATACTCACGCACGCCGCTAACGCCGCTAACTTTCTGGCTTAGATCATCAAGCACTTGAGTGATCAGCCTAGCCTCTAGCTCGCTAACTCTACCGTCACTCTTAGCCACTTTTGCCAAGAGTGAGACTAAAAATTTGGCCTCATTTACGTTTGCTTGTTTTCTGCGGTTATTGCTTAACTGTACCTTTAGCAGCAAAAATATAGCACCACCTAGTATCAATAAAAATAAGATACCAGACATGTTACCACAAGTGATAGATGGTATTTTTTATTTTGCCATTTACTAGCTCGTTTTTACGCCAAGAGCTCTCGTCATTCATCACATTCCAGCGACGCTCTTCAGGGCGATAAAACCAGTCCTTATCTATCTGATAGTAAATTTGCTTGCCATTTGTTTCAATAATATTTGCGATATTGTTATCGTGGTAGCTATTTTCATCATAGTCAGTAAAAGCTCGCTGTCCCATCTCAGAGTAAAGTAGCGTTAGCTCTTGAAGCATCTCGTTTAGATCATCATCCATCTTTTTTACATGAAGGCCGATCTCGTGCGCCTCCCTAAAGAGGATTGGATATTCATGAGCTGGGTAGTCGCCATTTAGTCTTTCAGAAATTTCTGCGATCTTTTTATCGTCCTCAATGTGATACCTAAGAAGCTCGGTACAAATTTTAAGAGATAGCGAGCTAGCACGATCAACCGCACCAAATACTAGCGGATGGATATACTCATAAAGTGAGTTATAAGGGTTTGTATCGTTTGGCCTATCTTTATCTTGCTCTTTCCAAAGCTTGACCACACGACTAAGTTCATCCATCGAAACGCTCACAAGCTCATTGCCTTTGTTCGTCGGACTAAGCTCGTGTTTGAGCGAGGTATCGACAGGCGTTAGATAGGCAAGTGGCCCCATGACGATCTCATTTGCACCAAGTGCCATCATGGTAGCAGCCGAGGCGCAGTTTGCAGGTATTAGAGCTATTAAATTTTTGCAGTAATTTCTAAGTGTAGTGATGATCCTAAGAGCGGCAATACCACTTCCGCCGTCACTTTTTATAAAAAGATAAGCAGTATCTATCTTTTTACCCTTTAAAATTTCATACATAGCACTTGCATCGTTGCCGCAAACACTACCAGCGTTTGAATTATAGTAAGTTATCAAAGTAGCGTTTAGTCTTTTTTCGATTGATTTTATTAAATTTTGTGTCTTACTAAAAAGTACTGGCGGCTTTGCTACGCCTCGTTTTTCAACTTGTTCTGCTTCCTTTTGCTCATTTTCAGCCTCAGCAACCTTGCTCTTTTTTAAAGCCATTTCTTAATCCTCTTTTCTAACGATTTTTGCAAACTCATTTAGATAAATTTCTCTTATCTCATCCACGCTCTCATCGATATCATTTAGTTTAAATCTTCTACCGTCACTAACACCGATCTTTTCAAATTTTACACCAAATTTAGCAGCAAGCGCTTCAAATTTAGCCTCATCTTTCACACCCACAACTGCTCTTGAAAAGCTCTCGTCAAATATAAAATTTGACTCTTTAAATTTCGCCTCGCAGTTTACGCCGATATTTGAGATACTAGCCATTTTTGCTAGTGTAATAGCAAGACCGCCCACACCTACGCTATTTGCAAACTCTAAAATTTGATCTTTATTTGCTTCTATCACTAGATCCCAAAGGGCTCGCTCAGCTTTATAATCAACCTCTTTTAGCTTTCCGCCAACCACGTTAAATAGCGCCTTTGCGTAAAGTGAGGCAGCAAATTCCCCGCTTGTCTCACCAAGTAGGTAAATCGCCCTGCCCTCGCTTAAAAATGTGCTTTTTAGATTTAAGTTTGCATCCTCATTTACACCAACTGTGACGATGGCTGGTGTCGGATAGACGCTAACGCCGTCAGTGTCGTTATAAAGGCTCACGTTACCGCTAACAACTGGCGTATTTAGCTCACGGCAAGCCTCTTTTATACCTTCACATCCCTCTTTAAACTGCCACATTACCTCTGGATTTTGTGGGTTGCCGTAGTTTAGGCAGTCGGTGATCGCAAGTGGCACAGCGCCACTCATCGCTACCTTTCTGCCAGCTGCAGCAACTGCTCTTGCAGCGCCAATTTTTGGATCAACGAAATTTGCTCTAGGATCGCACTGCGCAGCCATAGAGACGGCCTTTTTAGTGCCTTTTACCCTAATACTTGCAGCACCCAAGCAACCTGGCTGTTTTATAGTATTTGTCTGAATATTTGCATCGTATTGATCGTAGATAAAGCTTTTATTTAGCACCTCTGGCTCTTTTAAAAGCTTAAAAAATGCGGTTTTGTTATCAACATTATTTGGGATTTTTAAATTTGCTATCTCATCAAGGTATTTTGGACATGCGACTGGACGATCAAGCACTGGAGCTGCCTCGCTAAGTGGGCCGATAGGGATTTCGCCTGCAAGCTCACCATGCCAGTAAAGCTGCATCACACCGCTACTTGTGACCTCACCGATGATCTCAGCATCAAGGTCCCACTTCCTAAAAATTTCAAGCACCTTTTGCTCATAGCCCTTTTTTGCGCATATTAGCATACGCTCTTGAGACTCGCTTAGCATTAGCTCATAAGGCGTCATGCCAACTTCGCGCATCGGCACGCGGTCTAGATACATCTTCATACCGCTGCCGCTTCTACCAGCCATCTCAAAGCTAGAGCTTGTTAGCCCTGCTGCGCCCATGTCTTGGATGCCGATGATGTAGTCTTTTTTAAAGAGCTCTAAGCACGCCTCCATAAGCAGCTTCTCGGCAAATGGATCGCCCACTTGCACCGTTGGGCGAAGCGATTTATTCTCGTCGTTAAAGCTATCGCTCGCCATCACGGCGCCTCCAAGTCCGTCTCTACCGGTCTTTGAGCCCACGTAAATGACTGGGTTGCCTACACCTTCGGCCTTGCCGTAGAAAATTTCATCACTTTTACAAAGCCCAAGCGCAAAGGCGTTGATTAGGATATTGCCATTAAAGCTAGGATCAAACGTAGTTTCGCCGCCGATAGTTGGAATACCCATGCAGTTACCATAGTGCCCGATACCTGCGACACTTCCTTTTAACAAATATCTATGCTTTTTTGCTAGCTCGCTCTCGCCTCTTATCTCGCCAAAACGAAGTGAGTTCATGTTCGCAACAACTCTTGCGCCCATCGTAAAGACATCTCTTAAAATTCCACCAACGCCAGTTGCAGCGCCCTGAAACGGCTCGATAAAGCTTGGGTGATTGTGACTCTCCATCTTAAAAACAGCGGCAACCCCATCGCCAACATCGATGACGCCAGCATTTTCGCCAGGTCCTTGGATGACCCAAGGAGCTTTTGTCGGAAAGCCGTTTAGGTATTTTTTACTTGATTTGTAACTGCAGTGCTCGCTCCACATCGCTGAAAATATACCAAGCTCTAGTAAATTTGGCTCACGGCCTAAAATTTTTAAGATCTCTTCATACTCTTCGTCGCTAATTTTATGTGCTTGTATGGTAGCTTTATCCATTGATGTAACCTTTTAAGAATTTTAAGCCATTTTACAATCTTGCTTATAAAAAGTTACTAAAAAGCCTTTTGAAATTTAGCAGAATAAAGCATTATTGAGAGAATTTTGCCTACTTTGATAAGGCCTTTTTATATTAGCATTTTAAAATTTATGCCAGTGTTTTATTTTTGCTAGCATGGTAATAAAAAGTGGCAAAATTTTCAAACCTAGCTCGTAGCTATTTTGTTGCCACTTTTATTCATATTTGCAGTTTTGTTTCTATTTTAAATTTCTATTTCGTATTTTTAAAAACTTTTTCAAGATGCGCTTCATACTCTTTTATGTATCTTGGTACATCTGGCATCTTGATCACATCATTGCACATAAAATATGGAAGTGGCTTCATGCCCAAAAACTCATTTGCCTTTCTAAAATGAAAATAAACCCCATCGATCCCGCGCGCATCAAAAAACTCGCTTGGATCGCTAAATGCCTCAGCTGGGGCATTCCAAGTAAGGCTTAGCATAAATTTCTTTTCATTTAGCAAGCCACCCTTGCCATAGTTTTTAGTTGGATCCACCCTATGCCTGCCATCGCTCGTATAAAGCTTGCCGTGGCCTGCAGTAAAGACCTCATCGATATATTTTTTCACTATCCAAGGCTCGCCCATCCACCAAGCTGGCATCTGCCAAACTACCGCTTCCATCCAGAGAAATTTCTCAACTTCAGCCTCGATATCATAGCCATGATCTATTGTAGTTTGTTTTATCTCGTGACCCATTTTTGCGAGCTTCTCGCATGCAAGGTCGTGAAGTGTTTGATTTAGTCTGCCATCTGAGTGGGCAAATTTTTTACCACCATTTATAAGTAAAATTTTCATCGTATCTCCTTTAAAAAACGAAAATTTTAACCAAAAAAACTATCATTTTCCTAAACAAAAATGGCTAAACATCTCGTCTAAAATTTCACTTCTCTCAAATGGCTTTGTGATACTTGCAAGTGCCTTTATAGCAGTATTTAGCTCGTAAGCGAAAATTTCTAGTTCATCTTCGTTTAGCCTTAAAAACGCTCTTTTTAAAGCCTCGCTCGCCTCTTTGCAGCTTAAAATTTGGCGGTTTGAGCTTAGCATGATCTCGTCGGTATCTTGTGTCTTGAGGTAGCTCTCAAGCTCTTTTAAAACTACGCTCGTATCGGTTTTTGCTGAAATTTTGATCGCATCCTCTAACTCAGTATCAAATTTAAATGCCAGATCGCTTTTGTTTAGTATAAAAAAGGCTTTTTTATTTGAGTCTAAAACGAGCTTGATTATCTCTTTGTCTTGCTCGTCACTTGGACAAGAGCCGTCAAAAACAGCTAGGATGATGTCGGCCTCGTTTATGGCTGAGATTGAGTAGTTTATGCCGATTTGCTCGATCTTTCCAGCATCTTTTCTGATGCCTGCGGTGTCTATTATACGAACTAGATGCGAGCCGATCTTGAAATTTTCTTCTATCCTATCTCTGGTCGTGCCAGCCTCGTCGCTAACGATCGCTCTCTCGTATGCCAAAAACGAGTTTAAAATGGAGCTTTTGCCAACATTTGGCTTACCAACGATAGCGATCTTAAAGCCATCAATCAGCCCTCTTCTTTGCTCGCTAAGAGTGGCTATACGCTCTAGCTTCTCGCTATTTTTTAAAAGCATCTGCTTAGTCTGCTCTAGTAAATTTGCAGGCAAATCATCATCAGCATAATCAATCATTGTCTCAACAAAAGCAAGAGTCTTGACCACTTCGCCCCTGATCTCACCTACAAATTTACTAAGATCGCCCTGCATCTGGCGGGTCAAAATTTTAGCTGCGATCTCACTTTTGGAAGTGATGAGCCCTTGCATCGCCTCAACCTTAGCTAGATCCATCTTGCCATTTAAAAACGCTCTCTTGCTAAACTCACCTGGCATAGCAAGCCTTGCACCAGCTCTTATTAGCTCATTTAAAATTCTCTCACTCACCATAACGCCGCCATGAGTTTGAAACTCGACAATATCCTCACCTGTAAAGCTTGCTGGGCCTTTAAAATACATAACTATACCCTCGTCTAAAATTTCATCATCAAGGGAGTAAATTTTGGCTAGTTTTGCGTATCTTGGCTCCAAATTTGAAAGTTTAAGGAGTTTTAAAGAGATGGCTAGGGCGTCCTTGCCGCTAAGCCTTACGATAGAAACTGAGCCGATGCCATAAGCTGTGGCAATGGCTGCAATGGTTTCACTCATTTTTTGAAAAAGTCATTTACAACGACAAATTTGCCGTCATTGCCGCTTTTTATGCCGACATATTTATCTGGGAATTTCTCGCGAAGCTTCTCAAGCGCGATCTTGACCAAAACCCCGTCAAGTGGCTTTGTTTGAGCTCTGCCACTATTTTGCACACGCTCGATCACGCCATTTAGATATTGATCCATCATCGCTTCTTGATTTTGCAAAAATTGCGCGATCTCAAGGCGGATAGCGAGGTTGTATTTTGAATTTAACCAGTTATAAAGCATGTAAGATATCGCTTTATATCTATAACCCTCTTTGCCGATAAGTAGCGCCGCGTCAGCACCATCAAGCTCTATAAGCACCGTTTCATCGTCAAATTTGCTAACTTCAATTTTACTAATATCAAAACAACTTGCCTTAAAAAGACGGTTCATGCCATCTTTGATCTCAGGTAAAATTTTATCAAAGTCGATTGTTGCTTTTTCTTTTTTTTCTTTTTGTAAAGCTTGAGCCGCACTCTCTTCATCAGTTTGGTTAAAATTTTCAATAATAGAATTATCTAAAATATTTTTAGGAGCATTTTTACCAGCTTGTGGCTCCTTTATTTCTTTTGGCTCATCAAGTCTCTTTATCACATATCCTGGTTCAGCTTCTTCTTCACTCTTTTGAGCAAACGCATCTTTAGCTAGAGCTTCATTTTTTTCACTTAAATTTGACTTTTCATTTTTATGCTCTTTTTGCTCAAATTTAGTTTCGTTTTTTTCATCTCTATGTTTTTTAGAGCCTCGCTTTTTATCGCTATGATCGTATTTTTTAGCTTGCTTTTTATCTTCTTTTACAGCCTCATTCTCATCATTTTTTTTAACAAAATTTTTATCATTTTTTGGCTTGTGTTGTGGTTTTGGCTGATTTTCTAAATTTGCTTCGATGATCGCACTTCTTTTAAAAAATCCAAAAAAGCCACTGCTTGGATGCTGTAAAACTTTTATATCAAGCTGAGTTACTGAGCAGTTAAGCTGCTCAGCTGCCTTTTGAAATGCCTCTTGAAGGGTATTTGCTTCTATTTTCATTAAGCCTTTACCTCCGCAGCTTTTTTATGTTTTTCAAAAAGTTTATTTACAAAGACTTGTTGAACGACCGAGCAAACGTTATTTACAAACCAGTAAAGCGTAAGACCTGCTGGGAATGTCACGAAGAAAAATGTAAAGATAAGAGGTAAAAATTTCATCACCTTTTCTTGCATAGGATCAGTAAATGTCGTTGGTGTAAGCTTTTGCTGCAAAAACATCGTAAGACCCATCAAAATAGGTAGTACAAAATATGGATCCATTACTGAAAGATCGTGTATCCAAAGTATCCAAGGAGCACCTTTTAGCTCGATCGCATTTAGTAAGACGCGGTAGATCGCAAAAAATACTGGGATTTGAAGCAAGATCGGCAAGCATCCACCCATTGGATTTGCGCCATGCTTTTTATAAAGCTCCATCATATGAACTTGCATTTTTTGCTTATCATCTTTATATTTTGTCTGAAGCTCTTTTACCTTTGGAGCAAGCTCTTTAAGCTTATTCATGGATAGCATACCCTTATATGTAAGCGGGAATAAAACTATCCTTATAACAAGCGTTAGCACAACTATCGCCCAACCCCAGTTGCCAATGTAGTTATGTAAGAAATTCAAAAATGCAAACATCGGTTTTGCTATAAATGTAAACCAACCATACTCAATAACGTCGTTTAGTCTCTCGTCCATTGAGCTTAAAATTTTATGCTCTTTTGGTCCGATATATGCGCCTAATTTTAAATTATCATTTGCCTTTACAAAAAGAATAGGATTATTGTTAGAATCTTTATCTACGGCTACTTCAAATGGCTTTTCAAATGAGTAAAATAGCGTCGTATAGTATCTATCAGATGCGGCTGCTATTGTGGTATTTGCATAGTTTTTAACCTCTTTAGCGTCGCCATCTTCAATAATATTTAGGCTATCATCCGTGTTTCTAAGCATAACGCCATGAACTGTGTAGCTATCTATCGCGATATTTGGTCTAAAGCCAGGAGTGATGAAATAATCAACATTTTTACTTAAATTTACTTCAACTTCATATCTACCATTTGGGTAAAATTTGATATTTTTTGTAATTGTAATGCCATCTAAATTTTGAGTAAGTTTTATAGTTTTAGGCTCGCTACTGACATCTATCTCGCTAGCATCGCTACTATATGCAACCTTAAAAGCATCGGCATTTAGCATACTATCGTTAAACCTAAGCTCAAGTGGCAATGGATTTTGTGAAACAAGCTCGATTTTGTTACCATCTTCAGTTTTATACTTCTCTTCAGTTAAATAGAATTTTGAAATTCTTCCTAGCTTATCTATCTTTGCTTCGTAGCTTTGGCCTTTGATAGTAGCGATTATCTCATTTGAAGCCAAATTTTCATTTGATTTTGGTGTATTTTGATTTATATTTGGAGCTTTATTTTGATCTATTGTTTGAGACATTGTAGTTTGGTTTTGCTCAGGTATCACCCTTTTTGGCATAAAAAAATCATACACTATAAAAAAAACAATAGATAAAAGCGCTGCAAGAAGCAACCTTTTTTGCATAGACATCTGTTCCATTTTATATTTTTTCCTTTAATTTATCTAATACTTTTACGACATAAAATTTACTATTCCGACAAGGGACAAACCAAAAATTTACATTTTTGGTATCACTTTTTTGAGATATAAAACATAAGTTAAATTTTTTGTAGATGATTGGGTAATTGATACCGCCTTTAAAAAGCTGATTACATTTTAAAATTCGCATGAAGGTTGCAAAAAAAGCAGAAAAAAAACTATTTGTTTGAAATTCCCAAATCGCGTATTGTGAACAAGTCGGGTAATAGCGACAGCTTTTTGGTAGAAGTATGGAAATATATTTTTGATAAAAAGCGATAGCTTTAATCGCAATTTTTTTCATTTTAAACATCCCATTTTTTTTGTAGACCAACTTAAATTTTTACAAATTTTTTCAAATGAAATCTCTGTAATTCCATTTTTTGCGATCATAATATATGTGCCATCTTTTAATTCACTAGAAATGTTAAAAAAAGCGGCTCTCAAAAGTCTTTTTGCTCTATTTCTAACTACCGCTTTTCCTACTTTTTTACTAGCAACTACTGCTATTTTTTTTTCATTTGTTGGTTTATAAAAAACAATGCAAGCATCACAATGCCACTTGCTAGCCTCTTTATAAACTTGAGAGAATTCTTTTGAGCCGCTTAACGACTCAAAACCAGCTAAGCAGCCAATCTTTTTCTACCTTTGGCACGTCTAGCGTTTATTACCTTTCGGCCATTTTTAGTTTTCATTCTTAAGCGAAAGCCGTGAGTGCGTTTTTTAGGGGTTTTATGAGGTTGATAAGTCCTTTTCATTTCTATCCTTAAAGTTAATATAAAAAGTGGGATTTTATCAAAGCAATACTTAAATTCCTTTGAATAACTTAGCTTAAAAAGCCATAACTCAAACTTTAAGCAAATCAAGTTATAATCCAAAAATGAATTTTAATGAAGATAATAGGCTTTTAAAAAAATTATTTTTCTTAAAACTAATTGGTTATAAGTTTATTGATAAAAATTTTCTTAGTCTAAGCAATTATCATGATTACAACAATGTTGATGAGCTAAACCGCGAGATAAAAAAATGTTCTCTTTGCCCTTTGCGAAATAGCTCAAAAGGCGTAACAGCTGGCATCGGCAATGAAAATAGCAAAATCATGTTTATATTATTTTCTAAAAAAAGTGGCCCTTATGAAAATAATAGTAAAATTTTTTTAGAAAATGCCATAAAAAAAAGTTTAAATTTAGATATAAAAGAAATTTATATAAGTTCTCTACTTCGGTGTGAAATTTCACAAAATGATGATAAAAGTCCGATTTTAAGCCGTTCTATTGAACTTTGTCGTCCTTATTTGTTTGAAGAGATTAGGCTGATAAAGCCAAAGATAATTGTGACTTTAGGAGAGAAAGCCTTTATGCATTTATATCCAAATTTATTGCTAAAAGGCGGATTTTCAAGCATAAGAGGCAGTATTTTAAAAAATGAAAATAGCCTTATTTTACCAACGTTTTCGCCAGAGTGGATCAGCAAAAATCCTAGTTTTGAAAATATTTTTATAGATGATTTAAGAAAGATCAAAGGAGTGATATGAGAAAAATTTTACTTTTTTTAGCCATTTTTTCGACTATTTTTGCATCGCAAGATGAGATAAATTTTGAGAGTAATGTTACAAAAGACCAAAGTCTATCAAGCATATCTCCAGCAAAGATTACTTATATAAATTTAGAACCAGAATTTTGTGATAATGCCTGCTTAAATGAGCTTATTAAGTCTGATTTACTGGCTAGTTTTATGGCAAGATTTGAGCCAGCAAAAATAGACGATAACGCTCTTTTAGAGCTTTATATCTCTCTTGGCGGTGAAGCTATTTTAAAAGTTAATAAAAACGGCAAAATCGCTGTAATCATCCCACAAAAGATTATAAAATCTTATGCAAATGTTGTATCAAATGCAGTCTTAAGCTATGTCTTAAAGCAAGACGCAGATATTGAAATCAAATTTATAAATAGCAACGATGAAAGCCCACAAAGTCTTACAAATGCTATGCAAACGGCTAGAGTCCAAGGCTTTAATTATTTTATCGCAGCCCTTACATCAAATGGTGCAAACATTATAAATTCGCTAGTTCTATCAAATGAGCTTATCTACATTCCAAGTGTTCATAGCTCTTTTATCATAAATCCAAAGCCAAATTTGATCTTTGGTGGCATTGATTATAAAGAGCAAATTTCAGCTTTGCTAGCTTACTCGAATGAAAAGATAGTTGCATTTGACGACGGTAGTTCATTAGGACAAAAGTTAAATGAATATGTCCGCATGCAAAGTAGCGATTATCATGAAGCCTCTATCGTAGCCAAAGATATAAATTTAAATGATACTTTAAGCAAAAAATCCAAATTTAATGATGCAAGTATATTTTTAAACATCCCAATCGTCAAAGCTTCTCTTGTAGCAACGCAGATGAGAGGCTTTGAGATAAAACCATACGCACTTTTAAGCACGCAGATAAATTTTTTACCAAATATCTTTAATGCCATCGCACAAAGAGATAGACAAAATCTTTTCATCGCAAACTCACTAAATCCTATTAACGACTTATTTTTGGGGCTTGGTGATCTTTTTGATGTGGATTTTAGATATTCTCAGATCGGTTATTCAAGTGCTTTTGGTGCCGAGTATATATATACAAATTTTATAGATAAAAGTGCTGATAGAATTTTTACCGAAAGAGTTGAAAACTCACAAGTTTTATATGGAGTTAAAATTTATAACGCAAAAGGCGACCACTTTGACGAAGCAAATCAAGAAATTTTGCTCGATCAAAATAGCTCGATGTAAAAGCACAAAGTGGCTAAAGTCAAATTTCTAAACTTAGCCACGATCTAAAATTTAGAATTCTCCAAGAATTTCCTTATCTCGTCATTTATCTTTGCAAGTCTCTCTTCTTTCATAAAGGCTAACGTAATCGTCGCTTTAAAAAGTAGCTTTTCGGCATTTTTGTCATCAAATTTATAAATTTCTTGCTCCAAAACAAGACTAGCTTTTTTAAGCTCTAAAATTTTGGTTCTAACAAATACTTCATCGCCAAGCACAGCAGAAGCTATAAATTTAGCCTCCAGCGACGAAACTACAAAGTATCCGCCCTCTTTTGTGAAGTTTAATCCAGCCTGAAAAAATGCTTCACTTCTGGCTCGCTCACAAAATTTAATATAGTTTGTATGATAGACTATGCCGCCCGCATCGGTATCTTCGTAGTAGATTCGTATTTTCAAGGCCGCTCCTTAGGCTTTTACATTAAGCCCAATTTTACTGAATTTTCTTAAAAACCCCATTATATCCGCCTCTTTTTCCTCGCGTGCTTTTAAATTTTGCCTGCGAGCGCCGCTAAAATCAAGATTTGCATTTGCGTTAAATCCGTTTACGCCGCTTATCATATTAATCCTTTTAAGCCTTTATATCCACGCCCTTAGCATTAAATTTTATTATCGCTTCAAGTTCTTCTAAATTTTTTCTAGTATTTTGCTCTAGCTCTTTGTCGTATTTTCTGTTTTTACCCAGCATCTTTTGCGTTCGCTTTTCTCGCTCTATTAGCTTTTCTAGGCGTTTTTGCGCCTCTTTCATATCCTCTTGCATTATTTCAAAGAGGCTTTTTGATTCTTTGCCGTCGTCACTGACGTTTATCTCGCCGACAAATTTTAAACTCCTCGCAAAATCTACAAAATCTTTTAAATCTTGAGGCAATGAATCTACTAAAGATTGCGAGTATTTATCGTATTTATGCCCGTGCAAGTCGGTAAAGGCTTTAATTTTTGCTTGGTACTCTTGTGAGGATATGTTTTTGTCCAGACCGTTAATCTTGCCGTGATAGGTGGTTTCACCTTCTATGGCGTGACTATTTTTGTTTAAAATGCCTACCAAAAGCCCGCCTTTGGTTATATTGCCGTCTTTATCGGTATATTTGTCTTTTGTAGTATCAAAATACATCCCGCTGTTTATATCCTCTTTGCCGCCGCTGTTGCTGTTTAATATATCAGTAGATGGTTTTAAGCTCTTATGCTCTGAGTAGTAACCAATCGTGGAGCTATTATAAAAAGTAGTCGTTATGCTAGTTCGTTCATTTCTTTGAAAGCTACTATCGGCTCCCATATAGTCTGATATTTTGCTATGAAGCTTTAATACCTTGAGCGTTTTATTGTCGTATTCGTATCCTTGAGGAAATTTAGCGAGGTCTTCTTTGTTAAAACTTTCTTTGGAATTTAAAACGTCCTCGCCGACTACTTGGGATAAAATTTTATATGCATTGCCGACTGTTTTGGTTATATCTATGTTTTTAAAATCGGCTTTTAAAATTCCCGAATTAGTATTTACGTTCACGAGCGATTTTAAGGTATCTGAGTGGATTTTGTAGTCCTTTGGGATACCTGCGGCTTCGTTAAATTTGGACGTAAAATATCCGTCCTCATCAACTTTATAGCCTAAAACTTCGTTAAATTTGTGCTCGACCGTATCCGGCTGCGAGATTTCATTTTTATATATGATTTGACTCTTTATGCTATGTTTTTCGTTTAGCTGAAAATTTTTAGCGACACTCGAAAATCCGCCGATACCGCTTAACATCATAAATCCTTTTAAAATTTCGTTTTAAGCTATATCGGCAAAAATTAAAAAATATCTAGTAAAAATAATAAAAACTATCAAAAAGCCATACAAAATTTCTATGCCGAAAGTTAAAATTACTCGCGCATCTTTCTCGTCGCCAGATCGCACCTAGCACCGCGAGTAATCATCAAGGACTGATCGTAAAATAAAATAAGCACCACAGAAACCCCGACGCCAAGGGCTAGCGAGACCGTCGTGGTCGTGATCGCGTTATCGAAAAATATGATTAGATATTCGTTTTTCTTAGCGATATCAGTCTCGTTTAGAAACGAAAACAGCGCCAAAATGCCCTTATACGCGTAAACTCCCGGCACCATCGGCAAAAGCGCGGGAAATGCGATGATCTCGGCGGGCACTTTTAGCCGTTTGGCAAAGAGCATACCTAAAATCCCGCTTAAAAACGAGACGATAAGCGTGGCGACGCTGATGTTAAAAAATCCCATCTGCATGATCCAAAAGCGGCTAGCGTGCGCAAACGCCGCAAGCAGCGCACAAAATGCGAGAGTCCTTTTAGGCGGCGAGCTAGCGTAGGCAAAGCCAAGCCCCGCCACCGCGGCAAAAGCGCCGTCTATAAGAGTCGCAGTAAAAAGCTCAAACATGTAAAATCTCCGCATTGCTAAGCGAGAGCGTGATATAGACGCCCACTGCTATGCAAAGTATCAGGATGCCAGTGCTCACGGCCCTGCTGATGCCTACGAGTGTGTTGTCGTTTAGGATATCAAAGACCGAGTTTATGAGAAAAACGCCCGGCATCAAAAATAGTATCGACGAGCCGATAGCCACGTCGCTAGTGTGCGTAAAGCCGTAAAATACGCCAAGATAGGCGATAAAAGAGACCGCAAACGAGACTAGAACGTACTGGATTTTTAAATTTACGCCCATTTTAGCAAGCGCAAATCTAAGGCTATACCCCACGAGCGTAGCGAAAAATACGCATACGACCGAGCCCATATCGCCGCCAAAAAGCTTGCAAAACGCCGCATTTGCAAGGCTTATTAAAATAAGCGAACTTGCAAATTTATTCGCGCCGATACGCATGACGCCCTCAAACTGCTCTTTGGCCTCGTTTAAGCTTAAATTTTCATCCAAGATCCTCCAACTAAGCGACGAAAGCTCGGAAATACGGTTAAAGCTCACCTGCCCCAGAGGGATCTTCTTCACGTAGGTTCGGCGCAGGGAGTTGTCGGCCGAGTCCATGACGCTAATGGTAAAATACTTCACGAAAATCGTCACGCTAATGTCGTAGCCGTAGTGTTTAGCTATGCGATCTACGCACTTTTCTACGCGCGCTGTGTAGGTGCCAGCACTCACCATCGCCGTCGTGTATTCGGCTAAAAAATTTGTTAAAACTTGAATATCAGGCTTTGCGTTCATTTTGGCTAATCTTAAATTTCACAAAAAATAAAATGATTTGCAAAACAAGCATGATTTTCATCACATATTCACTCGCACTATGCATTTTGGCAAATTCAGCCGTCTGTGTCGCGTCAATACCCAAATTTTGAGCGTAAACTATAAAAGGCGTAAAGAAAAATACAAAACTCAAAGCTAAAGCCAAATTTAAAAAAGCAAGCATTAACATGCTAAATTTTAGTGAAAAAATAAGCTTTTTTCTAAGATCAAATAGCTCGCCAATCATTATAACTATACTTACAAAAAGCAAAATATAATTAAATTTCAAAAATATCTTTGTCATCATTTGGCCGCTCATAAAATGCGTAAGTATGCCATCTCCTATGATGCTTTGTGGGAAAAATATGACTGGCGCCACCAAAATACCAAGCGTTAGCTCAGCTCCTATAAGTACTGCCAAAAGCAAAAAATAAACTCCTCTCAAACTCTCTCCTTTATATTTTTAACTTCGCGCAAAAGCCTCTATCAAAGCCAGCCAAATCCTTGTAAAAGCTATATTCAAAACCATTGGCCTCTAAGAATTTTTGCATACTTGCTTTTTGATCGTACCCCATCTCACAAGCAACGTTTTTGATATTGCGATCTTTGGCTATGAGAATAATGTCTTTTAAGATTTCATCTCCTACTTCGCCTCCAAAGAGCGCACTTTCTGGCTCATTTAGTACAAATTTACTAAGTTTATAGCCTTTTGCAATATATGGTGGATTTGAAACCAAAATATCAATATCTTCTAAAATTTCATCCACATAAGAGCAGTTTAAAAATTTGATCCTCCCACCTACATCAAATTTATCTGCATTTTTTTTAGCAAGCATCAAAGCCTTTTCATTGATGTCTGTCGCTACAATATTTGCATTTGTTTTTAGAGCTAGCATGATACTAATAATTCCGCTTCCTGTGCCTATTTCTGCGATCTTTGGTTCATTATATTCGCGTGAAATTTCTATTACTTTATCCACTAAAATTTCTGTTTCAGGTCTTGGGATAAGTACTCCACTTTCCACGTAAAAATCAAGCCCATAAAAGCTAGCTTTACCAGTTATATATTCAAGAGGCTCGTAGTTTTCATACCTTTTAACTAGAGCAAAATAGCCGCTCTCGTCAAATTCATTTTTTTGATTTAAAAATATCCATTCAATGCTCACATCAAGATAGTTCATAAGCAAAATTTTAGCCACTCTACTTGGATTTTGGCAAAGCGAGCTTAGCCTTAAACTAACCTCTTTAAGAGCTTCTTCAATTTTCATTTTCCAGCTCGTTTATACGCTCAAAGAGGCTTGGGTGCGAGTGATAGACAAACGCGTAGAGCGGATGAGCCTTCGGAAAGGCCTTGTTTTCGGAGCCTAGCTTTTTTAGCGCGCTTATCATGTCGGCTTTGTTTGAAACCTCGCCTGAGAATTTATCGGCGTCAAATTCGTTCGCGCGGCTAAAATACGAGCTCACCGGCGAAAATAAAAATCCGAAAATCGGCGAAAAAAGTAGCAAAAACACGATCACTCCGCCGCCTCCGCTATGAAGCCCCAGCGCCTGATACGCCGCGTCTGGGATGTTGCCGAATATAAAAAACATCGCAAAAAGCATAACCGCGCTTAGGGCGATCATTTTTAGGATATCTTTGTGCTTAAAATGCCCCAGCTCGTGCCCCAAAACGGCGATTATCTCATCTAAGCTTAGTTTTTTAACG
This sequence comes from Campylobacter concisus, assembly GCF_003048595.2. Taxonomy (NCBI): domain Bacteria; kingdom Pseudomonadati; phylum Campylobacterota; class Epsilonproteobacteria; order Campylobacterales; family Campylobacteraceae; genus Campylobacter; species Campylobacter concisus. The sequence goes on along the minus strand of NZ_CP049270.1, from coordinate 711,784 downwards.
AGCGTGTCGAAAAGCACCACGCGTTTAGTTGCGCCAAGGCCGCCGAAATAGGCGTTTAAGCGGTTATCGCGCTTACTGGCGTCTATCGTAAAAACGCCGCTACTTTTAAATCCGCACCGCGCTAAAAGCCCTTCTATGCGGCTTTTTAGCTCGCCCTCTTCCAGTGACTGCATCTTATTAAAGATAGGCGCGATGAGCGTTGGGTAGATGAGATTTATCACAAGCGCGACCGCAAAGCTAAGCAAAAACGCCCAAAACCACCAAAAATCGCCCAAAAATCTAATACAAAGCAGCACCAGCCACACAAATAGCGCGCCAAAAACCAGCGTTAGTGCGAGCGTTTTAAGTAGATCGAGCACGAAAATTTTGGGCGTTACGTTTGAAAAGCCGAGCCTTTTATCTTTGACGAAGGTTTCGTAAATATTTAGCGGTAGTTCTAGCAGCGACGAAACGAGCAAAAATACCATAACCATAAAGACGTTATCGCCTATATCTCCCGTTTTATAGGCATGCCCTGATATCGTGCCAAGCCCCCAGCACGCCCACATCATAAATATCGCGGCGTGATAGAGAAGGCTAATTAGCTCAAATTTTTGATTGCTTATCGCTACGGTGGCGGCGGTTTTATACTCCCCCTGCTCTAGCACGACGGCCGGCTTTTTAGCCTCTGCGCGTATAAAATTTATCTGCAAAATTGCCAAAATCGCCTTTGCGGCGACGTAAAAAAAGTAAATACCGAGTAAAAAATAAAACATATTTTTACGCCCTATTTCAAAAAATTATCGTAAAACGAGCTGATAAAAAGCACCAAAATGATAAACGGTACGACGAATTTGATATACCAAAACCAGATATTTATTAGTTTTGCATGTTTTTCACTACCTTGCAAAATCTCTTTTTTTGCATCATCTTTTAGCACCCAACCTACGAATATTGCACAACCAAATGATGTAAATACAAAAAATATTGTTGCGCTTATTGCATCATATGCATCAAAAATATTCTTACCAAAAATGCTTACGTGACTTAGTATGTTTGTAGCCATCAGCGAAGGCAAATTTCCTAAAATAAATATACCTCCAAGGACTAAAAATATTGCTTTCTTGCGTTTTATTTTAAATTTTTCTTGAAGTGTTGTGATTATTACTTCATATATTGGTAGCGATGTTGTAAGTGCAGCGATCATTAATAGTGCGAAAAACGCAACCGCGAAAAAACCACCAAATGGCATGTGTGAAAAAACGATCGGCAGGCTCTTAAACACGAGGCTTGGGCCGCTATCTGGCGATACACCGTAGCTAAAAAGAGAAGGAAAAATCATAAATCCTGCAAGCACGGCAATTACCGTATTTAAAATACCTGTAATGATAGAAATTTTAACCAAACCCTCATCCTTTTTCACAAAGCTAGAAAGCGTGATCATCACACCAAATCCAAGCGAAAGAGCAAAAAAGACCTGCCCCAAAACATCAACAAAAAGCTTTAAATTTATCTTTGAGAAATTAGGTGTTAAGTAAAATTTTACGCCCTCTATTGCACCATCAAGTGTGATATTTTTAGCGATCATAATAAGCATTAAAATAAAAAGTAGCGGCATTAAAAATTTCGCTGATCGCTCGATACCACCGACCGCACCTTGTACCAAAATAGCGTAATTAACTAGCACAAAAACAAGAGTCGCAAAGCTGATAGCAAGTGGATTGCTTACGATATTTTGCTCATAAAACGCACTTGTCTCCTCAAAACTAACCACATGTGAGAGATCAAGTAAACCAAATGAAATTTGGGCGATATAGTTTAGCACCCAGCCGCCAATAACCATATAGTAAGCCATGATACCAAAAGCACCAACAAGCCCCATCCAGCCAACGATCTGCCACTTTTTGCTGATCTTTTTGCCATTTATTGATCCACCAAAAGCATCCACAGCGTTGCATTTTAGACGTCTACCGATCGCGTTTTCAACTAAAATCATCGGTATGCCAATCACGATCATCGCGATACAAAACACGAGCACATAGGCACCACCACCATTTTGCCCCACCAAATACGGAAAACGCCACGTCGCACCAAAGCCGACCGTAGCTCCTGCAACAGCTAAAATGTATGTGAGCCTTGAACTCCAAGATTTTCTATCCATCTTTTTGCCTTTATGAAAAATAGGGATTATATAAAAAAATTGATTAAATTTTGCTAGCAACAAGCGGTGTTAGGATGCAAGCCCAGTTTTTTGTTAATTTTAAGAATTTTTACGAATAATTTTTCTTTCACGTTTTGTTTTTATGAACAATTTTAGACAACTGCTTAAAAATAAATTTATTAGTGCAAAACACCAAATTCCACATATCCCTCCATCGCAATAAACAATATCCAGCCCTCCTTGGGACTACAAAAATAGTGATGCTCTGGGATATTTTCAACTATAAATTTTAAAAAATCGTAAAAATCCTCAGGTGTAAATTTAATCTCTATATTTGTTAAGTTGTCGCCGATGTAGTTTATATCGCCACTTAAAATTTTACTTTTGATGCTTAGATTTGAGCTGAGGAATTTTTTAATGTCTGCAAAATTTTTATATTCAGCCGTTTTGTAATCTTTTAAATTTTGCAAAACTGGCTTTGAGCCAATGAAGGTAAAATTTTGCTCTATAAATTTCGCCCCATCGTTACTCACGCACCACTTATTGCTAAAATTTGATAAAAAAGCGAGTATCTCATCGTCAGCTGAGATAAAATTTGAAACTAAATTTTTCTGGCTCATTTGCCTCCTTTTTTGTAAAATTTAGCAAACTGCCCACAATCCTTTAAAAACAAAGATCGCATAAAAATTAATGATTAAATTTAGGATTATGGATAATTTTTTACCGCTAATTCGCACACAAAACTGGTTCAGGTTTTAGCTTCACACTTGGAGCTGTTTTGCTAAAGCTTATGAGATCCTCTGTAGTTTGGATACTAAAAGGTAGGCGTGTGAGGCAGACTTTAAAAATTTCAGCTGCTGCTATTGCGTCATTTAACGCTCTGTGGTGGGTATTGTTTATGCCAAGAAGCTCTTTTAGCGAGCCAAGTCCGTATTTTTGCGAAGCAATAGTGCGGCGACTAAGATCGATGGTACAAAGCTTTCTATTTAGCAACACGCCAAGGCCGATCTCATTTAGGCTATGAGAGATAAATCCGTAGTCAAAATTTACGTTGTGCGCGATAAAGGCGCTAGTTCCAAGAAAAATTTTGAACCGCTCAAGTACATTTAGTAAATTTGGAGCGCCAACTAGATCGCTCGCCTTTATGCCGGTTAGCTCGGTGATATTTTCAGGCACCACATTAGCTGCTACAAAGCTTTCAAAACGCCCTATCTCAATGCCATTTTTCATTTTTATTGCACCGATTTCAATGATCTGTCCGCTCGTCGTACCACCAGTCGTTTCGATATCAACCACGCAAAATTCCTGCTCACTAATATCTCTAAATCTCGTGCCAAGCTCGATCTCATTCTCTTCATTTCTGGTGATGTCAAGCCCAAGGGTTCGCCACATATCAAGATCACGAACGTCAATGAGCGACGAAATTTCTTCAATATCACTAAATCTTAAAATAAACTCATGATAGCTTAAATTTTGCCTAGCTAAAATTTCAATGCTATTTTCTAAACGCTGTTTTTTTGGTTTCAAAACTCAAGCTTTATGGCGCGGATGGCTTGTTCGTAAGAATTTGATGAGAAGATGTAGTTGCCAGCCACCAAAATATCAGCTCCGGCCTCTTCAAGATCAGGTGCATTTAGTCCATTTACGCCGCCGTCCACTTCAATGAGACACTTGGCGTTTTTACGCTCTATTAGCTCTCTTAGCGCCCTTGTTTTTTCAAGCACAACTGGCATAAATTTCTGACCGCCAAAGCCAGGATTTACACTCATCAAAAGCACCATATCGACTTCATCAATGATATGCTCAATCGCACTAACTGGCGTGTGTGGATTTAGCACGATGCCAGGGCTAACGTCATTTTTCCTGATGTGATCAATGAGTCTCATTGGGTGCTTCTCTTCTTCGATGTGAAAGGTTAGAAATTTTGGCTTTAGCGGTAAGAAAAGGTCAGCAAAAAATGAGTTATTTTCAACCATCAAATGTATATCAAGCGGCTTTGTAGCGGCCTTTGCAACGGCATTTACCACAACTGGTCCGATGGTTAGATTTGGCACAAAATGCCCATCCATAACATCAACATGCACCAGATCGCACCCAGCCTCGCAAATGGCTCTTATCTCAGCTGCCAAATTTCCAAAATCAGCCGATAAAATACTAGGTGCAACATACATTTCTTCTCCTCACTTGGTTACAAATACAAAGCCTATTTCATCATCTTTTACATCTAGTCTATTCATGATGCCTACACTATTGTGATCGAAAAAAACATCATCAGATAAAATTTTAGGCAAGCTAACTTTTACTTTTATGCCTTTTTGCCAAAGATGAGTCAAAAATTTATCTGTAATGATACTAAAAATTTGAGAATATCCACTTAAATAATCATTTGAATCATTGCCTTCAGGCATAAAAATAGAGCAAATTTTGTCTAATTTATCTTTTTTTACTCCAAATAGCACTCTTGCGTAAATATCACCATAATACTGAACACAAATACGCAAATAATCGCACTCATCCTCTATGTCAAGTGCACTAACTTTGGTATCAACACACAAAATTTCTTCTTCTGCTAATTGTGAGATAATTTTGCTCGCAATTTGCGTCACATAAAATGAAATTTGAGCAACGCTCTTGTTAATATCTACCGGCTCTGCATCAAAGTCTCTTTTTTTAAGATAAAAAATAGTGTCGTCTTTGTAAAAGTCATTTAAATTTTTATAGATAAATATATTTGCATCTTTAAGATACGTTACTAATTCAATAGATAAATTTGATTCGTTTATGCCACAAAGCGAAATAAATGCACCTGATCTTTTGCTAATGCTAGCAAGTTTGATTAGAAATTTTGCACCCCTTATATTTAGAGCACCGGAAATATTTACCCATAAAATAAAAAATTTATATCCGATTTTTAGCATAATGTCATGAGCTGACATATCAAAATCTTCAATAAAATCTGAGTCCATAAAACTTTTTATGGCATAAATAACGACACCATCTTTTATAAAAGTATCTATCTGATTTTGTCTTAATCTTACATGATTTAGCTGTGATACTGCATAACTATATAAATTCTTTTTTTTATTAAACTCGGTCGCATCTCTAGCCTCAACCACATTAAATGAGCGATTTTTGAGATAATTAGCTAAATAGTGCTTGTACTGCTCAGTTGAGTTATAAATGAATACTTTGTCATTTGCATTGTTTAGAAATTTATTTAAAAACAAGCTTGCGATATTTTCACTTTCAAACATTGAAATATTTAAAATATTCTTAACTGTTCTCATCATCAATTCATAAAAAATTTCATTGTAATCGCAAATCGCAAATACCACGCCAAGTTTTTGCGCTTCTTCGCTTAAATTTTCAATTACTCTACCAAGCCAAATAGGGCTAAAAAATGTAACATTTTTTAGTGAAAGCAGTATAGCACTGATATCACGCGATGAAATTTGGTTTATATATTTTTCACTTAATTTTAATGGAACATTCTCTGCTTCCAAAAAACCAAAAGGCCTTATAATTGCCATAGAACCATTAAAAGTTAATTTCATTTTTGTAGAGCTTTTTTAATAAATATAATGGTTTGCATCTCTGGATAAACATTGATATCTAAAATTTTATCAACTCCAAAATCATAAAATTCAGACCTGCTGGACTCATAAGAGAGTAAAATTTTAAAAAAACAAAGCATCTCTTTATCAATCTTGCTTAATGATTGCTTACTCATATTCATTGCTTTTAAAAAAATATCCCAAAGACTAAAGCCATATTTTTTTTGTAAAATTTTATTATAGCTTACATCAGAATACGAAATAACATCTGACATATAAGATGGAAATTTCGAAAATAAATTCTCACACACTATAATACAGGCTATAGAATACGGAGCAAGCGATAAATAGTTATAGTGCTTTTCTTTAAAAGAATTTAATACCTTTAGCCAATCTGATAAAATTTTAGCATTAAGCTCTATCAAATCGACTATTTTAAAATTAAATACCTTATAAATTTTTGGGGATTTTAAAAATATAAAATAAGAAAGCACTATCGCTCTAAAAGTATCAATGCCAAGCATATTTACTATTACTACCAAATCGTTGCCATCATAAGGAATATCAAATTTTGCACGTTTAAAAATGGAGTTAAAATAAGTTTTAAAAGATGCTATATTTTGTAAAGTAGTAACTGCCTCAGTTAGATTACCAGCTAATAAAAAACGCTCGACCTTTTCAAAAAGAGTTGGCATCTGTAAAACAAAATCAACATTTTTTTCGATCAACTCTTTACTAAGCATTTTATATCACTCAAGATTTCTAAATATTTTTGCTATTTATAATTATAGGCAAAGGTGTTATTTTATCTAGATTATTAATAAAAATCAATTCTTTTAAAAAAGAATCTATTTAAGCATTACTTTTGTTTGTTTTAGATAAAATCAGCAGAAATTTTTGTTTATAAGGAAAAAAAATGTCAAAAAGATGTGCGATAACAGGCAAAGGACCGATGATAGGCAACAATGTGAGCCACGCTAACAATAAAACTAAAAGAAGATTCTTGCCAAATCTTAGAACGATTCGCGTTACACTAGAAGATGGTACTACAAGAAAGATAAAAGTTGCTGCTTCTACTCTAAGAACGATGAAAAAACAATCAAACTAAGAATATAAAATGAAGAGGAATTTATGTCTTTTCTCTCAAGACTTTTAAAATTCCTCAACTGGTCAAACTCTACAAAACCAGAAATAAGCCTAGATACTGAGCTTTACGAACAATTAAAACCTTTTAGATTTCCACTAATTTCAGTCGTATTGCTGTTACTTTTTGGAACATTAGGTTATGTCTTAATAGATAATTTCTCGCTAATAGATGCCTTTTACCAAGCTGGTATGACTTTTACAACAGTTGGCTTTACCGAAGTTGCTCCAATAACTCCAAAGGGCAGAATTTTTACTATCACGTTTATACTTATTGGTTTTATTATATTTACACTATCGATCGGTATTGTGGTTGAGGTTTTAAAAAGAGGTACATTAATTAGCATTTTAAAGGAACGACGCATGCTTTATAGGATCGCAAGACTAAAAAATCACTTCGTTATTTGTTATCACAATCTATACACAATAGAACTTAGTGCTCAATTTCGCGAAAATCATATACCTTTTGTAGTGGTCGATGACAGAGAAGATATCGCAGAGCTAGCTCAAATTTATAAATATCCATATTTCATAAAAGCTCAGCCACATACACAAATTGCCTTTTTAAAAACACATCTATCAAGCGCAAAAGGTCTTATAACTCTTAGCTCAAATATTGCTGATAACATCGCCCTTATAGCATCTGTAAGACTTTATGAAAAAGAGATAGGTCGCAGAAAGCCTTATCATATCATCACAAATGCAGAGACAGAAGACGATACGCAAAGATTAAAAAAATTAGGCGCTGACAATGTGGTAAGCCCATCTCGCTTAGTCGCACAGCGGTTAAGTGCTATGAGCGTAAGGCCGGACATGGAAAATTTATTAGAGCAGTTTTTGTATACAAAAAATTCACCTATCGATATAGAAGAAATTCTTGTGCCTGATTATTCTTGGATAAGATTTAAAAGATTAAAAGAAACTCATCTACGAAATATAACAAATGCAGACATAGTGGGCATTAGAGATATAAATAATAATTTTGTACCAATGCCAAATGGCGATACATTAGTGGGGACAGGATCAAAACTTTTGGTTATCGGTACCGTTGATGGAATACGTCTAACCAAGCGTGTTGTAAAAAGCAAACACAAACCTGAAGAATTTAAATACGTATAAAATAAATTTTTCTACTCGCTCTTTTTAAAAATTTAAGCAATAGCTTAGCGCCTTTTTTATATCCAAGTATTTACAAAGTCTTGATAAAATTTCTCAAATTTTTATAGGAGCCGATATGTTACATGAATATACAGACCTTATAAATGAGCTAAAGAAAACAGATGCTCGTTTTGCTGCTCTTTGCAAAAAGCATGATGAACTAAATAAAAAAATAGACGACAATCTGGCAAAACCATCTGAAATTGATAATTTAAAGAAAGAGAAGTTAAAACTAAAAGACGAAATTTATGCTCAAATTTTAAAGCATAAAAAGTAAGAATAAATTTATCTAGTCTTTGAGATTAGATAATAAACTCTGGTTCAAATTTTGTCCCATTTACTCGAACTATTCTCGCTGGTATACCAACGACTGTCGCGTTTGCTGGGACATTTTTTAACACGACTGAGTTTGCGCCGATCTTAGCATTTTCACCGATAGTTATGGCACCTAGTATCTTTGAGCCAGCTGCGATAGTCACGCCATTTTTTACAGTCGGATGCCTTTTGCCACACTCTTTTCCAGTGCCTCCAAGTGTTACTTGATGATACATCATTACATCATCGCCTATCTCAGCTGTCTCACCGATAACCACACCCATGCCATGATCTATAAAAAATCTCCTACCGATCTTTGCGCCAGGGTGGATCTCGATGCCTGTTAAAAATCTTGCAATTTGTGAGATGAGTCTAGCTAGAAAAAAATGTTCTTTTTTATATAAAAAATGAGAAATTTTATGAAACAAAACCGCATGGATGCCAGGAGTGTTTATAAGTATTGCTAAAAAGCAACACTTATGTACCGATGGGTCTTTTTCACGGACGGTTTGAACTAGCTCTTTTAGACTCTCCCACATATTTTTATGCTCCGTAAAGCTCTGTGCTTAAGTATCTTTCGCCATTATCTGGAGCTATGAAAAGTACTTTTTTGCCAGCGCCAAGTCTTTTAGCCACTCTTTTTGCAGCCACGTAAGCAGCACCACCGCTTATACCTATCATGAGTCCATCACTTTTAGCGATTGCTCTAGCTGCGTTTAGTGCGTCATCGTTGCTTACTTTTTCTACCTCGCTAACTAGGCTCATATTCATAGTATTTGGTAAAAATCCGGCTCCAATGCCTTGAATTTTATGTGGTCCTGGGTTGCCACCACTTAAAACCGGCGATGCTTCAGGCTCAACTGCGATGATCTTAGTATCATAGCCCTTTTCTTTTAAAATCTTTGCTACGCCACTTATTGTACCACCTGTGCCAACACCAGCTACAAATGCATCAAGCTTACTAAAATCAGCCACAATTTCAGCAGCTGTTGTTAGTTCGTGAGCTTGTGGGTTATACTTGTTTTCAAACTGGCTTAGCATTATATGATTTGGCTGAGCTGCTAGCTCTGTAGCTCTTGCGATCGCTGCTTTCATACCACCAGACGCTGGAGTAAGCTCAAGCTGTGCGCCATAAGCAGCCACTATTTTGCGTCTTTCGATACTCATGCTCTCTGGCATGCAAAGTATCACTTTAAAACCAAGTGCAGCACCGCACATCGCTACACCAATGCCAGTATTTCCACTCGTTGGCTCAACGATAGTATCACCATATTTTAGCGTACCGTCAGCTAGCATTTTAGTTATCATATTAAATGCGATCCTATCTTTTACAGAGCCACCTGGGTTAAAAAACTCTAATTTTACATAAATTTCGGCTTCATCAGCACCTGTTTTTATCTTTACAATAGGTGTATTACCAATCGTTTTAACGATGTTATCGTAAATCATCACTCCTCCTAAATTAAATAAGATAAATTTTGTGTAAATTTAGCACAGAATTTTAAAATAGACTATAAAAAGCCCCAATCTTTGGCAAATTTATAAAGAGTTGTTACATATTAGTAGTTTAATTTTTAATGCTACTTAATATTTTTTGACCATTTTGGCTTAAAATTTTACCTTTGAAATTTTCTTTACAAAACTCCAAAATAAGAGCATGATAGAGCTTTAAAATTTCAACTTCATCAAATTCCTCGCTATCAAGAAATTTATAAATTTCATCATAATCAAGCGAGCTAAGCCACTCAGCCGCCTCGTCATAGCACTCGAAATTATAGTCAAAATACGCCACTATCCTAAGCGCGTAAGCATCAACGACCATATAAGGCTTGCCGCAAGCATATGCCAGTATCGCATCACAAGTCTCAGCCCCAACGCCTTTTACATTTATTAGCCACTCGCGACTGGCATTTTCTTTAAAATTTTCAAAATCGCCAAACTCGTTTTTTATGGCTAGACAAAGCGTTTTTAGCCGTTTGGCCTTTGTGTTATAAAAGCCACTTGGCTTTATGAGCGTGGCAAGCTCGCTGTTTTCAAGCGCACAAATGCCTTGCAGGCTATCTTTGCTCGCTTTTTTTAGATTATCTAGCGCTTTTTCTACATTTTTCCAGTTGGTATTTTGCACCAAGATAGCTCCCAAAACAACCTCAAAAGTGCCCTCGCCCGGCCATTTTAGCTCGTCTAAATTTCTCTTTTTGTGATTTAGCAGAGCTAAAAACAGATCAGTTGATCTCATTTTAAATTTTCTTTAAATGTGAGATAAAACTGCTTTGCAGTCCTGCCACTTCTGCTAGCTCTAAGGGTGGCGAAATTTTTAGCAAGTGTGTGAAGCTCGTCTTTGTTGCCAGTGTAATCTTTAAAGTAAAAATCGACCATTTTTAGGTACTCATCGTAGTTACCCTGATAAAAACTAATCCAAAGACCAAAGCGATCTGAGAGTGAAATTTTCTCCTGAGTTGCGTCGCTATAGTGGATTTCGCCGTCTATTAGCTCTGAGTTTTCATTTTCACTTTTAAACTCGCTTATTAGATGTCTGCGGTTTGATGTGGCGTATAAAAGCACGTTTTTTGGAGGCTTTTGGATAGAGCCGTCCATGATAGGCTTTAGAAATTTATACTCATTGCTGCCATTTTCAAAGCTTAGATCATCGCAAAAAATAATAAATTTAAACTCACTTTTTCTAATCTCGTCGATGATGTCGCCAAGGTATTTTAGATCTTCGCATCCGAGCTCAACTATGCGAAGTCCTGCTTTATAAAATTTAGTAAAAACAGCCCTTACGAGACTTGACTTGCCACATCCTCTCTCACCCCAAAGAAGCACGTGGTTTGCATCCTTGCCTTCGATAAAATTTAGAGTATTTTTTAGTAAAATTTCTTTTTGTTTTTCCAGCCCATAAAGTGAGTCGATATCAACAAAATTAATATCATCAACTGGTTTTAGCATGCCTTTTGTACTTCTGTAAATCGCTGCATACTTCACGCCCCAATCTATCACTTCTTATCCTTTCTTAGATAGACCAGAATTTCAGCCAATACATCGTCATCATCCTTGCTACGTGACTTTAACCTGATCTTCTCATCATCATTTTTTGTTATTAGTATATTTTGCTCGCTATTTAAGATCGTTTTTATGCCAGCTTTTAGAGCTAAAATTTTGATGATAATGACGTCTAAAAACTGCTTTGTAAACGTATCTATCTTGCCAAATCTATCCTCAAGCTCGCTCTGAATTTCATAGACTTCACCCACCTCTTTACATTTACTAAGACGTCTATAAATTTCAAGTCGTAGTCTATCTTCTCTTATAAATTCTTGATTTAAAAAGGCGCTCACACTAAGCTTTAGATCGATCTTGTCAAGCTTTGCAGAGTCTTGATTTAGCAGTTTGTTTATTTCATCTTCTAGCATTTTTAGATATAGCGAGTAGCCGATAGCCTCGATGTGGCCACTTTGTGCCTCGCCGATGATATTACCACCACCCCTTATCTCAAGGTCGTGATAGGCTAACACCGAGCCAGCGCCCAAAAATGAGTTGCCCTCAAGTGCGACAAGTCGTTTTAGTGCGTCTTTGCTAATGGCGTTTTTGTCTTCCACCAAAAAGTAGCAGTAGGCCTGCTTGTCGCTTCTACCCACGCGTCCGCGCAGCTGATGCAGGTCAGCCATGCCAAATTTATTGGCATTTTCTACGATTATGGTGTTTGCATTTGGCAAGTGGATACCGCTTTCAACGATGCTGGTGCAAAGTAGTAGGTCATACTCGCCCCGCTCAAATTTCATCATCTCATCTTCGGTGACTTTCGCATTTACCTTTGAGTGAAGTATCAAAATTCTAAGCTTTGGCAAAATTTTTCTTAGATCATTTGCCGTCTGCTCGATGTCTGCGATGTGGTTGTGGATGTAAAAGGTCTGACCGCCGCGTCTTAGCTCACGCATGATCGCCTCTTTGACGACCTTTTCGTCCCACTCTCTCACGCTTGTTCTCACATCCAGCCTTGAGCTTGGCGGAGTGGCTAAAATGCTATATGTTTTTATCTTGCTAAGCGCCATATTTAGGCTTCTTGGTATCGGCGTGGCGCTCATGCTTAAGATGTGTGAGTGCTGAGAAATTTCTTTTAGCTGCTCTTTTTGCTTAACGCCAAATTTATGCTCCTCATCAACGACGATAAGCCCTAAATTTTCAGCCTTTACCCCAAGAAGCGCATGCGTACCCACGCAAACTATGGGCTCATTTTCTTTTAGTGCTTTTTGCAAGCTTGCCTTTTCTTTAGCGCTTGAGAAGCGATCTAGCCTAAAGACCTTTATGCCAAATTTGCTAAATCTTTGGCTTAGCGTCTTGTAGTGCTGCGAGCTAAGAAGTGTCGTTGGCACGAAGAAAAATGCGCTAAAGCCTGATTTTATGCAGGTAAAAATGGCATTCATCGCAACTTCAGTCTTACCAAAGCCAACATCTCCGCTAAGCAGCCTATCCATAACTTTTCCGCTTTTTAGCTCATCTTTTATATCATTTACCGCCTTTTGCTGATCACTCGTATATGAAAAGCCAGCATCTTGGACGAAATTTAGATAAGAGATGTCCTCTTTTTGTAAAATCTTGCCTGCGATTAGCTCCCTTTTTGCCGCCATCGCTACGATCTTTGAGGCGATCGCGAAGAGTTTTTCTCTAACCTTCTCTTTTATCTTGGCAAAATTTGCCTTGCCAAGGCGATCAAGCACCGCCATAGAGCCATTTTGCGCGATATAGCGATCTATCAAATTTAGATGCTCAACTGGCAAAAGAAGCTTGTCGTCATTTTGATAGGCGATAACCACAAATTCTTTCGTAGCACCCAAAACCTTGATCTTTTCAAGCCCCAAAAAACGGCCTATGCCATACTCTTCATGCACGACATAGTCATTTACTTTTAGCTCATCCACCACGAGGCTTGAGCGTTTAACTCGCCTTTTTTTCTCAAATTTATTTAGTGAGACTACGATCTTGTCGCTTGAGGTTAAATTTACCACAAGGGGCGAAATTTCAAGCTTTACATTTGTAAAGCCATCAAGCTCATAGCCCTTAAAAAGCCCCTCGTTTCTTGAAAGAACGGTTATATTTTTGCTCTTATTTAGTTCAAAAAAGTCAAAATTTAAAGTAACTTCTAGGTCTTTATAGACCTTTGGCTCAGGCAAAATTTCAATGCCCTTAAATTTCTCCTCAGATGCGTCATAAATTTCAAAATCGATCTTCTTAACCAGCTTTGAGTCAAAAACTTTTAAATAGTCGCTAAAGCTATCTATCGCCCAAAATCCAAGCGAATTTAGGTCGCTCACCAAGGCGTCGCTTTGCATATCCTCGATCTTTTGGCTCACTTTTTCAAACTCATCTTTGCTTAGATTTGCGATAAATGGCACGATCTCGGCTTCGCTTAGCTCATTTTTGTTGCTAATTTGCGTGGCGGTGTTATAGTTTCTAATGCTCTCTACCTCATCGCCAAAGAGTAAAATTCTAACAGGATCATCCATATTTACGCCGTAAATGTCCACGACTTCGCCACGTATGCTAAACTCGCCAACGCTCTCAACGATATCGACGCACTCGTAGCCAAAGCGTATGAGCAAGTCGGCAAATTCGTTTAAATTTAGACTGTCTTTTAGCTTGATTGTTGAGCTTTCTAGGTTTTTTTGCGTTGGAAGTGGGTTTAAAAGGGTGCTAAATGGGCTTATGATGATCTTTTTGCCATCAAATTTATAGTATTTGCTAAGAACGGATGAAATTTCAAAGAGCTCTTCGTTAAAACTTCTTAGATCATCTCCCTTTTTAGCTCTAAAATCAGGCAACCTAAATGCACTAAAACCAGCAAAACTAGCCGCATCAGTGCAAAGAGCTGCCTCCTTATCATCTTCACAGATAAGAATTTGCGGAGCGTGTGTTAAGAGATACTCATAGACCTTTGCTTGCATAGTACTCTTTTAAAAAGGCTTCAACTAGATGAAATGAGCCAAAAGCTAAGTAAATTTTGCCGTTTTTTGCCTCTTTTATATCGTTCATATCGCTTGACTCAAACTCTCTATGAGAAATTTCAAGCTCGTTTAGCGCTTTGTTTATGAGCTCTCCACCAAGCTCCCTGCCCTCGCAGTGGTAGTGATAAAGCAGCACGCCCTCGATGACTGGCTTTAGAGCTGCCAAAACTGCCTTGAAATCTTTATCCAAAAATGAGTTATAAACTAGCGTTATCTTCTTGCCGTTAAATTCATCAGAGCTAAATTTATTAGCCACAGCCTTTGCGCCAAGCTCGTTGTGACCGACATCAACGTATAAATTTGAAGCGATCTTTTCACATCTGCCACGAAGCGTAAGAGCACCAAGCTTTTTTATGTCTATACTGCTATCTAAAATTTTAGCCGCAGCGTAGGCTAGAGTTAAATTTGAGCGTAAAAACTCTGGTAGATTAAATTTATCTGCATAGTTTGCGATCTCGTTTAAATTTTCTTTGGTTAAAATTTCTCTTGGGAAGCTCAAAATTGTGCCCCTCTCGCTTGCAATCTCTTTTGCGATAGCAACGCTTATCTCGTTCATCTCATCATTTAAAATAGCTCTTTTGCCCATAGCTTCAAATTTCGTGCGTGAAATTTCTTCCAAGCTATCTCCAAGAACTGCAGTATGATCGAGCCCAATAGGTGTAAAAATGCTTAACTCTTTTTCAAAGACATTTGTAGCATCCAGCACGCCACCCATGCCAGCCTCACAGACAAAGTAGTCACAACCCTCAAAAAGCACCGCAGAAAGCAGCGTCATATACTCAAAATAGCTCGTTTTTATCTTGTATTCATCACTTAAAAGAGCTTGTAATCGCTCGTGAGCCACCTCTAAAATTTCATCGCTAGCGACTTCGCCATTTAGCCAAAATCGCTCGTTAAATTTAAATATATGTGGGCTCGTGTAATGCCCTACTTTTGCCCCTTTTTGGCTTAAAATTTGTGCTAAAAAGCGGCCTGTGCTACCTTTGCCATTTGTGCCGATGATGTGGATTATCTTAAAAGGTTTTAGATGACCTTTGATCGTATCATAAGCCCTTATGATCCTACCATAGTCGATCTCTTTGTAGTAAAGTGGCTTGCCATCAAGAAATTTCGCTAGGCTCATTTTTCCTCGATTATCTTTGGCATTACTTGATTTCTGCCATTTTCTTTTGAGAGATAAAGCATCTTATCAGCAGCTTCAAGCGTCATCGTCTCACTTAAATTTGCACTTCTTGTCGCTATGCCGGAGCTTATAGTAACCTTGATACGCTCATTTTTATAGATAAATTTAAAATTTTCTATCATACTTCTTAGCTTATCTCCAAATTTAACACTATCTTTTAAGCCAGTACTTGGAAGTAAGATTACAAATTCTTCGCCACCATATCTACCAACGAAATCAACCTTTCTAGCGTTTTTCTTAAGTACTTGAGCTACCGCCGAAAGTATAACATCTCCAGCCTCATGCCCATAAGTATCGTTTATACTTTTGAAAAAGTCAATATCAACAAAGCATATAGAGTAATCAGTCCCATAGCGTTTATATGCCTCTTCAATGCGTTGAATCTCGTTCATCAAAGCACGCTTAGTAGATACTTTTGTCAAAAAGTCCTCTTTGCTCTCCAGTTTAGCTTCCTCAAGCTCTTTTTCAAGGCTGTTCACTCTATTTTGAAGCTCTAAAATAGTAGCTTGTCTATTGTGCATCTCGATACCAAGCTCTTTACTCTCGATCTCCAAAGCACCAGCGATCTCAATAAGCATGCTTCTTACTTGATCAATGCTATTTGTATTTAAATTTACATTTTTTAGATCATTTTTAATGCTTTTTACTTTATCAGAACTACTTTGCGAGCTAACTGCAATATCAGAAATTCTCTCGCTTATATTTTGCAAGACATTATTTAGCGAACCAACTTTTTCTATGATTTCTGTTCTATCTTCTTCTATTCTTCGATCAACAAATGCCTTTACCTTTTCTTGAAATTCTTTGCTATTTAAGGTTTTAGGATTTTGCTTCAAAGTACTTCTTATCGTGCTAAGCTCTTCATCAAGATCCTTTGTAATAGAAGGTTCAAGAGTAAGGCTTAAAAGCTGAATCAAAACATCTTCTTCGCCATCTTCATCTTTTTGTGTAAGAAATTTCTCAAGTTCAGAACTCATCGTCCTTAAATCATCAAAATTTCTAACACCATAATATTTCAAAAATTTTAAAAATTCAGTGTCGTACGAGCTAACAAAATCAAACCATCTAAGGCACATTTCTTCAAGATTTTTCTCATCATATCTTCTAGCAAGTAGCTGCATACTTTGCTCTGCTAAGCTTTTTGCATCTTTATTGTGAAGCATTGAGATAGCTTGTAGAATTCTTCTAGCAAATGCGTTTAGTGATTGTAGTTTTTTATCATCAGTCGCAAGTCCTGCTCCCTGTTGAGCACCTCTAGAGAGCCTGGCAGTCATAAAAGCGACAAACTCATCGACCGTCTTTATATGAAGGCTTAGGGCTTGATTTTTATATTCATCGCCAAGCCTTGAGATATATTTTTCTATCTTTTTACTCTCTTCTGTTGTAAAGCCATATTTTTTAGAAATTTCATTATATACTTCAGTGTAATTCTCTGGCGTTAGCATCAAATGACGATCTTTGATCTCATTTAAGGCCTCCTTGACTATTTGACTAACGGTTACTGCTGCCATTTCTATATCCTTTTACAGCTAAACTTGCGATATACTCATCAAAGGCCTCTTTTGATGCCTCTTTGATAGCTTCGTATTTTTGAGTATCACTAAGAACGCTGTCAGCAAATCTTACATCTTTTTGACGTCTTGCGACACTAAAGTCATACTCGCCAGTGGCTGGAATATCAACTACGCTACCATCTTTAAATTTAGTCTTATAATTTAAGCTAAGATGTGCTTTGTATGACGTAATGTAGCCAAATTCATCATAAATAATTGCTTCGTAATTTAAATCTTTTACCGAAATAATTATCGAAGTATCAGCACTCTCTTTACTTGATAAATTTTTATTTAGCCTTGCGACCATGCCCTCTTTAACAGCGTCCTTTATCCAAACGCTATTTTTTGGTTCTTCTTTGCTGATAATCACATCAACGTAAATTTTATCGCCAACTAGATCATGTGTGATCTTTGAAACTGGTTTATAACCACATCCGCAGATAAATATCGCAATAAAAAACGCTAAAAAATATCTCAAAATTTATCCTTTAATGACAAAATTTACTAATTTGCCTTTTATATAAATCTCTTTTAAAATTTCTTTTCCTTCAAGCCATTTAGCTACGTTTTGCTTAGCTAGTTTTAAAATTTCATCCTCGCTCTCGCTCGCTGCCACTTCAAACTCGGCTCTTTTTTTGCCATTTACTGTAACTGCAAGAGCAATGCTATCTTTTACAAAGACCTCTTCTTTTACAGCTATCTTTGTGAAATTTTTTCTACCAAAAAGCTCCTCACTAAGCTCATTTGCAATGTGCGGCACGATAGGCTCTAGTAAATTTAAGATGATGAAAAAGCCTTCAGTATTTACGTCTTCATTATCTTGTGCGTTTAGCGCATTTAGTGCCTCCATGCATGCTGCAATCAACGTGTTAAAAGCAAATGTATCGCCAAAAACCTCGGTTGATTTTTTAAGCGCTTCATAAATTTTTAGCCTTGCAAATTTCTCATCTTTGCTTAAACTCTCATGGTCTATAGTTGGGATTTTATCCATCTTTTTGATAGTTTGTGCCTTTTCCCAAAGTCTATTTAAAAATCTAAATGCACCCTCAACTGCACTGTCATTCCACTCAAGCTCTTTTTGAGGAGGAGCAGCAAAAAGTATAAAAAGCCTTGCCGTATCGGCGCCATATTTATTAATAATATCGTCAGGATCTACGACGTTGCCCTTGCTTTTACTCATCTTTTTGCCATCTTTTAAGACCATGCCTTGAGTTAGCAAATTTTCAAATGGCTCGTCGTCTCTTAGATAGCCAAGATCTCTTAAGACCTTTTGGAAAAATCTAGCGTATAAAAGGTGCAATATCGCGTGCTCGATGCCGCCGATATACTGATCTACGTTCATCCAGTAGTTCACGCTCTTTTCATCAAGCGCTTTTTGCTCCCACGTCTTCTCATCACTTGCAAATCTAGCAAAATACCAGCTACTCTCCACAAATGTATCCATCGTATCAGTCTCTCTGATCGCGTCTTTGCCACATTTTGGGCACTTTGTAAATTTCCAAGTTGGGTGTTTGTCAAGTGGGTTGCCCTCGCCTGTGATCTCAACATCTTCAGGCAGTGCAATAGGCAAATTTTCCTCTTTTTCTGGCACTACGCCGCAGCATTTGCAATGCACGACAGGTATTGGCGCACCCCAGTATCTTTGGCGAGAAATTCCCCAGTCTCTTAGCTTATAGTTTGTGATCCTTTTGCCTAAACCATCTTTTTCAAATTTCTCTATTATAAAGCTTTTAGCTTCCTCTGAAGCAAGACCGTTTATCAGCTCAGAATTTATGGAAATTCCATACTCTGAATATGCCTTAGAGCCGTCGCTCTCGCCCTCAAGTGGCTTTACGACTGGTTTTATAGGTAGATTAAATTTAGTTGCAAACTCAAAGTCTCTTTGATCGTGAGCAGGTACAGCCATGATAGCACCGCTACCGTAGTCAGCTAAGATGAAATTTGCCACCCAAACTGGAATCTTTTCATTTGTGAGCGGATGAATGACGTAAATTCCTAAAAACTCTCCATCCTTTTCACTAACTTGACGCTCTCTTGGGCTTTGATTAAGTATGGCTTTTATCTTTGCCTTTTTATTTTCATCAAATTTAGCATTTTCAAGTAGTGCTTTTACGATAGGATGCTCTGGCGCAAGGGCTGTGTAGCTAACGCCGTAAATCGTATCAGGCCTTGTTGTAAATACTTCAAAGCCATCAAATTTACCACCCAAAGTCTCTTTTGATGCCTCATCAAGGCTAAATTTAAACTCCAAGCCGTAGCTTCTACCGATCCAGTTTTCTTGCATTGTGATGACTTGATTTGGCCATTTACCTTCAAGCGTTTTTAGATCATCTAGTAGCTCGCTAGCATATTTTGTGATGTTAAAGTAATATCCTGGAAGCTCTTTTTGTACAACCTCGTTGCCGCATCTCCAGCATTTGCCGTCCTCTACTTGCTCGTTTGCAAGCACAGTTTGATCGTATTCGCACCAGTTTACAACGGCACTTTTTCTATATACAAGTCCTTTTTCAAACATCTTTATAAAAAAGCTTTGCTCCCACTTTGTGTAAAGTGGATCAGATGTGGCTAAAATTCTCTTTTTAGAGAATGAAAAGCCAAGGCTTGCAAGCTCTTTTTTCATATAATCGATGTTTTCGTAGGTCCAAATTTTAGGGTGAATTTTATGTTTTATGGCTGCGTTTTCAGCTGGCATGCCAAAGCTATCAAAGCCAATAGGATGAAGCACGTTATATCCGCTTTTTCTATATGATCTAGCAAGTGCATCACCGATAGAGTAGTTTCTTACATGCCCCATATGTATGCGTCCGCTTGGATAAGGAAACATACTTAGGATATATTTTTTTGGCAAACTTAGATCGTCTTTTGGTTCAAATTCCTCATTTTTATCCCAAATTTCTTGCCATTTTTTTTCTATCTTTAAAGGCTCATATTTTCTCTTTTCAGCCATTTTTTCTCCTAAAATTCTTCTTGAGCTTTACCTGATTCTATTAAAACCAAGGCTAGTGAAAATATATTTGCGATGACTGCACCGATAGCTAGTGAATAGCTAAGTGTTATATTTTCAGAGACTTGCAAAATAACAAAAGCTGGTATAAGGTGCAAATCAGCAACCAGCGAGCTTGCAAAAAGCTCAGCTGAGAGTAAATTTTTAACACCGATCTTAAGTAACGTTGAAACCAAATTTATACTAGCCGCCACAAAGAGCGCAATCTCATTTTTATCATATAAAAATTCTGCCGTAGTCGTAAGACTCATCAGCGCAAAAAATATGTAGATAACTTTTCCCCAGTTCATTATCCCTCCTTACACAACGCCTTTCTCAAACATAGCACGCTCTTTTTCGCGCTCTTTTTTTATCTTTTGTTTTTCAGCCTCTCTGCTTCTAAAATGCTCGATGCTAAATTTAAACCAGATAAGAAATGGCGAAGAGATGTAGATCGAGCTGATCGTTCCTATGACAATACCAACGATAAGAATAAATGAAAATCCATGTATCATATCTCCACCAAATAAAAATAACACAAGAACTGTCATCATCGTAGTGGCTGAAGTTAAGATAGTTCTTGAAAGCGTAGCAGAAACTGACTCGTTTATAACACCTTCAATATCAGTTCGCTTGCTCTCTTTGATACCTTCTCTTATCCTATCAAAGATAATAATCGTATCATTTAGAGAGTAGCCAAGCACCGTTAAAACAGCCGCTAGCGTGTCCAAATTTACATCAATATTAAATAGCGAAATAGCACCTACAGTTATAACTATATCGTGAATTTCAGTTGCGATCGCAGCTAGCGCAAAACGCCATTCAAATCTAAATGTGATATAAAGAAGCACGCCAATTAGTGAAATTCCAAGAGCCATCAAACCCTTTTGCCTAAGCTCGTCACCAACCTTTGGACCAACGATATCAACACGTCTTACTTCAAAATTTCCAGTATCTTTTAAAAATTGTTTTATCTCAGTGCCGATGTCACCAGTTAAATTTGAGCTTGAACCTGAAAATCTAATAACCACCTCATCGTCACTCCCAAACTCAGTAACTGAAGCATTTTTTAACACTTCATTTGTGCCAAAAGCATCACGAATTTTATCAAGTGGCGCTTTGGTGTCGTATTTTAGCTGAATAAGCGTACCGCCAGAGAAATCAATGCCGTAGTTTAACCCCTTTGTAGTAAGTAAAACAATAGAGCCAACAAATAAAAATATAGAAAATGCTAGTGAAGCAAATCTAAACCGCATAAAATCATAAACTTTTGCCTTAGTAAAAATTTGCATCCCTAGCTCCTTTTATAACCAAACCAAAGTCTGGTATTTCCGCTTTTTTCTATCTTGTCCATGACTGCATCAAACATGCCATGTGTGCCTAAAATGGCTGTTAGCATCGAAGCCATGATACCTATGGCCATTGTCACAGCAAAGCCTTTAACTGGGCCAGTACCATAAGCATAAAGCACAGCAACTGTAATGATAGTAGTTAAGTTTGAGTCAATGATCGCACTCATGGCGTGCTCATAGCCCTTTTGGACAGCTGTCCTTATCGCAACACCTTCACGTAAAAGCTCACGTATACGCTCGTTTATGATGACGTTTGCATCAACTGCCATACCAATCGTTAGCACGATACCAGCCATACCTGGCAAGGTAAGCGTAGCTCCAAAAAGTGCCATGACAGCAACTAATATAACGACATCCGCAACTAGCGCGATATTTGCAAAAATTCCAGAAATTCCATAATAAACTAGCATAAATAGCACAACCAAGATAGATCCAGCAGCAAGAGCAACCATGCTTTGATTGATGCTCTCTTGGCCTAAAGATGGACCAACGCTTCTTTTTTCTAGCATCTTCACAGGTGCTAAAAGTGCGCCACTTCTAAGTGCGATCGCTACATCGTGAGCCTCATCAAGAGTAAAACCGCCGCTGATCTGACCACTTCCGCCACCTATTCTTTCATTTATAACAGGAGCTGAATAAACCTTGCCATCAAGTACAATAGCAAGCCTTTTGCCGACATTTGCGCCAGTAAAATCACCAAAAATTCTAGCGCCTTCTGAGTTAAGAGTGAAATTTATAATAGGCAAGTTATTTTGCTGAGAAAATGCGACTTTTGCATCAGTTAGCATCGAGCCGTCAAGCACTGGGATATTTTTAACGACGTATTTCACGCGGTCATTTTTAGCATCTTTAAAGATCACATCGCCGTAGCTTTCAGCTTCAGCCTCGCTCATTGCATTAGCCTGATCTTGTCTTTTATCATCAACTGCCATAAGCTGCAAGTGAGCAGCCTTTGCGATGAGATCTCTTGCTCTTTGTTCATCCTCTTCAGTTTTTATACCAGGAAGCTCAACTAGGATATTATCTTTGCCCTGTCTGGCAACAGTTGGCTCAGCTAGACCAAACTGATCAAGTCTGTTTCTGATGGTTTCAACAGCTTGCGAGATCGCATATTCGATCGTATCCGTTCTTTCTTGCTCGGTTAAAGATATGCTGTAATTTAAACCATCTTTTTTAATATTAAGCCCCTTTATCTCGGCTAGTGCTTTATCTACTTTTGGAGCCTCGTCGCCATCAAGGAGAGTAAAGTCAATGTTCTCTTCTTTAATCTTAAATTTATCAATTAACACATCTTCTTTTTTAGCATAATAATTTATACTTCCGGCTATTGATTTTATTTTTGAGTGAATAGCTTCGCTCGTTTCAACACCAAGCAGCATATGAAGGCCGCCTTGAAGATCAAGGCCAAGTGAAATTTTAGCCCCATTTTGAGTCTGAAAAAAAGATGGCACCGAAAAGCCAAAACCAAAAATCAAGGCTAATATTAAGATAATTAGCCTATACGTGACTCTTGCGTTACGCATTATTTATCTTCAATCTTTTTAGCTACAAACTCGCGTGCTATGCGAACGATTACATCATCGTTAAGTTTAACTTTGATAAAATCATTTTCGGCTTTAATCACTTCGCAGATAAGTCCGCCATTAGTTATTATCTTATCACCTTTATCAAGAGCAGCGAGCATTGCTGCATGGGCCTTTTGTTGTTTTTGTTGAGGTCTAATAACCAAAAAGTAAAATATGGCGAAAAGCACAACAAGAGGTAGTAATGATGTTAAAAAATCAGCGTTTTGCATGGATTTCCTTATTTGTAAGATTTTTAAATGGGCATTTTAGCACTAAAATTATAATAAAAGCCTTTGTCGGTGCTTTTTTGCTTTCCAACTTTATTTTTTTAAGTTTCTTCGAGAATTTGCTATTAAATTTCATCTCACCGTTTCTAACTTTGACTGGAATTGGCATCATCATAAATTTAAGCAGGGCTGGATTTTTTGCAGCTGGATTTTTCACTGGAATTTTATGGTTTTATTGGATCAGCTTTAGTTTTATCTACTACGATCTGATCTGGCTTATACCTTTTGTCATTCTCTTTGTAGCCCTTGTTTATGGGTTTATGTTCTGGGTGGCCTCTTTCCCAAGCTTTATATCGCTTAGGGCTGTTTTGCTATTTTTAGTAAGCTACGTTCATCCATTTGGCTTTAACTGGTTTAATCTTGAAGCAACGCTTGTTTTGGGGGCTTTTGAGCCAAGCACAAGAGGGCTGATATTTATATTTTTAGCAGCTATTTTTTTAAGCCTAAAGGGTAAAATTTTGAAATTTATCCTAGCTTTTATCTGCATAATCGCCGCTTTGCAGTTTAAAAGTAGCGAGGCAAAAACTTTGCCATTTGACGTGGAGCTAATAAATACTGACATCGCTCAAAGGGTGCGCTGGGATAAAAGCTTACGCATGAAATTTACAAATGACAATTTAGACTTAATAAATAACGCTATAGCCGAGCAAAAACGCCTTATCGTACTACCAGAGAGCGCATTTCCACTATTTATGACAAATGAGCCTCTGCTTGTTGATGAGCTAAAAGAGCTTTCAAAAAAGATAACCATCGTAGCTGGCGCACTTGCCTATGAAAATAAGCAAATTTATAACTCTGCATTTTTGTTTCAAGATGGCACTCTTAGACGAATGGATAAAAAATTTTTAGTGCCATTTGGTGAAGAAATTCCTTTGCCAAAATTTATGCAAGACGCAGTAAATAAACTATTTTTTGGTGGAGCTAGTGACTTTAAAAAGGCTGAAAATTTTAGTGACTATGAGATAGACGGAGTTAAAATCAGAAATGCTATCTGCTACGAGGCGACAAGAGAAGAGCTTTACAAGGGCGAATTTGATGTGGTTGTAGCTATCACAAATAATGGCTGGTTTGTGCCAAGCAGTGAGCCTGTGCTTCAAAAGTTGCTTATAAAGCACCTTGCCACAAAATACAATAAAGCAGTCTATCACAGCGTAAATGGCTCAAAAAGTGAGATAATAAAGCCAAAAAAAGTGTTTTGGAATGAGTTCTAAAAGAAATTTAAAGTGGCTTTTAAAATAAAGCCACTTTTTTGATTATTTTTTTAGTAAAGCCTTGAAAGTATCGACCGCATCAAGCTTTTCCCAAGGGTATTTTGCATTTCCCACTTGACCTTTTGCAGCTACTTTTGCGTATAAAAACGTATCTTTGCTCGGTTTATCAAGACCAAATTTATTTGTTATCCAGCGAGGAGTTAGTGCGAAATGCTCGCTTACAAAATTTGAAAGCATATCGTCATTTACGCCATTTGCATGAGTTCCCATCGTATCAACGCTAACCGAGGTTGGCTTTGCAACGCCAATAGCGTAGCTTATCTGAACGATACATTTTTTAGCAAGACCAGCTGCGACGATATTTTTGGCTATCCAGCGCGCTGCGTAAAGTCCGCTGCGATCAACCTTCGTGTAGTCCTTGCTTGACTGAGCACCGCCACCTATCGGGCTATATCCGCCAAAGCTATCGACGATTAGTTTTCTGCCTGTTAGGCCGCTATCGTGAAGTGAGCTGTGATTTACATATCTGCCTGTTGGGTTTATATAGATGATCGTTTTTTCTTTATTATATAGCTCTTTTGGAAGGCCAGTTTCATCTATTAAATTTTGTATTAGTGCGCGAAGCTCTTCTATCTTCATGCTCTCCACGCAAGGCACAGAGACGACGATAGTGTGGATGCTTTGAGGTTTGCAGTTTTCAAAGTTATCTTTGCTGCCATAATCAATCGTAACTTGTGTTTTTATATCAACGCCAAGTTTATCAGGGTTTGCTTTGGCAAATTTATAGACTTTTTCACAAAGCATTCTTGCGTAAGTTATAGCTGCTGGCATAAATTCTTTCGCTTCGCAGCTTGCAAAACCAAACATGATGCCTTGATCACCTGCTCCGATCTCACCGTCACTTTGATCGACGCCTTGATTTATATCTGGGCTTTGTTGATTTAAACAAACTTTGACCTCGATATCGTCTGGGTGCAAACACTGCTCTTTTGTAAAGTTGCTCTTACCATCATACCCAATGTGCGCAAGAGCATCTTTTACGATCTTTTCGTAGTCTTTATAAGAGAGTTTCACCTTTGAGTTTATCTCTCCACCTATTACTATGTTTTTTCCAGCCACAAAGACTTCACTTGCAACACGCCCATTTGGATCTTGTGTTAAAATAGTATCCACTATGCTATCAGCGATTATATCAGCACATTTATCTGGATGACCTGGACTTACAACTTCAGAGGTAAATAGATACATTTTCATCCTTTTTTCTTGACTAAATTTTGTGCAATTGTAACAAATCTATTTAAAAGGCTAATTAATCTTTATCAAATTCTTTATATTTAAAAATTGTTTAGCTAAAATCGACAAAAACTAATTTATTAAGGTGTCAAATGAATATGTTTAAAAACATTGCAAGAAGATACGCTGACGGAAATTTGATCGTTCAAATTTTAGTTGGTATCATTCTAGGTGCCCTAGTTGGCTTTTACACACACTACGAAGCTACTCCTTATAGCAAGATCTCAGCTAAAATTCAAACTATTCAAAACGAGAGTGGTTTGAGTGTAGATGAAGTTATAAAAACTCGCCTTAGTCAAGATGAAGCCAAGCAGCTAAACGAAGCCAAAGAAAAAGCTAGTTCAGCCGATTCTATTGCAACTTCAGCTTCGGTTTTAGGAGATTTGTTTAAAGGTGCTCTAAAAGCGATCGCACCTATTCTTGTCTTTGTTTTAGTAGCAACATCTATCATTTTAAGAGATTTTGGTCATACAAAAGGTATGCAAAAGATCATTACACTCTATCTAATTGGTACATTTTTAGCAGCCGTTGTTGCAGTTGTTGCTAGTTTCTTATTTCCAGTGGAGCTTTCTTTAAAAGGTCTTGCAAGTGCTGATATGTCAGCACCTCAAGGGATTACCAATGTTTTAAAAGATCTCATTTATAAAATGGTCGAAAATCCGATAAACGCCCTTGCAAATGGTAACTATATAGGCATCATCACCTGGGCAGTTGGTAGCGGTATAGCACTTAGAAATTCCACAGCTGAGACCAAAAAAGTATTTAAAGACATAAGCGATGGTGTAACTCATATTGTTAAATTTATCATTAGACTAGCTCCATTTGGTATTTTTGGCATGGTAGCTATTAGCATTCATGAAACTGGATTTGAAGTACTTGCAGGATATCTAAAACTGATTTTAGTTCTTGTTGGAGCAATGCTTGTTGTCGCATTTATCATCTATCCAGCCATGGTTTTTGTATTAACTAGAAAAAATCCTTATCCACTTGTAATGATCTGTTTAAAAGAGAGTGCTATTTCGGCATTTTTTACAAGAAGCTCAGCCGCAAATATCCCTGTAAATATGGCACTTTGCAAAAAGCTTGGTTTAAAAGAGGAGCTTTACTCGATCTCGATCCCACTTGGAGCTACCATAAACATGGGCGGTGCAGCAGTTACCATCAGCATCCTAGCGCTTACTGCGGTAAATTCTATCCCATCTATCACAGTTACATTTGGCGATGCGCTACTTCTTTGCTTCATCTCAGCTCTTGGTGCGTGCGGCGCATCTGGTGTGGCTGGCGGCTCACTTCTTCTAGTGCCATTAGCGTGCGGTCTTTTTGGTATCAGTAATGATATCGCTATGCAGTTTGTAACAGTTGGCTTTACGATTGGCGTCATCCAAGACTCAGTTGAAACTGCGCTAAATAGCTCATCAGACGTGCTTTTTACAGCCGTAGCTTCAGAGACTTCAAACTAATCTTCATAAAATTTCAGCTAAATTTTGGCTGAAATTTTACTTTTATCCATTTTTTTGTAAAATGTCCCAAAAATTTAAAGGATAAATATGCAAATTTGGGATCTAAAGGCACTTTTTGCAAACGAAAAAGAGTGCGAGCAAAACGCACTAAATTTACAAAAAGAGTGCGAGAAATTTAAAGATAAATACCTAGAAAATTATGAAAATTTAAAAACAGACGAGTTTTTAAAGGCATTTGGCGAATATGAAAATTTAATCGCTAAAATTTCAAAAGTAATGACTTACGCTTTTTTAAATTTTGCTAAAGATACAAGCAAGGGAGCGTTTTATGCAAAGATCGATGAGATAGCGACAAAAGCAAATGAAAATTTGATATTTTTTGAGATCAAATTTAATGAGCTTAGCCCTGAAAAACAAGAAGAGATCATCAAAAGCTCCAAAAAATATGGCTACTATCTAAGCAATCTTGCCAAAGCAAAACCGCACCAGCTAAGCATAGCTGAAGAAAAGGTCTTGCTACGCACAGCTAGTACCGGAGCTGATGGGTTTTCGAGGCTTTTTGATGAGAGCATGAGCAAGATGAGGTTTAAATTTAAAGGCGAGCTTTTAAGCGAAGAGGAAATTTTAGCTAAGCTTCATGATAATGATCAGAGCATGCGAAAACTAGCTGCCAAAAGCCTTTCAAATGAGCTTAGTAAGCACCAGCACCTGCTAGGCTATATATATAATATGATAAAAACTGATCTAAAAACTAGCTGCGAGCTGCGAAATTTTAAGTTACCAGAAGAGCCAAGACACCTTGAAAATCAAATCACCAAAAAAAGCGTTGACTCGCTCATTGCTGTAACTGAGAAAAATTTTGACCTGGTTGCTAAATTTTACGAGCGCAAAAGAGAAATTTTAGGCCTTAAAAGGCTTTATGATTACGATAGATATGCGCCTCTTAGCAGTGAGGGTGAGTATAAATTTGATGAGTGTAAAAAGATAGTTTTAAAAGCATTTTCAAATTTCTCAAGCAAGTTTGGTGAAATCGCTAAAAGTGCCTTTATTGACGGCTGGATCGACGTTTATCCAGCGCCAAACAAGCGAGGCGGGGCATTTTCTCACTCTGGATCAAGCGACACGCATCCTTATGTTTTGCTAAATCACACAAATCAACGAAGAGACCTTTTTACGCTTGCTCACGAGCTTGGCCATGCCGTGCATCAAAAGCTCTCATATAACGTAAGCTACCTAAACTCAGACACTCCGCTAACCACGGCTGAGACGGCTTCAGTCTTTTGTGAGATGTTAGTTTTTGACCACATAAAAGATGGTCTTAGCAAAAAAGATAAAATTTCACTGCTTGCTGGCAAGATCGAGGATATATTTGCCACACTTTACCGCCAGATAAATTTCACCACATTTGAGCGAGCTGTGCACGCACATGAGGGCGAGATCAGTTTAGATGAGCTAAATAGAATTTGGCTAAGAGAAAGTAAAAAGATGTTTGGTAAAAGCGTCACGCTAAATGACTACTATAAAATTTGGTGGAGCTACATCCCGCACTTCATCCACACGCCGTTTTACTGCTACGCCTACTCTTACGCGCAGCTTCTAGTACTTGCACTTTTTGGACTTTACAAAAGCGGCAAATGCAAAAATTTTGTCGAAATTTACACCGAGTTTTTGAGTCTTGGCGGCAGTCTTAGCCCAAGGGAGCTTGTAGGCAAATTCGGCTTTGACATAGATGATAAAAATTTCTGGCAGATAGGCATAAATGAAGTTAAAAAGTTAGTAGATGAGTTTTTAGAAATTTCAAAAGGAATAAGATGTTAGATGAAATTTTAGATGATGAGAAATTTGCGCTTTTGATGAAAATGCACGTTTATGAGTGCATTGATTTTTTGCTTGAAAAAGGGGTAAATTTCTCAGTTATGGCAAATTTGCCGCTAGTTAGCTTTGAGCCAAGCTTGCCAGATGAGATAAGTAGAAGCTTTAGCATGCCTGTCATTATGTTTTCACTTGGTGGCTATACGCTTGAGAGTGCAAAGTTAACGCAAGATGAGCTTAGTTTTGAGGCTGGCTTTGGTAGTGAAAATTTTGCCTCAGTGGTCTCCTTTCCACTCGGTGCAGTGGTTCAAATTTTGGTTGAAAATAGCCCGATCCTTGTAAATTTTTCTATTCATAAGCCAAAAGAGAAGCAAGCGGACCGCACAAAAAAATCGGCTTCTGTTTTTTTACAAAACCCAAAAAATAAAGATATATTTAAGAAAAAATAGTAGTTTTAAGCATTTTTGGCTAAAATCAAAAGAAAATTTAAAAAGTAAAAAATGGAAAAACTACTATCAAATTTAAACGAAGCCCAATGCGAAGCAGCCACTCATATAGATGGTCCGATGCTCATACTTGCAGGAGCTGGAAGCGGTAAGACAAAGACGATCACTACTAGACTCGCCTACCTCATCGGCGAGGTCGGTATAGACGCAGCAAATACACTAACTCTTACTTTTACAAACAAAGCCGCCAACGAGATGCGAAGTAGAGCCATGGCAATGCTCAGCCAAAGTGGCAAAAACTACTCGCCACTACTTTGTACATTTCATAAATTTGGGCTTTTGTTTTTAAAGCTATATATTGAAAAGCTTGGCAGAAAAAATAATTTCGTAATTATAGACACAGACGACAAAAAACGCATCATCAAAAGCTTTGAAAGTCCGGTTGCAACAGCGATACTTTCAAGTGAAATTTCAAACTACAAAAACTCACTTTTAAGCGTTGAAGAGGTCTATAAAAACGCAAATTTTTCATCATTTGATAAAAACAAAGATAATTTTTACAAGCAAGCAGCTCAAATTTATGAAAAATATGAAGATTATCTCAAAACAAATAATCTTGTTGATTTTGACGATCTACTAGGCCTTACATATAAAATTTTAGATGAAAACGAAGATCTTGCGAGAGAAATTTCAAATCGCTACAAATACATAATGGTCGATGAGTATCAAGATACAAACGACCTTCAGTACAAACTCCTAAAAAAGCTCTGCTTGTGCCACGAAAATATCTGTGTCGTGGGCGACGATGACCAAAGTATCTACGGCTGGCGCGGTGCAAAAATAGATAATATCTTAAATTTTAAAGATCAATTTAAAGATGTAAAGATCATTAGACTTGAGAAAAACTACCGCTCAAGCAATGCAATACTCAAAGCAGCAAACGAGCTAATAGACCACAACCGCAACCGCCTTGGCAAGAAGCTTGTGGGCACAAAAGGCGAAGGCGAGGCTGTAAATTTGATAGAGAGCTTTGATGAGAGCGTCGAGGCTGGTAAGATAGCAAAATGCATAAAAGAGCTTTTAAGCAAAGGCGTGCAAGCAAAAGATATCGCGATCTTATACCGCATAAACGCACTTTCTCGCTCGCTTGAAGATGGACTAAACAAAGAGCAGATCGCCTATAAAATGGTCGGTGGCGTTAAATTTTATGAAAGAGCCGAGATCAAAGATATCATAAGCTACCTAAGGCTGATAAACAATCCAAATGATGACTTTTCAATAAGGCGCATCATCAACCGCCCAAAACGCGGCCTTGGTAAAGTAAGCCTTGATAAGCTTGAAAAAATGGCATTTGATAGCAAAATTTCCATCTTTGAGGCGATCTCAAACATCTCTGATAACGACGAAGCCTTTAGCAAAAAGGTAAAATCAGCTCTTGTTGAGTTTGCAAACAACCTAAAAGAGCTTCAAGAAAGTAGCTCGGTTTTTGACCTCATAGATAAATTTGAAGCTAAATTTGGCGTGAAAAAGTACTATGAGAGCTTGCCAGATGGCGCTGAAAGAGCGGCGAACATCGACGAGTTTTACGCTGTTTTAAAAGATCAGATTAAGCAAAATCCTAGCTTTGATCTGGAGGAGTTTTTAAACGAAATCACGCTAACAAGCGAGCAAGACGGCATTAGCGACGAGGCTATTAGCATTATGAGCGTGCATGCGAGCAAGGGTCTTGAGTTTGAGCACCTTTTTGTGATCGGCCTTGAAGAGGGATTTTTTCCACTCATTGGCGACGGCAGCGATATCGAAGAAGAACGCAGGCTTGCATACGTGGCGATCACAAGGGCCAAAAAAACACTTAGTCTAAGCTTTGCAAACTCGCGCTTTTATAAGGGTCAGCGAACAAGACTAAATAAAAGTAGATTTCTAAGCGAGAGCGGTATCACGCATGGCTCGCTAGTTATCGAACAGAGCAATGAATTTAAAAAAGGCGACCTTGTTAAGCATAAAATTTTTGGTATAGGCAGGGTGAGCGCGGTCAGTAAGATCAAAAAAGAGTTTAAACTAACTATAAATTTTGGTGGTAACGTAAGAGAGATCATGTCAAGCTTCGTGGAAAAAGCTGTATGAACGCCATTTTTGTGGCAAACAAGCCTGCCGGCATGAGCTCAAATCACTTTTTAGGAAAGCTTAAAAGAAAATATGGTGTTAAAAAAGCTGGATTTTCTGGCACACTTGATCCATTTGCAAGCGGTTGTCTAATAGTCGCTTTTGGCTCGTATACAAAATTTTTTAGATTTTTAGATAAAAGTCCAAAAGTCTATGAGGCTACTATATGGCTTGGGGCGAGCAGTCCTAGCATGGATAATGAAAATATCACTGAAATTTCAAATGTAAAAGAGCTAAGTTTAGAAAGACTTGAAGCCATAAGAGGCGAGCTAACAGGCAAGATAAGCTATGTCCCGCCAAAATTTAGCGCCAAACATGTAAATGGCATAAGAGCCTACAAGTTAGCAAGAAGCGGCGAGGAATTTGAGCTAAAGCCAGAGATAATGGAAATTTATGAGAGTGAAATTTTGAATTATTCACACCCTTTTTTGACACTTCGTTTAAGTGTAAGTGAGGGTAGTTACATCCGCTCTTATGCAGAAATTTTTGGAAAAAAGTTTGGTTATAATGTAACTTTAAGCTCATTAAAAAGGATAAGTGAAGGCAAATTTTGCTACGAAAATGAAAAATTTTTGAATATTTGCGATTTTTTAAACATTCAGAAGAATACATACTTTGGGGAAATAAATGATATTCTTGATGGTAAGAAATTAAAAATTAACGATTTTGAAACACAAAAGCAAGGAATTTATTTGCTAAATTATGATAAATTTATGAGCGTAATCCAAATCACGGATGATACTATAAATTACACTCTAAATAAGGTTGAAAAATGTTAATCCTCGCAAGAAAAGAAAATGAAGAAATTTTAATAGGAAATGACATAAAAGTTGTCATAGTAAATATTTCAAAAAATACTGTTAAACTCGGTATCGAAGCGCCACGAAATACAATGATACTAAGAAGCGAACTAGCAAACGATATCAAAAACGAAAATATCCATGCCACAAAAACTGCAAGTGAAGCCGATATTCATGAGCTAGCTAAAAAAATTGAGAAATGAAAAGCTTTGCAAAGATAAATATATTTTTAAAGATAGTTGGCACTAGAGGCAGCTACCACGAAATTTTATCGCGCTTTATCCTCTGTGAGCAGCTTTTTGACGAAATTTATTTTGAAAAGTCAGATTCTTTTGCCATAGAATGCAATAACCACGATATAAAAGATAACATCATCCAAAAAGCGGTAGATGAGCTAAAAAAAGCCGGCTTTTCAAACGAGCTTGATGAGTTTTTTAGCTCTCATAAAATCATCATCAACAAAAATATTCCAATTGGTGCTGGTCTTGGTGGAGGTAGTTCAAACGCTGCCACCTTTTTACTTATGGTAAATGACGAGCTAAATTTAAATATAAAACGCGAAAATTTGATGCAAATAGCGTCTAAAATCGGCGCAGATGTAGCTTTTTTCGTAAGTGGCTACAAGGCAGCAAATGCAAGCGGCATAGGCGAGATCATAGAAGAATTTGATGACGAAGTGCCAAATTTAAATATTTTCACACCAAATGTTTTTTGCTCCACACCGATGGTTTATCAAGAATTTAGAAGCAATTTCTTACAATACATAGACGTTAATGCTGCAAAAAAGATGCAAAATTTAAAGAGCAAAAAGCTACTTGAAATTTATAAAAACGAGGAGCTAAACGATCTTTTTGCGCCATGTTTTAACCTCTATCCACAGATGAATGAGTTTAGAGATAAATTTCTAAGTGGCAGTGGCAGTAGCGTATTTAGCGTAAATTAAAAGGTAAAATTTTGATAAAAGATCTAGCAAAAAACAAGAAAGCTCTGCACGACTTTAGTATACTTGAGACCTTCGAGGCTGGCATTGTATTAAAAGGTAGCGAAGTCAAAGCACTAAGGGCTGGTAGAGCAAATTTAAAAGATAGCTTTGTGCGTGTCATAAAGGGTGAGCTTTTTTTATTAAACGCCCACATTAGCTATCTTGAGACTACACATAGCGCATTTCGTCCAAATGAGCGAGCAGCCAGAAAACTTTTGATGCATAGAAAGCAGATCGATAAAATTTTCGGTCAAGTCTCACAAGATGGACTAGCACTAGTTGTTTTAGCACTTTATTTGAGTGATAAAAACATCGTAAAAGCAAGGCTTGCACTCGCAAAAGGTAAAAATTTACACGACAAGCGCGAGACTCTAAAAAGACGCGAGGCAGACAAAGAGGCAAGAGCTGCCATAAAAAGATATGTTTAAGGGATAAGATGAAGAATTTGCTTGTTTTAATAATCACTTTATTTGCTTTTTTTGGCTGTGGTGACGATGAGAGCAGTAGTGTAAATTTTAAAGAATTTAGTCCAAATGAAGAGGTTAAGCTTGTAGATGTAAGCGGCAAGGAGCTTACTTTAGTTCGAAAAAATCATGGCTTTGCTATCAAAAATGATGAAAATAAAGTTTTAATGATCGATATTTTTGGTACATTTTGCCCACCTTGCCAAAAAGAGGCAGCTGAGCTTACAAAATATCAGCTTGAAAACAAAGATAAATTTACACTAATTGGACTAACTCATTTTGAAAATGTCACAAATGAGTATGTTTTGCACGAATTTATGCAAAAATTTAACGCCTACTACTTCATAACAAACGATCAAAAGATAAATGACAGACTTGCCGAGCAGATCGTAAGAGACATCGAATACAAACACGAGATCGCACTACCTTTTAAGGTCGTGATAAAAAATGGCGAATATCAAATTTTAACAGACGTAGATAGCGGACAATACGGAGTAAAATACTATCTTGGTGGTATAAAAGTCACAAAAATGAAAGAAGATCTGGCAAAAATTTATGAGACAAAATAAATTTGCCCTATATTTGGAACATCGTTTGCTTATAAAAATGTGAAATTTCATAAGGATTTTAAATGTTTGTTTTAGATAAATCAAAATCTAGCCCACTTGTTGAATCAGCTCTTGCAGGCAGAGAACTACGCCAAAAACTAATCTCTGGCAATCTTGCAAATGTTGATACACCATTTTATAAAGCTAGAGATATAAGATTTGAAGATGTCTTAAAAGAAAAAGCAAATGAAATTTATAACACTTCAAGCCAAAAAAGGCTACAGCTTGCTAAGACAAACGAAGCGCATATGGCTGTGGTTGATTTTCCAAAAAGCGACACAGCTCAAATTTTCTTGCGTGATGGTCACATGGCTAGAAATGACGCAAACACAGTTGATCTTGATGTTGAGACAACAGAAATGGGCAAAAATACAGTTATGATAAACGCTCTTGATAACGCCTACAAGGCTCAGGGCAATATCTTTAAAAGCGTAATAGACGCAAGTGCTAAGAACTAGGAGAGATGATGTCATACTTAAATGATTTTGATATTAGCGGATACGGACTAAGCGCACAACGCTTCAGGATGAACGTCATCAGCTCAAACATAGCAAATGCTCAAACCACAAGAACAGCTGAAGGTGGCCCTTATAGAAGGCAAGAGGTCATCTTTAAGGAGATGAACTTTGATAAAATTTTAAACGATCAGCTTAAAAGCTCACAAAGTCTACTCGAGTATGAAAATCCACTCGACGACCCAAGCTCACCAAGAAACGCTCACCCTGCTCTAACTAGCGTGATCGTAGATAAAGTGGTGCGTGACGATAAGGACTTTCAGCTAAAATATGACCCGAGCCATCCAGACGCAAATGCAAATGGCTACGTCGCATTTCCAAATATAAATCCGGTTATTGAGATGTCTGACCTACTTGAAGCAACAAGAGCATATCAAGCAAACGTGGCAGCCTTTCAAAACGCAAAAACAATAGCACAAAGTGCAATATCACTTATTTCAGGACAAGCATAATGATAAATAGTATAAATTTAGACAAAATAAATAAAAATGAAAATTCAAATAAAATAGCAAAAGCAGGCGAACAAGGTGGCTTCGAAAATGCTTTAAACGACTCTTTAAAAGAGCTAAATAAAGTCCAAATAAACGCTGATAAAGCCATAGCTGATCTTGCAACTGGCGAGGTAAAAGATCTTCACCAAGCTGCTATTGCGATAGGTAAAGCAGAGACTAGCATGAAGCTTATGCTAGAAATTCGCAACAAAGCACTAAGTGCTTATAAAGAAATTTCTAGAACACAAATTTAAGTCATTAATGAATTCCAGAAAATCAAAAATAACCATACTTTTTTTATTAATTACTTTTGGAATTTCAATATTTGTGCTTGTCATATTTTATAGAGCAAGTATCGAGCGAAAGCTTCCTAGACTTCAAACAAGCGATATAAACACAGCAATTCGTGGTAATATAATCACAAAAGATGGCTTTAGCATCTCTTCAAGTCAAAAACTCTACAAAGTAATGCTTGACACTAGAAATATTGATCCTAATAAAAAAGAGATGTTTATCAAGCTATATTCGCTTTACAGCGGCGACGATCCAAACAAAGTAAGAAAGATCATAAATGGTACAAAAGGTATCGTTACACTCTCATATAGTATTGATGCAAAGGGTGCTACCTACCTTCAAGAGCTCTCAAGAAAGCTAAATCGCAAGAGTATTTTGGTTTCATATCTTGACCCAAAAACAGGCC
Source organism: Campylobacter concisus (assembly GCF_003048595.2). Taxonomy (NCBI): domain Bacteria; kingdom Pseudomonadati; phylum Campylobacterota; class Epsilonproteobacteria; order Campylobacterales; family Campylobacteraceae; genus Campylobacter; species Campylobacter concisus. Next base: position 675,607 of record NZ_CP049270.1, on the reverse strand, counting down.
TTGCTTCATTTCAGGGTATGAGAGTAATGGAGAGCGGACAAAATCGTAAATTTATGTCAAAAGATGCTCTCACACCAGCTATTGGCTACGTGAGCAAAACCGAAAGTGACACACTTACAAAAAGCAAAGGCGTAAAAGGTCTTGAGAGATATTATGAAGATTATTTAGCTCCTATACAAAATGCAAAAATTTTAGGGCCTCGTGATATTGGAAACAATATCATTTTAACAAGTGACTCGAATTTAGCAACAAGAGTAGATGGCTACAATGCGGTGCTTTCTATACCATTAAAATTTCAAACCAAACTAGAGCAAATTTTAGATGAAAAGCGTGAATTTCTAGATGCAAAAGAGCTAGTCATCTGTATAATGAATAGCAAAAATGGAGAAATTTTAGCTCTAGCCTCTAGCTCAAGATATGATCCTTCAAACATAAGAAAGCAAGATTATAGCGCTCTAAATTCGACCGTTAGTGAATATGCTTATGAAGTTGGCTCAGTTTTTAAGCCATTTATATTTTCCATCTTACTTCAGGAGAAGAAAGTAAATCCATTTGAGCTTGTAAATACCTATAGTGGCCGATATCAACTTGGTAAAAGGATAATTAAAGATACCCATCCAGAGCCTTTTATGAGTGCTGAAGATATAATCGTACATAGCTCAAACATCGGTATGATTCAACTTGTTGAACGTTTAAATGGTCCACAAATTTATCAAGGACTTTTAAATTTTGGCTTTTCAAGAAAGACTGGCATAGATCTACCTTACGAGCAAGTAGGTATGATGCCAACAGTTACAAAGCTAAACTCATCGACATATAAGGCAACTGTGAGCTATGGATACGGATTGCAAGCTACATTTATGCAGCTTTTAAAAGCCTATAATACATTTAATAATAAAGGCATTGAAGTTACTCCTCACATGGTTGCATACTTAGAGAGAAATGGAAAAAGATACGATTTGCCAAAGTCCGAGCCAGCTCAAGTTGTATCACAAGAGACCGCAAAGATAATGAAGAGAATTTTAATAAAAACGGTTGAGAAAGGTACTGGACTAAAAGCCTTTACGCCAGGACTTGAGATAGGTGGCAAGACTGGAACTGCACACATTGCCTCAGGTAGTGGTGGATACAGCAATACCTACAATGGCTCATTTTTTGGCTTTGTAAATGACACAAGAGGCAATAGCTACACAATAGGCGTTTTAGCAAGGGATCCTAAAAGACCTTACTACTACTTTGGTGCTCAAAGTGCCTTGCCTATGTTTAAAAAAGCAGTTGATCTGATGGTTGAGGATGGATATTTATTTCCTGATGCAAATGTAATAGCTGAGTTTGAAGCCAAAAAAGATAAACTTAAAAACGACAAGACAAAACAAAAACCTGCTTTGGACTAAAATTTTAAAAACAAAAAAGACCTAAAAACTAAGCAAAAACTAAATGTAAAATTTCTCTTGCTTTTTGGCATTTTCTCTAATTGCAAAACCTTTAATGCCCTTAAAATACTTTTAGTTTCTAATAGCAATTAAATTATAAATAGAAAATCTAAACTGATCGAAAAGATTTAAGTCTTTAATATTTTTAGAGGTTATCTCTTTGTCATCTTTGTAGTTTTTTCCGCCTAAAAAGAGCAGATAAATAAGCGGGGTAACATAATTAAATCTTAAAAAAAGCGCTACAATGCAATGAAAAAAGCCGTAGTTATATTTGATGCAAACATAAAAACCATAAATTATATAAGCTATCATTAGAATCAAAAAAGCATAGAATATAAAGCCTAAACCAGCATAATCTGAAATATTTAAAAAGCTACAAACTAAAATAAAAGTACCTACCAAAGCAGGCAATATAATAATTGGAAAAATTAGATGAAGTCCAATTAGATCAAATTTACTCGTATAAACCTTTATATTATATCTACCTGCAGGGATTATCGAAAATATAGGCAATACGATTGAAAATAAAATAAGAAATATCACGTACATAGAATCAAAATCATAAGAACTCATTTTTATACCAAATTTAATTTTAAGATATTTTAACTACACTTTTTTGAATAAATTTATCTACGATTTTTACGATTTTCTATGCCAATTTTCTCACTCTCTTCTATTTCAACAATGTAGCTTGGATTTTTCTTTTTAGCCTCTTTGTCTAAAAAACTAATGAGCTTTGCATCAGAATTTTTATGAGAGCAGATTAAAATTATGAAATTTATATAGTTATTTGCTTCTTTTGGCATGATTTGGTTATTTTTGGCTGGTATACTAAAATTTCCTACAAAGATTTGAATAAGTTCGAAAAGCTCGTTTTTACTTAGGCTATTATCACCAGCAAGCTTTTCAAGCTTTTCAATCGTTATCTCTTCTTTTTCTAATGCAAGGTCCTTTATTTCGGCGCTATAATCTCTATTTCTTAAAAGTAAATAGATTAACGCACAAATTGCGATTAAAAGCAATACAATAAAGAAAACTATTAGGCCTTTTATTAGCATCTAAAGCCTTGAGCAAAGTGATCGCTTTGTAAATGCTAAAACACTCATAAGCACCATTATCATGATACTAATCCAGACAAAATCAGGCACTGGTAATGGATCGCCAGCTGCATACGAGTGCATGCCAGCTAAATAAAAATTTACACCAAAATAAGTCATAATAATCGACCAATAGGCAAAGAACGAAGCCACTGCAAATGCATACTGGTTGTTTAGTTTTGGGATAAATCTTATATGAAGAACTGCGGCATAAACAAGTATCGAAACTAGCGCCCAAGTCTCCTTACTATCCCAGCCCCAATATCTACCCCAACTCTCGTTCGCCCAAACACCGCCCAGGAAATTTCCAAGAGTAAGCAAGCTAAGTCCTAGTATCATAGCCATCTCATTTATACGGGTAGCTTCGAGGATATTGCGAGAAATTTCTGGATTTGGCTTTTTCTTATTTTGTAAAATGATAAGCAATAGTGTAAAGCCACCAAGTAACGCGCAAAGCCCTAAAAATCCATAACTTGCAGTAATGACAGAAACGTGTATTGTTAGCCAGTAGCTTTGAAGCACTGGCACAAGTGTAGTGATCTGTGGATCCATCCAGCTAAGGTGCGCAACAAATAATGTAACACCAGCCAATATAGACGTAAGAGCAAGAGCGATAGGGCTACGTTTTGCAAAGACGATACCAGAAAATCCTAGAGCCCAAGCGATATAGACCATCGATTCATAAGCGTTACTCCAAGGCGCATGCTCAGCAATGTACCAACGAAGCCCAAGTCCGACAGTATGAGCAAGAAAAGCTAGTAAATTTATAATGTATACAACTCTTACAATGCCATTTATCTGAACTTTTGGAGCTAGCATTTTGACAAAAACAAAAAATAAAAGCGCAAGGCCAGCCAAAAGATAAACCGGTGTCAATCGCTCAAAAATTTGAATTTTATTAAACAAAATTTCTATATTTATCTTTTCTTCACTTGGCATTACAGCAGAGCCGTACTTTTGCTGATAGGCTGAAATTTTATCAAGTGCAGCATCAGCCTTGTTCCAATCACTATCTTTTGTTGCTGCATCAACTGCTGCAAAATACTCTCTCATCATATTAATGACTAGATCGGCCTCCTTAGGCGGAAAGTACATCATTGCACTAGCAGGCGAATACCAAGAGTTTGATGGGTCATCTTGTTTTGGAAAAATTTTAAAAATTTCACCAATAAATATCATATAAAAAACATTCAATCTCTCGTCGATCTTTATCACATCTTTATCAAATGTATTGCGTGATCCAGGGTGCTTACGATTAGCAATTTCGGCAAATTTTGTGAGTTTATATTCACTTCCGCCATCTTTTGTGGCTCTAAAAAAGTCATTAAAACTTGCATACTTTGCATTTTCATCTATGCCAAGCTCTTTTTTTAGCTCTTTACTTTGCCCAAGTGAGATAATTTTTTCACTTCGCCAAAAATCAGGTGTTACCATTATTGAAAGCATTGCTTGATTTGAGTTTAGGCTATTTATGTTCTCACTTCTATGTATTTTATTTAAAATTTCTTTGCTAAGAGTATCAAATGGCTTCATTCTACCATCTGAGCTTTGCACAATAAGTCTAGAAAGCTTTTGTGTGTGCTCTTTGCTGATATTAGGCAAAAAGTCTTCAGCCTTTAATGAGCTAGAATTTAAACTTAAAAGCATAATGGCAATGATAGCAATAACCTTTTTACCGCCTTTTGTTGATTCATTATCGATTAACTTAGCTAGCTTTCTAAAACGACTACCAGGATTTACAACATTTAACACAAAGCCAAGCCCAAGTAAAAAGTACCCGATATAAGTTGGTATCTTACCTGGATCTTTATTGACAGAGAGAATCGTTCCTTTTTCATCTGTATCGTATGAACTTTGAAAAAATCTATAACCATCATAGTCAAGCACATGATTCATATAAATTTTATAGTCAAGCCCCGACATATTTGTATCATCTTTTACAATAACTTCACTTGAATAGCTCATAGGCGAATTTGAACCAGGATATCTTTTAAGTTCAAAGTCTTTTAAGTATAAGCTAAACGGAAGTTTAACTTGCTGTGCGCCCCATGAAGCGTTAAATTTTTGTCCAGCCACAGCCAAGCGTGAAGGCTCTGTTAGGTTATAAAAAATATGCATCTCTTTACTCTCGCCTTTATAATTTAATTCAGCTATCAAGGCGTTAAATTCGCTATCTTTTGTACTAACTAGCTTCCTTGAGGCATAAGCAGAAACTAATCTTGGAGCAAAATTTATATTTGAAATAGTATAAAGACTGCCTATGCCAAAATCATTTACACTACCAGCTTTTAACTCAGTTTTTGAGCTATCACTCATTGTAAATTTTGAAAGATCGGTATTTGAAGTAACTGTGAAATTTCCGTCCACTAATTTAAAAAGTACATATTTTTTACTCTCGTCTGGCTTAGCATTAAAGATAAAACTAATATCTGCAACTCTTGCTTCCTCTTCTTCTAACAAGAAGATTTCTTCACTTTCACTCTCGTTTGAAACCACAAATTCCACTACTGGTTGCCCGTTTTTATCATCCACAAACTTATAACTTGCATTTGGCACAAATTCTTTAAATTTTAAATTAGCTTCATTATCTGCTATTTTTAGCTTTAGATCAAAACCTTTTTTTGCATCAGAAAGTCCTAGTGGCAAAGCAGCGTTTATCTCTTCTCCATTATCGTTTAATGCGGTTAAATTTAAATAGGATATTTTTGTCGTAACGATATTTGACTGAGTTTTTTCTCTTATATGCATATCAGCCTCAAAGCCAAGATATCTTGTTATTCCAGCACCGATTAAGATAACGATAAAACCAAGGTGAAAGGTAAGCGAAGGGAGTTTTTTGGGATCTATTAAGTTATATCTAAAGATATTATAGGTCAAATTTATACCAAGAAGTAGTTGAATGAGCGCAAACCAGCTGGCACCATAAACATAGTACCATGCAGCTTCTGTGCTAGTTTTACTTTCTATTATCGTAGCGGCTCCACTAGCTATGGCAAAGATTATCATCAAAACGATAGCTGAGCCCATACTTAAAAATAATGATTTTGGATTTAACATCTGTTTCCTTTTGTTTATAATATGACAAAGCTACCAAAGCGAAACTTATCTTAAATAACTACCTTGCTTTGTTTGAGTAGAGACCGGTTTATTTTCATTTGTGTCTTGTTCAGCAAATGCATCTTTGCCTTTTAGATAGGCGATAATCGCGCCAAGATCATTATTTGAAAGAATTTTGGCTTGGTTTTGCATTACATTTTTACCGCTTCCACCAAAACTTGAGTCACTTCTATAAGAGATGATACTATCTTCAATATCTTTAGCATCCATATTTTTTAGAGGCATTGAACCAAATGGCCTTTTATCAGCATTCTCGCCATGACAGCTAGCACATTGCTTTTCATAAAGCTCCTTACCCAAAGAAACACTATATCTGCCCTTTCTATCAACGCCTAATTTTAAAATTCTATTATCTTTATAACGTCTTGGATCTTCATCAACATAGACATTTACTTTTTCATTTCTATCATTGGCCTGCTTTTTTGCCATTTCTACAAGTTCTTTACCAAACTCACCACGAGCTTCTATATAGTAAACTTGCGAAGCTGCAAAGGCATTTGCCACCAAAAAACACGCCAAAAAAGAAATTTTAATATTTTTCATAATTTTCCTTGAAATTTTGCTCTAAATTTAAAAATCCCGGATCAGATTGCTCCGACCCGGGATTATATCATAAGTTGATTAATGAGCTACGATTAGAATGAGTATTTAGCCTCAAATCTGAATTGATCTTCTTTGTTTTTAGCCTCATCAGCAAATTTTGAAGTTTTGAATGCATAGTATGAGCTAAATGTTAGCTTTTTGCTATATTCATATGCAAATCTTGGAGTAACCTCTTCAACTTTTTCTTTGCCATTTTTGTCAGGAGCTGCAGCGTGTTTAATGTGGCCTTTTATGTAATCAACACCAACTGTAAATTTATCAAATGTATATCCAGCTGTTCCATATACTAGGTTTGCTTTTCCATCAGCCCAAGTTGGATCAAGTGTAAGCTCACCAACATCTATTAGACTACCTTTATCTTCAAGAGCAAATGATGTTACACCTTTATTATCAACTTTCCAACCCATATAACCAGCTCTCAAATCAAAGCCAAATAATGAAGCTGTAAGTTCGCCAGCATAGAAGTTACCATCATTATAGTTTGCAACGCCATTAGATTCATCTATATCTTTATAAAGATGTGCTTTTGCACTTTTATCTACAGTAGTATTTATATAGTTAACTCTACCACCTAAACTAACATCATCATTAATAGCAAAATTTGCTGAAACGTCAGCTGCAAGTAGATCAGCTAGATTTGTTAGGCTAGCATACCATAGTTGGAAATTGATAGGATCATATGAGCCAGCGATACCAGCTGCATATAGATTACCAACGTCGTATTTATTTATTCCTTTATCTTTATCTTTACCTATAGCATCATATAGATCACCATCGCTCTCAATATTATTACCCTCAATCGCATCAAAAGCTAAAGCTGTTAGAGTAAGACCTTCGATATCTTCATTTACTACTCTTACACCAGTACCGACAGCATCATCAGTAAAGTATGAACCTATAACTTGTTTACCAGCTGTTATAGTAGTAGCACCTACTTTGTAGCCTAGATAAAATTGATAAACTTTAAATGAATCAGTTGTATTTGTTTTATCTGTTCCAGCTTTAGCATTATCGCCTGAACCGTCATTTGCATTATATCTTAGACCAACAACACCAAAGAAATTATCATCGATGGCAGCCTTAAAATTTGTGATCATTTTAAAGTTGTGTTTTGCATCACTTCTATTTTCTGAAGGAGTTGCTGAAGCATCAGCACTTTTATCTCTAGTATTTGTATATCTATATCTTGCAAATCCTGAAAGATCTACATTTTTTATAGCTTCTTCAAGTGGAGTAGCACTTGCTACGCTTGAAAACGCACCTAAAGCAACCAAAGCGGCTAAACTAATTTTTGTTAGTTTCATTTTTTCTCCTTTTAAGGTTTTTGTGCTGACGATTATAATCAATAAAATTTAATATGAAGCTTAAAATTTTTAATTTCAGTTACCGATCGTTTACCGTAATTAATCAAGAATAGATAAAAGTTGATAATTTTAAACAGACTAAGGATAAAAATTAAAATGAGTAAAAAGAAAAAGGGGCTATTGCTTTGCCCCTTAAAAGGAGTTCTAGTTTTGATTGCTGTTGAAATTATATAAGCAAGCAGTAAATCAACGGTAATTAAAAAGAAATTTTTTCCTCTTTTGGCACTTCGATATTTGTTTTTACATTTTTTCTTTTAATAACCACTTCATTTTGCGGCTTTTTTATACCATTATATAAGCCACTAGAGCCACCCTCTTTTATAAGCAACATATCTATAAGTTTATCTGCATAAAAGGTCGCATAGACCAAGTCACCTTTATCATAATAGTATCTATTTGCACAAAAATTTGCTTTATTAAGTTTGTGGTTTTTTGTATCGCTCGCCACTATTTCATAGCAGTATTTTGAATCTTTATAAGTAACCTCTTTTATAAAACCTTTGATCGAGCTTTTTGCTGGTGCATTTTGCATGACCTGTCTTGGCTGTTTTCGCACTGGTGGATTGTCTTCAAAAAATGAGCAACCCAAAAACATGATAGCAGTTGCCAGTGGAAGTAAAATTTTAGCTTTCATCTCTTCTCCTTAGTGTAAAACGGCGAAGTATAACTTTTAAGATTAAATAAATTTTGCGGAAAATTAAAGGCTCGTATCTAAATTTATATACACGATCATACAAATTTATCTTAGGCGAGCCTGCCTAAATATAGTTAAGCTGAAACATTTAAAACGTTACCGCCAAGCTCAGCGATCTTTTTATCAAGTGTCTCAAGAGTCTTTTCGATAGTTTTTTGTGAAATTTCAGGAAGCTCGCCTCCCCAAATTTTCTTCGCATCCTCAAAACCCTTTGCCACACCCTCTCTACCAGCTTTTAGTTTTTCTATGTCATCACCTGCACCATTTAACACAAAGCTAGCTATCCTATCAACCGTATTTGTGATACCAAAAAATCCATTCTCGCTAATAAGATCATTTGCCTCGTCACTACTTAGCTCGTTTAAAGATTTACCGTTATAGCCGATACTTACAAGATCAAGTCCTGATAAAATTTCTGATAAATTTTTAGGCGCATTAAAGCTTAAGCCACCTTGGGCTAATAAATTTGAACTACTGCTTTTAACGATCTCTTTTTGATACTGCAAAAAGTAGCTATTTGAAATATCTTTGGCTGTTAAATTTGTAATTTCAGACTCTTTTTTAGAGATATCCTTTTCATCTTTATGAAGTGAAATTTCTGATTTTACATTTTCTTTTAGACTTGAACTATTATATGAGTTTGCGATTTGAGAAATCTTCATTTTGGCTCCTTAAATTTTATAAAATCAATATCGCCAAAAAGTAGAATTTATTTAGATAGAGCGGGAAAACTCCCGCTAGTAGTTATTTGCTAAGCGTTGCGTTTAGCATCCAGATCGCTTTTTCAAATTTTGCGATTTGATCTTGTGCATACATTTGAGTTGTTGTATCGCCTTCTGCAAGCTCGTCAAGCTTTTTAAACTCACCCAAAAGGTGTTTATAATCAGCCAAGACAATCTCTAAAACCTCAGTTGGAGTGTAAATTTCTTTTGGCTCGTGTTTGATATGAGTAACTTTTGCTAGCTCCTCAGCCTTGACGATAGGTCTGCCACCAAGCATAAGAGCTCTCTCAGCTGCATCGTCAAATATCTCACTCATATCTTCATAAGCTTTTTCTGTGTATTCATGAACGCTAAAAAATTGAATACCTTTTACATTCCAGTGAAGGTCGTGAAATTTAATATAAAGTGCATTTGCATCAGCCTGAATAACATTTAACTGTAAAATAACTTTTGACATTTTGTCTCCTTTTTTATTATAAATATGATGAAATTATATATAGTTAGAGTTAATCGGTAGTTAATCAAATAATAAATTTTATTACTTGATATAAAATTTGACTACAAAATAAAATTATCTTGTAGTCAAATATAGAATTATAAAATTTGTCTATTTTTTATAGGGTGTAGTTTTGTAGCCTTGCTCGATCAAGCTACTCATGCCTCCATCTAAATTTATTATCTTAAGATCTGAACTATCTATCGCTGCGGCTGCTGCTGTGCTTCTTCTGCCACTTCTGCAAACAAGAGCAATAGGTTTTTTGATATCAACTGCCTTTGAAAGCTCCTCTAAAAATGCACTCTTATCGTTTGGATTAAAAGTTATAGTCTTTGCACCTGCGATAACGCCAGTCTCTTGCCACTCAGATGGAGTTCTTATATCGATAATCTGATCATATTTTTTGATCTCATCTGGGCTTATATTAACAGTTTTAACATCAGCTGACAACATACAACAAACAGCTCCTAAAAGTAAAATTTTTTTCATCTACTCTCCTTAAATAAATTTTTGAAATATTAGCACGAATTATTAAATATATAAAAATTTTTGTTGATAAAATTTATTAGTTTAGATAAAAATTAATAATATAACGTGTTAATAAAAACTAAATCTACTACAAATACATCTATAGATAAACCGACTAGATTGATAAAAAATATATCTGCTTACCATTACACATTTTTTATAAAAATTTTTCTTTGATTTTAGTTATCTTATTTGTATATCACTTATGATCTTATTTTTAAAAGTCTATTCTTTGTATTTTTCCTTTTACTCTATTTACTGATCAGCATAAGAGTATTTTTATAAATTGCTATATCTTATTACACATTTTAGTATATTTTAAAAATACTTGTTTGGATACTTTGTATTTTACAAAGATGATTGCATGATGGATGGTGTCCCCAACAGGGTTCGAACCTGTGGCCTTAGAATTAGGAATTCTACGCTCTATCCAGCTGAGCTATGAGGACAATTCATATATTTTGTAGATAGATTTTATCAGAATAAATAATTTTTGAAGGACAGATTACTCTGCCCTTCTTTGGTTAATTAGCCATTTCTCTTTTTAATGATCTCATCACTTACATTTTTAGGAACTTCTTCGTAGTGATCAAATTCCATTGAATAAGTTGCACGGCCTTGAGTCATTGAGCGAAGATCTGTTGAATAGCCAAACATTTGAGCTAATGGACAATAAGCTGCAATGATCTTCACACCATTTCTATCATCCATTGAATTTACTTGGCCACGGCGTTTATTAAGGTCACCTATAACATCACCCATATACTCTTCTGGAGTTTCTACTTCAACCTTCATCATAGGTTCAAGGATAACCGCACCTGCTTTTCTAGCACCTTCCTTAAAGCCCATTGAAGCAGCAAGTTTAAACGCCATCTCAGATGAGTCAACTTCGTGGTAGCTACCATCAAAAAGCGTAACTTTAACATCTTCAACTGGATATCCAGCAAGAACACCGCTTTGAAGCGCTTCTTTACAACCTTTTTCAACAGCTGGAATATATTCTTTTGGAACAACACCACCTTTGATATCATTGACAAACTCAAATCCACTAGCAGCTGGGAGCGGCTCAATACGTAAAAATACGTGACCATATTGACCACGACCGCCTGATTGTTTAGCATACTTATATTCCTGCTCAACCGTCTTACGAATAGTTTCGCGATAAGCAACTTGTGGTTGACCAACTTCAGCATCAACTTTAAATTCACGAAGCATACGATCAACTATGATCTCCAAGTGAAGCTCACCCATACCGCTAATAATAGTTTGACCACTCTCTTCATCAGTGCTAACTCTAAAGCTTGGATCTTCTTGAGCTAGTTTTTGAAGAGCGATCGCCATTTTTTCTTGATCTGCTTTTGTTTTTGGTTCAACTGCAACACTAATAACTGGCTCTGGGAAGTCCATTCTTTCAAGGATAACTTTATCTTTTTCACTTGCTAGAGTATCGCCTGTTAGAGTATTTTTTAGACCAACAACAGCGCCGATCTCACCAGCAAAAAGCTCAGTAATCTCTTCACGTTTATTTGAGTGCATTTTTAGCAAACGACCGATTCTCTCTTTGCAGTCTTGAACTGTGTTGTAAGCATAGCTACCACTTTCAAGGCTTCCTCTATAAACACGGATAAATGTTAGCTGTCCAACAAATGGGTCAGTCATAATCTTAAACGCAAGAGCGGCAAATTCGCCATCATCTGTACTTTCAACAGTTACTTCAGCGCCATCTTCATAAACACCATTTATTGCTGCGATCTCATCTGGAGCTGGTAAATAATCAACAACAGCATCAAGTAGAGGTTGGATACCTTTGTTCTTAAACGCAGTTCCGCAAAGCATAGGCGTGATAGTCATTCTCAAGCAGCCTGCTTTTATGCCTTTTTTGATCTCTTCTTCACTTAGCTCTTCACCAGCAAAAAATTTCTCCATCAAGCTATCATCTGTCTCTGAAACTGCTTCGATTAGTTTTGCACGGTATTCCTCTGCTTTTTCTTTAACTTCAGCTGGAATTTCTTCTTCAACATAGTCAGTTGGTTTTTTCTCATCATTCCAAACATAAGCTTTCATTCTTACAAGGTCAACCACACCTCTAAAGTTATCCTCGGCACCTATAGGAATTTGAATAGGAATTGGGTTTGCTTTTAGTCTTTCCCTGATCTGCTCTTCAACTCTAAAGAAATTTGCACCAATTCTGTCCATTTTATTAACAAAAACAATTCTTGGTACGTGATATTTATTTGCTTGTCTCCAAACAGTTTCTGATTGTGGTTGAACACCTCCAACAGAACAAAATACTGAAACAGCACCGTCAAGAACACGCATAGAACGCTCAACTTCGATAGTAAAGTCAACGTGTCCCGGAGTGTCGATTAGGTTTATTTGATAACCCTTCCAAAATGCCGTAGTTGCAGCTGAAGTAATAGTAATACCACGCTCTTTTTCTTGTTCCATCCAGTCCATGGTAGCAGCACCATCATGAACCTCACCTATTTTATGGCTCATGCCAGTAAAAAATAAAATTCTCTCACTAGTAGTTGTCTTTCCAGCATCAATGTGAGCCGCAATACCGATATTTCTTACCTTATGTAAAGGCGTTTTTCTCTCTGCCATACTAATTCTTTCTTACCAGCGGTAGTGAGCAAATGCTTTATTAGCCTCTGCCATCTTGTAAGTATCTTCCTTCTTCTTGAAAGATGCACCTTTTGAGTTTGCCGCATCTAAGAGCTCATTCGCTAGTTTATCTATCATAGTTCTTTCGCTTCTCTTTCTAGCGTAAGTTATAAGCCAGCGAATAGCAAGAGCTTGTTGGCGAGCTGGGCGAACCTCAACTGGTACTTGATAAGTGGCACCACCAACACGGCGTGATTTAACTTCTAAAATAGGTTTTACATTTTCAATAGCATCGTTAAAAACGTCGATGCCTTTAACCTCAGCATTTTTCTTTTCTATGGCTTTAATAGCACCATACATTATCTCAGTAGCGACGCTTTTTTTGCCATCATACATAAGAGAATTAATAAATTTAGTGATTATTTTATTTCCGTAAATCGGATCAGGTAAGACTTCCCTTACAGGGGCTTTTCTTCTTCTCATTTTGATCTTTCCTTCAAATTTTTATGAAATTTTACTCAAACGTTTGCAAATTTTAGCAACGTCTGCGAACCTAAATTTTTACTTTTTTGTTGCAGCTGCAGCACCAGCTTTAGGGCGTTTCGCACCATATTTAGAACGAGAAACTGTTCTTTTTGCAACACCAGCAGTATCAAGTGCACCACGAACGATGTGATATTTAACACCTGGTAAGTCTTTAACCCTACCGCCGCGAACTAAAACGATACTGTGTTCTTGTAGGTTGTGACCTTCACCACCGATATAGCTGATGACTTCAAAACCACTTGTTAGCCTGACTTTGGCAACTTTCCTCAAAGCTGAGTTTGGTTTTTTAGGAGTTGTAGTATAAACCCTAGTGCAAACTCCTCTTCTTTGAGGGCACTCTTTTAACGCTGGAGATTTTGACTTAACAGTCACTTTCTTGCGTTCTTTTCTGACCAATTGATTTATGGTTGGCACAATAATTCCTTTCAACTAAATTTATTAAAAAGACCTAATTTTATTTAAAATAAACTTAAATAACGGTTAATAAGTTAGACTTACTCATCTAATTCTTGATTTTATAAAAACTCTGCCGTCTTTATTTTGTATTAGTCTTGTTTGACAGCATATTTGCCACTACCTATCAAAAGAATACAAAGTGAAATAGCAATATAAAGATAGATAAGTTCCGATTTAAAGCCATTAACCTCATTTAATGCAAATAAATTTGCAAATCCATAGTACGAGTATAAAATAGTAATACTAGTACCTAAAACTAGGATAGCGCCTACTCTTGAATAAAAACCAATAATTAGCATAATGGGTGCTAAGACCTCTCCAAGGTAAGAAAAATATACCAAAAATCCAGGCAAACCAGCACTTACTAATATACCTTTTACCATACTAAGTCCATGTAAAATTTTACCAAAACCATGCATAAAAAGACAGATACCAAGTCCTAAACGTATAAATAAAAGTCCAAGATCAACGTTTTTCATAAATTCTCCATGATATGTTTTCAAATATAAGGATTTTATTAGGTGATAGTTAATAGCTTATAAATTTTTAATTGATTTAATTCTATAAAGAGGTTAAGCCCCAAAAATAGGGGCTTAATATATTAGTTTTCTTTGATCTTTATCTTTTTATCTTTATAAAAACCAGTTCCAACTGGGATCATACGTCCAAGGATGACATTCTCTTTTAGATCCTCAAGATAGTCAAATTTAGCAGCAATCGATGCTTCTGTTAAGACTTTAGTTGTCTCTTGGAACGATGCAGCAGAGATCACGCTATCACTTCCGATAGCTGCTCTTGTAACGCCAAGGAGGATCGGTTCAGCGATAGCTGGCTCGCCACCCATGTTCATGATGCGCTCGTTCTCTTCTTTAAATTTATTTCTTGATACCATATCGCCAACGATGAAATTTGTATTTCCGCTATCAACGATTTTAACTTGGCGAAGCATTTGAGAGACGATGATCTCGATATGTTTATCTGCGATCGCAACACCTTGGCGACGATAAACTTGCTGAATTTCGCTGATCAAATAGTAGTGAAGTGCCTTTTCACCAAGAATTCTTAAGATATCGTGGCTTGAGATAAGTCCGTCTGTTAGTTTTTCACCAGCATGAACAAATTCGCCGTCTCTTACTTGGATCTGGCGGCTCTTTTCGATCAAGTACTCAGCTGTCGTGCCATCTTCTGCTTGGATGATAATGCGCTCTTTTGAGCGAAGTGGCTTGTCAAATCTAACAACGCCGTCGATCTCTGCAACGATAGCTGTATTTTTAGGGCGTCTTGCTTCAAATAGCTCACTAACTCTTGGAAGACCGCCAGTAATATCTTTTGACTTAGCAACAGCTTTTGGGGTCTTGGCCAAAATATCAGCCTGAGCTACTTCATCACCACTTGAGACAAAGATCGCAGTTTTTGGATCAAGCGGATACTTGATTAAATTTCCTTTTTTAGTAGCGATAATAATCGCAGGTTTTACACCGCTTGGCAAATACTCGTTGATAACAAGACGTCTTTGTCCAGTCGCCTCATCTGCTTGCTCAGTAGCGCTGTATCCTGGCTCAATATCCTCAAAACTAACCACACCGGCTTCTTCAGCAATAGTTGGAGTTGAGTATGGATCCCACTCAGCAATAATCAACTTGTCATCTTTTTCAGGCAATGAGACTACTGTCGCTCTCTCAACTGCATCATTATCAGAAACTTGAATGATAGAATTTCTTGGGATATAATGGCGAACCGCCTCACGTCCATCTTTATCAGAAACAACTACAAAGAAACCTTTTTCAGTTACTTTGTGACCTTTTTTGATATCTTTAACCCTATCAAGATAATCACCTTTTAATATGAAAAATTTAACCACACCATTTGCGTCGGCTAAAATTTTACGAGTTACAGGATCTCCGTCTGAAATTTTAAGTTCACTAGCGTATGGGATACGATTTGGGATATTCCAACCCTCTTTTATGATCTCAACGATACTTTCATTCTCTTTTACCTTATCGCCACTTACATAAGGTATATACATCTTTCCTTCGATCTTTCCGCTAACACCAGCTAATTCATTTGGCTTAGCAAGATCGTTTCTTCTAATTGTATATTTAACCTCTTCTTTTTTACCTTTTATTATGATATTTACATCTTCGTGGGCATATTCGATCTCTATTTTGCCATCGATTGTTGATTTTATCTTTGGCTCTACTAGTAGCACGGCAGCACTTCTTCTGTTCGCAACAATCTTTTTGCCGTTATTTTCGTATGTGCTAAGGTTGTAATATCTAATAAAGCCCTCTTTTTGGGCGATTACTTGACGATCTTGTTGCTCAGTAGAAGCCGTACCACCGATGTGGAATGTTCTTAGCGTTAGCTGTGTACCTGGCTCGCCGATAGACTGAGCTGAGATAATACCAACTGCTTCACCTGGTTTTACAAGTTTGCCCTCACCCAAGTTTAAGCCGTAGCATTTTGCACAAACGCCTTTTGGTGCCTTGCACGTGATAGGCGTTCTGATGCTCACTGATTTTATACCAGCCTCAGTTATAGCTCTAGCTTTTTCTTCATCAAGTAGCGTACCTTCGCTAAATAAAATTTCATTTGTTATAGGATCGATCACATCATCTGCTAAAACACGGCCTAATACTCTTTCTTCAAGGCTTTCTATTAGCTCTCCACTCTCTGTAATATCTGTGATTTCAACACCCTCGTGCGTACCGCAGTCGTGCATTGTTACTTTAACGTTTTGAGCAACGTCGATTAGTTTTCTTGTTAAGTAACCGGCGTTAGCGGTTTTTAGCGCGGTATCCGCAAGACCTTTTCTAGCTCCGTGGGTAGAGTTAAAGTACTCCATTATATTTAGACCTTCACGGAAATTTGAAATAATCGGTGTTTCAATAATTGAGCCATCAGGTTTTGCCATAAGACCACGCATACCAGCTAGCTGGCGAATTTGTGCTGCACTACCTCTCGCACCTGAGTCTGCCATCATATAAATTGAGTTAAATCCGCCTTTATCATTTTGGATAAGCTTCATCATCTCGCTTGCAACACTGTTGTTTGTATCTGTCCAGATATCGATGATCTTGTTGTATCTCTCACTGTCTGTTAAAAGACCAGCGCCATATTGCTTTTGAATTTCACGAACTTTTTTCTTAGCTTCGTCGATATATTTTTGCTTGCTATCTGGCACTATGATATCTGCGATAGAGATAGAAATTCCCGCTTTTGTAGCATATCTAAAGCCTAAATTTTTAAGCTTATCAAGAAAATCGGCCGTTACTTCAAGGCCACCATTTCTATAAACATAATCAACCAAATTTGCGATATCTTTTTTCTTCATAATCTTATTCCACATATTTTCAGGAACAAAATCAGGAAGTATAGCTCTTAAAATCAAGCGACCAGCAGTCGTAAAGATGATCTTGTTATCAACCATTGTTTTGATTTTAGCGTGAAGGCCAAGTGTATTAGCCTCTTCAGCGATCATAACTTCATCGACGCTTGAGAAAATTTTATTTGCACCTTTTTCTTCATTTCTCTCCAAGCTTAGGTAGTAAATTCCTAAAACCATGTCTTGTGAAGGAACTGTAATAGCCTTACCACTTGCAGGAAGCAAGATGTTCATTGAGCTAAGCATTAAAATTTTGCACTCAGCGATAGCCTCTTGAGATAGTGGCACGTGAACAGCCATTTGGTCACCGTCAAAGTCTGCATTGAACGCCGCACAAACTAGTGGGTGAAGTTGGATAGCCTTGCCCTCAACAAGCACTGGGTGAAACGCTTGGATAGAAAGCTTGTGAAGTGTCGGAGCACGGTTTAGCATAACTGGATAGTCTTTAACGACCTCCTCTAAGCACTCCCAAACCTCATTTGTCTTATCTTCTATCATCTTTTTAGCTTGTTTAACAGTCGTCGCATATCCTTTTTCTTCAAGGCGAGCAAGCAAATGTGGCTTAAATAGCTCAAGGGCCATCTTCTTTGGAAGACCGCACTGATCCATCTTTAGTTTTGGACCAACAACGATAACAGAACGTCCAGAGAAGTCAACACGCTTACCTAGCAAATTCTGGCGGAAGCGACCTTGCTTACCTTTGATGATCTCACTTAGTGATTTTAGTGGACGTTTGTTTGCGCCTTTTACTGCATTTGCTCTGCGGCCATTGTCAAATAGCGCATCAACTGCTTCTTGAAGCATTCTCTTTTCATTTCTGATAATGATCTCAGGTGCGTCAAGTTCAAGTAGACGTTTTAGACGGCTATTTCTATTTATTACACGGCGATATAAGTCGTTTACGTCTGAAACAGCAAATTTACCACCATCAAGGCTGACTAGCGGTCTAAGATCAGGTGGAAGAACTGGTAAATTTGTTATCATCATCCACTCTGGGCGGTTACCTGAATTTAAAAAGCTCTCGATAACTTTTAGGCGTTTTACGATAGTCTTTTTCTTAGCCTCAGAATTTGTAGACTCCATCTCTTCTTTTAGTTGATTTAGGATTTGCATCAAATCAAGCTCAGCTAGCATATCATAGATAACTTCGCCACCCATTCTAGCTGTAAAGCCAGTATCCTCATATCTTGAAGCTAGGCTTTGATATTGCTCCTCGTTTAAAACGTCGTATTTTTCAACTTTTTTAGAATTTTCATTGTCGTAATAAGCCTCGCCAGCATTATCAACAATGTATGCCTCATAGTAAAGTACGCGCTCAAGATCTTTCATCTTAATACCAAGAAGTGCACCGATACGGCTTGGCAAGAAATTTACATACCAGATGTGAGCCACTGGAGTTACAAGCTCGATGTGACCCATGCGAGAGCGACGAACTTTAGATGTCGTTACTTCAACACCGCACTTTTCACATTTGATGCCTTTATATCGCATCTTTTTATATTTACCACAAAGGCACTCATAGTCACGGATCGGTCCAAAAATTTTCGCACAAAACAAGCCGTCACGCTCAGGTTTAAGCGTGCGGTAATTGATAGTTTCTGGCTTTTTAACCTCGCCATAACTCCAAGATTTTATCTTCTCAGGACTTGCTAAACGAAGTTGAAAAGCTTCAAAATCACGAGGCCTATGCTCTTCTTTTATCTCAACTGGTTTTAAATTAGTTAGTTTCATTTGTCTCATCCTCATCATATACTTCCACATCAAGAGCTAGTGATTTTAGCTCGTTTGTTAGAACAAAGAACGTCTCAGGGATACCAGTCTCAGGAACGTTTTCACCTCTTGTTAAAGCTTTGTAAGCAGAAAGTCTTCCCTCAACATCGTCTGATTTTACAGTTAGCATCTCTCTTAGTGTATGAGCAGCACCATAAGCCTCAAGTGCCCAAACCTCCATCTCACCAAACCTTTGACCACCAAATAGTGCCTTACCACCGACAGGTTGCTGCGTAACAAGACTGTATGGTCCAGTACTTCTTGCGTGAACTTTCTCATCAACCAAGTGGTGAAGTTTTAGCATATACATACAACCAACATTAACGCGTTCTCTTATCTTTGAGCCTGTGCGTCCATCGTATAGCTCAGTTTTGCCGTCGCTATCTATCTTTGCCATCTCAAATAGTTTTGCAAATTCGTCAGCCTTAACGCCTTCAAAAATCGGAGTTGCAAATCTTACGCCATTACTCCAATCTTTTGCATATTCAAGAAGCTTCTCATCGCTCATCTTACCAAGAGCTTTTTTAGCGTCCATTAGCTTAGCAACACCTGCTATCTCTATCATCTTAGCTCTTAGCTCTTTTATCCACTCGCCTTTTTTAGTTTCAAAAATTTCATTGATCTGCTCACCTAAGCGGTAGCCAACAAGACCAAGGTGGCTCTCTAAAATTTGACCGATATTCATACGGCTTGGAACACCAAGTGGGTTTAGCACAATGTCTACGATCTGACCACTTGGAAGATACGGCATGTCGACTTCTCTTACTATATTTGAAACGATACCTTTGTTTCCGTGACGTCCAGCCATTTTATCGCCGACTTTTAGTTTGCGTTTTGTAGCTATGTAAACTTTTACAAGTTTTACAACACCGCTTGGTAAAATGTCATCTTTTTCTAAAATTTCTATTTTAGCATCGTGCTCTTCTTTGAGCTTTTTCTTTTCGTTTTGGAAGTAATTTTTTAGCTCGTCATATTTCTTTTGGATATCTTTTGAAAAGCTTTTAACGATAGCATTTAGAGTAAACCTATTTATATTTTCAAGATCAGCCTTATTGATCTTTGAGCCCTTCTTATACTCTTTTTTATTTACCTCTTGATCGCTTGCTAGTGGATTTTTAGAAAGAAGTGCTGTAACTTTTAGCATCTCTTCGCGGTCTAGCATAAGTAGTCTATCATGATGTTCTTTTTCTAAAAGAGTTTTCTCTTCTTCGTAAGCCTTGTTTGTTCTGCTATCTTTTTCATAACCTTTTTTGGTAAAAATTTTAACATCAACAACAACGCCTTCCATCGAAGCTGAAGCATAGAGCGATTTATTTACAACGTGGCCAGCTTTTTCGCCAAAGATTGCACGCAAAAGTCTTTCTTCTGGAGTTGGTTTAACCTCGCCTTTTGGAGATACTTTGCCAACAAGGATCATGCCAGGCTTGATCTCTGTACCAATTTTAACGATACCGCTTTCATCAAGATGCATAAGCTCCTCTTCTTTGACGTTTGGTATATCTTTTGTTATCTCTTCAACACCATCTTTTAGCTCACGAGCCTCGATCTCTTTTTCATAGATATGAACGCTCGTAAAGGCGTCTTCACGTATCATTTTTTCACTAATAACGATCGCATCCTCGTAGTTGTAGCCATTCCAAGGCATAAACGCGATTAGTGCGTTTTTACCGATAGCTAGCTCGCCTTTTTCCATGCTTGGACCGTCAGCAATTATTTGACCAGCAACGATCTCATCACCTTTTTTAACTATCGAATGTTGAGAAAAAGTCGTATTTTGGTTTGTTCTTAAGTTTTTCTCCAAAGAGTAATGATCGATATATGGACCAGCTTCGTCTTCGCCTAAAATGAATATATTTTTATTATCAACCTTTTCAACCACACCACTACGTTTTGCTTTTACGCTTTCCCATGCATCTCTTGCGATAACGCTTTCCATACCTGTTCCAACAATAGGAGCAGTTGAGCGAAGTAGTGGCACTGCCTGACGTTGCATGTTTGAGCCCATGAGAGCACGGTTAGCATCATCATGCTCTAGGAATGGAATAAGTGAAGCCGCAACACCAGCTATCATACCAGAACAAAGGTCAATCAGAGTAACATCTTCTCTACGCGCAAGCATCATCTCGCCATCTTTTCTAACCTCAATCAAATCCTCAACGATGTGTCCATTTTCATCAAGTTTAGTTGATGCTGGAGCTATAACATTGCCCTCTTCTTGAGTTGCGGTTAAATAAACTATCTCATCAGTCACTTTGCCATCTATAACTTTTTTGTAAGGAGCTTCAACAAAGCCAAGATCATTCACTTTTGCATAGGTTGAAAGCGTATTGATAAGACCAATATTTTGACCTTCTGGAGTCTCAACCGGACAAATTCTGCCGTAGTGGGTTGGGTGAACGTCACGCACCTCAAAGCCAGCACGCTCTTTTACTAAGCCACCCTCGCCAAGCGCAGACAGACGGCGCTTGTGAGTAACTTCACTAAGTGGGTTTGTCTGATCCATAAACTGGCTTAACTGTCCACCTGTGAAAAATTCCATAATTGTTGCAGTAATCATTTTTGGATTAATGAGGTCGTATGGCATAATCTCTTCGGTATTATTACTTAAACTTGTAAATTTATCGCGGATAGCCTTTTGCATCTTTACAAAACCAAGGTGAAGTTCGCTAGCAAGTAGCTCGCCGATTGATCTTATACGGCGGTTGCCAAGGTGATCTCGGTCATCAATGTGACCTTGTCCATTTTTAACTTTTATAAGATATTTTGCAGTTTTTATGATATCTTCACTTGTTAGTAAAGTAACATATTCTGGTACATCAAGAGAGAGCTTATGATTCATTTTCATACGACCAACTTTTGTTAAATCGTATCTCTCAGGATTAAATAACATATCATTTACAAAACTCTTTGCAGCCTCTTTTACAACTGGCTCTCCTGGTCTCATAACCTTATAAATTCTAATAGCTGCAAGATCGTTTTCATCATCCACGCCCTCAGTTTGTTTTAAAACCTTAAGCATATCGTTGTCAGCTATAAAAGAATTTATAATCGCATCATCAACACCAGCAGCAGAGTTATTTATAATCTCAATACTTTCATGCTCAGCTAAAATCTTCGCAAGTTTATTCTCGTCAAGAGCAGATAACATATCATATAAAATTTCTCCACTCTCTGTATTTATTACAGGGTTTGCCAAATATCTACCAATAAGTGCTTCAACTGGGTATTCAACAAATTTTACTCCATCCTCGATCAACTTGTCAGCTTTTTTCTTAGTAAGACGTTTGCCTGCCTGATGAAGGATTTCTCCATCTTCGTTTTTTATATCATATTCAACTCTTCCCAAGTAATCTTCAGGATTAAAAAGAGTTAAAAATTTGTTATTTTTAATAATTAAATTTTGTATTGGATAAAACAACTTAATAATGTCTTGTTTTTTATATCCAAGCGCCCTAAATAATATAGTTACTGGCACTTTTCTACGTTTATTTATCCTAACATATAAAATATCTTTTGTGTCATATTCGAAATGTAGCCAAGAGCCACGATCAGGTATTATTTGAGCTGTATAAATTAATTTATTTGCAACAGTCGCACTCTCTTCTTGTTTAAAAATAACACCTGGACTTCTATGGAGTTGATTTACAACAACACGCTCAACACCATTTATAATAAATGAAATTCTATCAGTCATTAGTGGAATTTCGCGTATAAAAATTTCTTGTTCTTTTATATCTTTAACACCGACTTTATCACCTGTCTTATCATCTTTCTCATGAACGATAAGACGTATTTTCATCTTTAAATTTACAGAGTATGTAAGACCTCTTTCTATACACTCTCTGATCGTATATTTTGGTTTTCCAATTTCTGAGCCAACATATTCTAAAGTCAAACGATTTTGCGGATCATGTATTGGAAAGATTGATTTGAAAACTTTTTCTATACCGCTTTCTGTTTGATTGTTATTTAGATTTAAAAAATTATCAAAGCTCTTTTTTTGTAGTTGTAGTAGGTTCGGAACGTCTATCTCCTTAACGACATTAGAGAAGTCAACCCTAAGACGATTTCCTGAGTATAAGCTATTTAACATTGCATCTACCTCGTGGTAATTTTGAAAGAAAAGTATAGCCTTTTAACAAGGCATCTAAAATTTAAAAAAGAGAGAGCCTGTGCCCTCTCTTGAAATATTAAGCTCAAATAATAAAAAATTATTTAAGTTCAACCTTAGCACCAGCTTCCTCAAGCTCTTTTTTAGCTGCCTCAGCCTCATCTTTGCTAACGCCTTCTTTAAGAACAGATGGTGTTCCCTCAACTGCGTCTTTGGCCTCTTTAAGGCCAAGACCAGTAAGCGCTCTAACAACTTTAATAACGTTAATTTTCTTATCACCAGAATCAACCAAGACAATGTTAAATTCTGTTTTTTCCTCTGCTGCAGCTGCTGCACCGCCTGCTGCAACAGCACCACCAGCTACCATTACAGGAGCTGCGCTAACACCAAATTTCTCTTCGAACTCTTTTACAAGTTCACTAAGTTCAAGTACAGAAAGATTAGATATAAACTCTAACACATCTTCTTTAGTAATTGCCATTTTTAATCCTTATTATTTTTTTAATTTAAATTAAGCTGATTGTTCTTTTTTCTCTTTAAGCGCATTCAAACCAATTGTGAAATTTTGAATTGGCGCATTCCAAACTTGTAAAAGCATCGCAATAAGCTCATCACGGCTAGGCATTTTAGATAGAGCTTTAACTTTATCAACGCTAGCAACTTCGCCATCAATATAAGCTGTTTTTATTTTGAAAAGATCAGCATTAGACTCTTCAAATTTTGCGGCTACTTTAGTTACTGCTAATTGATCTTCGCTCCAAAGATAGATATTTGTATCTTTGAGTTCCATTCCGACTTTATCAGAATTTTTAAGAGCAATATTTGCAAGAGTATTTTTAATCACCTGAACTTTTACATTTTGTTCTTTTGCAGAATTTCTTAAAACTTCAAGTTTTTTGACTGAAAGACCACGATAGTCACAAACTACAACAGCTTCAGCAGTTTTAAATTCACTCTCTAATTTTGCAACAACTTCAGATTTTTCGTTACGTGTCACTTTTTCTCCTTTCCGACCGGTGATTTCAAGCAGAGCGGGTCGAATCGATTAAGCCCAAAGGCCTCGGCTATCTCCAATCTAAGATATAAATTTTGTCTAAATTTTTATTTTAAATCCATAACTTCTTGAGTATCAAGAGATATAGATGGGCTCATTGTTAAAGACAATGAAGCATTTTTAACATATCTGCCTTTTGCAGCAGCTGGTTTATGTTTATTTATTGCTTTTATAAATGTTGAAATATTTTCACTAAGTTGTTCTTTAGTAAAGTTTACTTTGCCAAGGCCAGCATGGATATTTCCTTGTTTGTCAACACGGAAATTTACTTGACCGCTCTTTGCATTATTTACAGCTTGAGCAACGTCCATTGTAACTGTTCCAGTTTTTGGGTTTGGCATCAAACCTTTTGGTCCTAAAATTCTACCGACTTTACCTACTAGACCCATTAAGTTTGGAGTAGCTATAAGAACATCAAAATTCATTATACCTTTTTGTATATCTTCAATTAAATCATCTGCACCAATAATATCAGCACCAGCTGCCTTTGCCTCATCAGCTTTAGCATCTTTAGCAATAACAGCAACTCTTACAGTTTTACCTGTACCGGCCGGCAAAACAACTGAACCACGAACCATTTGATCAGCATGTCTTGGATCAACATTTAATTTTAATGCGATCTCAACTGTTTCATTAAATTTAGCAGAAGCCAAAGATTTAACTGTGTCAATAGCTTCGCTAAGGTTATAAATTTTATCTTGCTCTACTTTTTTGAGCAATTCTTGAAATCTCTTACTAGTTTTTCCCATAAATTTCTCCGCATATAAATTGCTTCCGTCTTTTGCTAATCAACCTGACGGTAAAGGTTTTAGTCTATTACTTCGACACCCATTGAGCGAGCTGAACCAGCAATGATCTTAGCTGCTTGCTCTTTATCATTTGTATTTAAATCAACAAGTTTTTTCTCAACTATCTCAAGAACCTGAGCTTTAGTTAATTTACCTACTTTGTTTTTCAAAGGATTATCAGTTCCCTTTGTTATACCTGCAGCCTTTTTAATAAGGTCAGTCGCAGGTGGTTGCTTTGTGATAAATGTAAAACTTTTATCAGCATAAACTGTAATAACAACTGGGATATTAAATCCGACCATATCTTTTGTTCTCTCATTAAAGGCTTTACAAAATTCCATAATGTTAACACCCTTTTGTCCAAGTGCTGGACCAACTGGAGGGCTAGGATTTGCTTTTGTTGCGGCAATTTGTAATTTTATTTCACCTATAACTTTTTTAGCCATTTCTTGCTCCTTAAATTATCTTTTCAACTTGCGAATACAAAATATCAACAGGGGTGCTTCTACCAAAAATAGAAACATTTAGTCTAAGTTTGCCATGTATCATGTCATATTCTTCAACAATACCTGTAAAGTTAGCAAAAGGACCTTCTGTTATGCGAACACTCTCGCCATCTTCAAAGAATATCTTAGGTTTTGGTGCAGCTCTTTTTTGAACTTTTTCTAAAATAGTATTTATATCTTTTTCAGATAATGGTGTAGGCTTTTTAGCTTCACCGATAAAACGTCCAACTTTTGGCAAAGACTGAATTCTATGCCAAAGAGCTGTATCAAGATCTAAGAATGCAAAAGCATAGCCTGGGTAAAGAGTTCTTTCGTTGATTTTTTGCTTGCCATTTTTTATTTCTATTACATCTTCTGTAGGAACTATAACTTCTTTTAGTTGATCTTCTATTCCATGATCTTTTACTAAGTTTTCAATTCCTCTTTTTACTGCCATTTCGCTTCCAGCGTAAGTCTGTATAGCATACCATTTATGTGACATTACTTTTCCTTATCTCATATAACTTTAGATAAAACAAAGGACATAATAACATCAACAAGAGCTAAAAAAAGTGAAACAACAGCAACTACGATAAAAACTGCAAAAAAAGCATTTCTAATTTGTTCTTTTGTAGGGTAAATAACCTTCATTATTTCCAATTTAGAAAGCTTAATATAATTTATAAATTTTTCCATAAACTTAACCTTAGTTGTGGCAGGGCAAGAGGGATTCGAACCCCCAACCATTGGATTTGGAATCCAGCGCTCTACCGTTGGAGCTATTGCCCTAATAGCTACTTATTCTTAATTAGCTTTTTAATTTAACTTCTTTGTGAACAGTATGTTTTTTTAATCTTGGGCAATATTTTTTGAGCTCAACCTTTTCTGTAGTAGTTTTACTATTTTTTGTTGTAGTATAATTTATATCACCACTCTCAGAGCATTTTAAACCGATTTTAATTCTCATATATATTCCTTATTATAGAAAGCCAAAGGGAATTCCCTTTGGCAAAATTTTATAAATTAACCAAGTATTTTTGAAACAACACCTGAACCAACTGTTCTACCACCCTCACGGATAGCAAAACGAGTACCTTCTTCAAGTGCAACTGGAGCGATTAGCTCAACAGAAATTCTTATGTTATCACCTGGCATAACCATTTCTGTACCCTCTGGAAGAGTAATAGAACCAGTAACGTCAGTTGTTCTTACATAAAATTGTGGTCTATAATTATTAAAGAAAGGAGTATGGCGACCACCCTCTTCTTTAGTTAGGATATAAACCTCACCCTCAAATTTTGTATGGGGTGTGATTGATTTTGGCTTACAAAGAACCATGCCGCGCTCAACGTCTTCTTTTTTAGTGCCTCTTAAAAGAACACCGACGTTGTCGCCAGCCTCGCCTTGATCCATCTCTTTTCTAAACATCTCAACACCAGTAACTGTTGTTGTTTGTGTAGGTTTGATACCAACGATTTCTATTGTGTCACCAACTTTAACAACACCTTTCTCGATTCTACCTGTTACAACTGTACCACGACCTGAGATTGAGAAAACGTCTTCGATTGGCATAAGAAGATCTTTATCTGTAGCACGAACTGGAGTTGGAATATAGCTATCAACTGCATCCATTAGTTCCATAATTTTTGCTGACCATTCGCCATCTTGTCCAGCTTTTGCTTCATTTAAAGCTTGAAGAGCTGAACCAGCAACAATTGGAGTGTCATCGCCTGGGAAGTTATACTCATTAAGTAGTTCGCGGATTTCCATCTCAACTAGCTCAAGTAGCTCAGCGTCGTCAACCATATCAGCTTTGTTCATGAAAACAACAATATAAGGAACACCAACTTGGCGAGATAGCAAGATGTGCTCTCTAGTTTGTGGCATTGGACCGTCTGCTGCAGAAACAACTAGAATGGCGCCATCCATTTGAGCAGCACCTGTAATCATGTTTTTAACATAGTCGGCGTGACCTGGGCAGTCAACGTGAGCATAGTGGCGTTTCTCTGTCTCGTACTCAATATGTGAAGTAGCAATTGTAATACCACGCTCTTTTTCTTCTGGAGCATTATCAATATTATCATAATCTTTTAGCTCAGCAAGTCCTTTGCGTGAAAGAACAGCAGATATTGCAGCTGTTAATGTAGTTTTACCATGATCTACGTGACCAATAGTACCTATGTTTACGTGCGGCTTGTTACGTGAAAATTTTTCTTTAGCCATCTTTTCCTCCGTATGTGATATATGTCTTTTTTCATACCAAATTTGTATAATCATAATAAAATCATATTAACCAGTGGAGCTCATAGCGGGACTTGAACCCGCGACCTCTTCCTTACCAAGGAAGTGCTCTACCTCTGAGCCATATGAGCGAAAAACGCTTGGCAGAGATGATTTCAATTAAATAATACAAACAACTAAAAATTTTGAAAATAAAGTAAGGAATAACTGTGTTTAGTAAAATCTAGATACAGCTCCCAGTTTATTTTCCCAAATTTTGGAGCGGGAAACGGGGCTCGAACCCGCGACCCTCAGCTTGGAAGGCTGATGCTCTAGCCAACTGAGCTACTCCCGCATAACAATGGTGGTGAGACGTGGATTCGAACCACGGAAGACATAGTCAGCAGATTTACAGTCTGCCCTCGTTGGCCGCTTGAGTATCTCACCTTAAACATTAATAAACTATTTTGGTATTTTCTGGTCAAACACTGTTACAAAAATGGAGCTGGTGAACGGACTTGAACCGCCGACCCACTGCTTACAAGGCAGTAGCTCTACCAACTGAGCTACACCAGCACCTGTTTTGTGAAGTGGCAATTATATATCAAAACAAGGTAAAAGTCAAGGGAAATTTAAAAAATTTTCATAAAAATTAAAATCATAAAATATAACCATTTAAGAATACAAATTTTTATTACATTTAAATCCGTAATGCATTATTAAGTATTTATAAAATATGTATAATTTTTATGGTTTTATTTTTTTTAAAAGCTAAAATTTCTATAATTACAAAAAATATATAAGGATTTAATATGCAATTTTTACCTTGGGCGATAATTTTATTACTAATTTACGTAATTTATTTTCTAATGATACGTTATGAGAAAAGAATATCGACTCTTAGCAAATTAATTGAACAAAATAGTGATGGCATTAAAGAAAATAGGGATTTGATTGGACAAAATAGATCACTTATTGAAAAAAATAAACACGATATCGAAAAAAATACAAAAGACATCATAACAAATGTTGAAAAAGTAGATATCGATTTGGAAGACTAAAGTTTCTGATTTCTTATCTCGGCTATTAATAAATTTGCTAGAATTTTTTATTTAAGATTTTAGCAAATCATTTTTTATTTGAAAATTTTATATTTATTGTATTCTTCAGCTAGTAAAAGTTATGTATATATTTCTTATGGGTGCATGTATAAAAAATTTATAGTTTTTGGAGAAGGATCTTAAATTTCTCACAAAAATAAATCAAGATTTTATGCGTCAAGCTGCTTCATTAAAAGCACAAGCCCTATTCTATCTTTTACATTTAGCTTACTATAAATCGAGCTTGTATGCGCTTTGACCGTCCTTAGTGTAATACCTGTTTTTTCTGAAATTTCATTATTTGTTAGACCATGATAGATTAAATCTGCAATTTCTCTTTCCCTTGAACTAAGTTCAGAGAGGTCGGTCTTTTTGTCTACCTTTTCACTTTCACTATTAATATATGAACCGGTTAGCTCACTAATCATTGCCTGAACGAATTCTTGGTAAAGCCATATATTTCCATTAAAAATAGTTTCAAAAGCATCTTCAAAGTGAGTCTTTCTCATGTGGGAATTTGCATAGCCCTTGATTCCAAGTGTAAGCAGATGCTTGCCTTCGTTTATCGTTGGTCTATTTGAGAGTATGAGTATTTTTATATTTGGGGAATTTTCAATTATATTTTTTATAACATCATCAATATTATCTTTAAAAACATCAATATCAATACCTATAATATCAACATCATCATTTATATGAGAAAAAAACTCTTTTCTATTATGTATAAATTTCACATCTCTATTGCCAGTAAAATAGCTTCTCCAAATATTGTTTAATGCACTATTTTGTGTAAATAAAATAACTTGCATTACCTTTCCTTGGATTATTTATATGATTCTTTCATAAATTTTTTTACTATTTATAAAGAATTCTATATGACGACTTTCGCCATTTTTGTATATCTTGTAATCTATTGATGAGAAAAATTTAGTAACCACAGAAGGTTTTTCTTCTAAAAGAATGGTCATTTCGAAAAAATCTTGTGATATAGCATATTTATAAGGAGCATTTAAATTTAAAATTCCAGGATCAAAGTCAAACTTATCCAAACTCTGGTCACAGCCTTTTATTAAAATTTTAATGCTTCTTACTATATCATCTTGAATTTTTATATTTTCAAATAGTTTTTTATGTCTACTAGCAACATCTACTAATTGTAAAAAATCTATTTCACAATCACTAAATTTAAATCGTTCAATTTCATCATTAACTATATCGCAGTAATGATCATCTTTTATGAGATAGAAATTTTGTAAATTTTGAAATTTTTCGATCTCATATTCACCAAATTTCTTATCATAAAAAGCGATCTTGCCCATTACCTCTCCGTTAAGGCATTTTGCTTTGCCTTTAAAATAGGCTTTAATAAATAATCAAGTATTGTCTTTTTGCCGGTAATGATATCAGCTGAGACTATCATACCTACTTTTATTCTAAGCGGTTTTTCTTCGCTACCAAGATAATTTTTCTCAGTTTCTATCCTGACTAAATAATAGCTCTCGCCAGTTTTTTCATTAGTCTCCGTATCGGCACTAATCTGCGTTACTTTGCCTTTTAAACCACCGTAAATACTAAAATCATAAGCCGTAAATTTAACCATCGTATCAAGTCCAGGCCTCAAAAATGCAACATCAGCTGGTTTTACTTTTACTTCAGCAACCAATTTATCCTCAAGAGGAACGATCTCGGCAATATTTTCGCCAGGCTTGATAACTCCTGATACTGTATGAACCATCATTTTACTAACAATACCGTTTACTGGAGATCTTACATATGTTCTTTCCACTCTATCACTTAGGCTGATCTGAGACTCATTTATCCTTGCAATCTCTGCCGAAACTTCGTTAAGCTCTTTTTTTGCATTATTTTTAAAAGCAAGCTTTGCTTCTTCAATCTTATTTTTTGCTTCTTTTATAGTTGACTCAACTCTTGGCACAGCAAGAACAGCGGCGTCAAGCTCGCCTCTTAAATCATTTACACGCCTTTGAAGCTGGATGTATTCAACCTCACTAACAAGACCTTTTTTAAAGATTGGCTCCATAATGGCCTTTTCTTTTAGAACAAGATTATAGCTATTTTGAGTTTGAGAAATTTTATTTTTTAATTCGACTAATTCACTCTGGCGTTGATGAATTTGCTCTGTTAAAATTCCTATCTGTTCATTTAAGTGATCGATATTTGAATTATGCAAACTTAGCTCATATCTTATGGCTTTGCTATTGTTCGCATCTCTAGCTTCATCGTAGTCAAATTCCTTATCATTCGCCTCAGCATCAAGTCTCATAAATTTTGCTTGAAGTTCATCAAGTCTTAGTTTTGACTC
Source organism: Campylobacter concisus (assembly GCF_003048595.2). Classification (NCBI taxonomy): domain Bacteria; kingdom Pseudomonadati; phylum Campylobacterota; class Epsilonproteobacteria; order Campylobacterales; family Campylobacteraceae; genus Campylobacter; species Campylobacter concisus. Next base: position 644,708 of record NZ_CP049270.1, on the reverse strand, counting down.
ACCATAGCTACTCGTAAAATTTTTATTATCTAGCCTTATTAGAATTTGATCTTTCTTGACTTCATCACCCTCTTTTACAAAAATTTGATCGACTATACCGCCTTCGAGATTTTGTATCGCTTGGTTTTTTCCAGACGGGATGATCTTGCCACTACCTCTTGTGATCTCATCTATTTGTGCCCAAGAGGCCCAAATAAGAAGCCAAAACATAGTTATAGCAACTGTATAGAGTATCTTTTTAGATGTAGATGGAGCTTTAGCCAAGACAGCCTCAGAAAGACTTGACATAAATTTCAAATCATAAGCATCATAATTTTTTGTTTGAAGATTAGACTTTATGTCATCTACACTATTTAAAATTTTATTACTAGCTTCCTCTTGTTCTTTTATGTTATTTTCAGAAATTAATCTTTTTTCATTTTTTTGATTTTCACTTTGTTTATTCTTGATATCTTCTTGCATGATCACTTCCCACTAAGTCTTGCTAAAACTTCATCTCTTGGTCCGTCCAATAAAATTTTGCCATTGTCCATAACTATAAGTCTATCAACAAGATCTAGCATCGACGTCCTATGCGTGACAAGCAGCATCGTTTTATTTGCTGTATTTGTCTTTAAATTTATTTTTAACTTATTTTCAACTGTATTATCAAGAGAATTTGTTGGCTCATCAAGCAAAATAATAGGACTATCTAGCAAAAATGCCCTAGCCACAGCTATACTTTGACGCTGTCCGCCACTTATGCCGTCACCTCTTTCAAAGACTGGCATATCAAATCCAAGTGGATGGGCATTTACATACTCATCAACTCCGCTTACTTTAGCTGCTTTTATAATCTGAATATCATCAACATATGGTGCTTTTTGAACAATATTTTCTCTAACCGTTCCTTTAAAAAGCACAACATCTTGTGGAACGTAGCCAATGTTTCGCCTAAGGTCAGCTGGGTCGATTTGATTAATATCAATACCATCAATTAGCACTGAGCCTTCAGTTGGTGAGTAAAGTCCCAAAATGAGCTTTTGTAAAGTAGTTTTTCCAGAGCCATTTTTGCCTATAATGCCAACTTTTTCACCTGACTGAATAACAAAATTTATCCTATCAAGCGAACCTTTTGTGGTATCTGGATAAGTAAAGCTTACATTTTTAAACTCGATCTTTCCATCAAAAGAATTTCTTCTAACAAATTTTTTACCTTCTGGCCTTTCAACAGGCATTTGCATAATCTTACTAAGACTTTGATAGGCTGTTTTTGTCTGCTCAAAATTTGCAGCTAGTGAAGCTACCTGCCCCATAGGAGCGATAGCACGAGAGCTAAGCATAACCGCAGCGATAAGACCACCCATTGTAAGATGCGTATCTTGTATCATATAAACGCCAAGAACGATGATGGCAATAGTATTTAATTGCACTAAAAAAGATGTAACAGTCGTTATCGAAGTTGTAATAATTTTTGATTTAATGCTTCTATTTGCTATCTCACCAGTTGCCTCTTCCCAGTTCCATTGTATATGGCCACTAGCACCAAGAGTTTTGATAGTCTCAAGACTACTAAGGCTCTCTATTAAAATTCCATTTTTTATAGCCGAAGCCTCAAATGTACTTTTAATAGCATTTTGAAGTGGATCTTTTATAAAAAATGTATAGCATAAAATAGCTATCATGATAACAATTGGCACGAGTACGATATAGCTTCCTATAAAATAAGTAACTATCAAGAAAATGATCGCAAATGGAAGATCGACAATAGCTGCCAATGAGGCTGATGAGAAGAAATTTCTAACCGTATCAAACTCTTTTAGATTACTAGCAAATGAGCCAACAGATTTTGGTTTATTGCTAAATTTCATATCCATAACGCGCTCAAATAAAATAGAGCTCATTATGATATCGCTCTTTTTGCCAGCAATCTCAAGAAAATATGATCTTACAAATTTTAAAAAAAGATCTATGCCATAAACTACACTTACGCCAAGTGCTAAGACCCAAAGCGTCTCAACCGCATTATTTGGCACAACACGGTCATATACGTTCATCGTAAAAAGCGGACTAGCAAGAACAAATAAATTTATAATAAAACTTGCAAGAACAACATCAAAATAAATCTTTTTTGAACGTTTTAGAGTTCCCCAAAACCAATGATCATTGCCCGCATCAATTAGCTTTGTTGAGCTAGTATCCTCTGGAACAAACTCGCGCTTTAAATAGTACGCATAGCCCAAATATTCTTCTTTTAATTTACTTATTTCTATCGCGCTAGTACCAGTTGAAAGTTCTGGTGTTATGATATTTGCTGTCTTTTTATCTTTACTAAAAGATTGCAAGATGCAAGCTTTTTTGCCTCTAAGCATTAAAATGCAAGGTAAAACTAAAGGAGAGATTTGTTCAAGATCTTTTCTTACAAGGGTAGAAGCAAAGCCGGCACGAGAAGCAGCACGAGAAAATAAAGACCTTGAGCTTTTAAGTGAAAAAAGCTCAATCTCATCGCCATCTTTTACTGGCAAGCCAATAGTTAAAGCATCGGCACTGTATGGATTATTATGAAGCTTGGTAAAAATAACCAAACATTGAAGCAGCTCATCTTTTATCTTATCACTATGCATCTATCATCCAATGTTCTTGATTTCATCTATATAAATTCCTTGCATATTTTTAATGCCAAGATCGATTAACTTTTTCTTCTGCTCTTCGCCTTCAACACCGATTGCGATCAAAATAATATCTTTTGAACTCAAGACAACATCAAGTGATTGTTTTGTATTTACTCCTGACTTATCACTTAAGAAGTCAATCAAAACATTTGACTGAATTTTTACATAATCAGGGTTAAATTCTTTTAGTTTCTCGATACCTTTTGCGTTAAGCTCAAAGTGGTCAAATCCAAAGCCAAAGCCAAGTTCTTTTAATTTTTTAGTAAGCTTAACTATACTTTCTATGCTAATATCGTCTTTATTTGGAATTTCTATATAGTTTTTATATTTCGAAATTTGACTTATCTTTTTAAGTGTAGCTTCAAGTTTTGAAAAATTTTCATCTGAATTTAATATCTCTTTTCCCAAATTTATGGCTAAATTGCCACTTGGTAAGATATTTTCCGGTAAAATTCTAGCTACCCTATTTAAGATATGAAGATCAAGCATTGCACCTAAATTTAGCTCATTTACCATCGGCATGAAATATGAGGCCATACGCCATACGCCATCTTTATCAACAAGCCTCAAATAAAGCTCATACTGCTCAAAATTTGAATTAAGATCAATCACTTTTTGAGCTGCAAATTTAAATTCATCTTCTTTTATTGAGTCAAAAATAAGTTCTTTATACTTCTCTTTACCAATCACTAAAGTATTTTGATTTTCATTAAATACCTTGTATGTAAAGCTACCAGCAAGTCTTGAGCTAGCCAATGTAACGTCAGCTGAAGTAAGAAGTGTCTTGATATCAGTATTTGGTGAATACTCTACTATCGCAGCATTTACTGGATACTCGCTATCATTTAGTGCAAAATTTGCATAAAGCTTTTTAAACTCGTTCATAATTTCATCACATAGAGCCAAGAAATTTGATGAATTTCTACCATACGAAAGTACGATGAAATCATTATCGTTGAGCCTTGCAACAATCGCATTTTTATCATTATGAATTGATTTTTCTTGTAAAATTTGAGCTATTTTCATTACAACGCTTTGCCATTTCTCAAAGCCAAGCGTACTTTTTAAATTTATTAGATCTTTAAAACTAACAAGCAAAGTAACTCCACTTGAATATTCTTCACTAGCTAGATACTCACTAAATTTAGTTTGAAAAAATCTTCTATTATTAGCGCCACTCATTGTATCTTTATATAAAAGCTCTTGATATTTACTGAGTGTGGCTGCCTCTCTCTCAAAAATGTCTTTTACCTTGCTAACCATAGAGTTCATAGCCAGAACCATTTTTTTAAGATCGGCTGTAAATGGAATTCTTTTCTGAATAATAAATTTATTATCAAGTATGGCCTCAGCCTGATCTTGAACCTTCATAAGCGGCCTAAAAATAGCTTTTAGAGCGAAATATGCCACCACGAGAGTGACAATTATCATTAGAAGAAGAAAATTAAAAATATTTTTTGAGTTAGTATAAAGCTCATTGTAGGCAAGTGCGGTGCTACCTTGAACATAAAGCGTGCCAAATTTTGCCCAGCCAGTCATAATCTCGCTATCTGCTATTGGCGCTTCGAACTTGGCTATTTTGTAAAACCATTCAGGAATATCTTTAACAACAGTTTGTTGAGAATTTTCAATAAGAACCTTGCCATCAACATCTTCAAGCTTGATAAGCTTGTATCTGCCGCTGTCAAACATAGAATTTATCATTGTTTGAGCCAAGGACATGTCATCTGGATCGATAATAGGCTTTAAAGCAAGTCCAAGCGAATTTGCTGTATGCCTTGCGTTTTCACCAAGCTGGTCATTAATATATCCATTTAGGCTCTTAAAATTTAAGTAGCCAACAGCCATAAAAATCATGATACCAAAAGTTATCACGGCGATCATAATTTGTTTAAATAGCGTCATAAATCCTCTTTTCCTATCCTATCTATTAGTTCCATCCACTTAGGATTTTGTTTTTTATTTCCACCTGGTATTGCTTGACCAAGACCTTCTTGTTTTGCCAAGTATAGCGAATCACCATTAAAACTATAAACCGGAACAAGGTCTGTTCTTTGAGTTGCGATTTTTATTTTACCATTTATGTTATCTAAAATTAATGGAATAGATTTTGGTGTATCGTAGTATGCTAAAACCATATGAGCTTGATTGTATCTTAAGGCTTTAACATATGTGAAGTATAATTTTTGAGTTGGAATTCCTAGCTGCTTTAGTGTAAAATATTTTGCAATAACGTAGTCTTCGCAGTCACCAGCACCTTTTCCTATAAATTCCATTCTAGTAGCCCAATAATCCTTTTTGTGCCAAAGCTGCATATCATCAACCCATCTAAAAGAGTTAAAAAAGTCATTTACTTTTATTAATTTCTCTTGTTCAGTTGCATCTTGCAATGAAGTCATTAAAGAATTTAGAGCAGAAGCCCTTCTTCTTGCATCTTCTCCATAAATTTTAGCTACCTTTGCTATAGTTGTTGATTTTATAAAATCTCCAATAGCACTTGCTAATAATAAAAAAAAGACGCTTACAATAAGCGTCCAAAAATTTATCTTGACCCTCATGGTCATTACTTTTTACATCTTTATCTTAAATCGTTTTGAATGCTGCAAGCACCTTGAATGTATCTTTTTGCAAAACCTGGTTCAAAGCTATCTGAGATCATTCCCATATTATCTAATAGTCTGTATTTTGCATAAGATAGTGCTGTCTCGGTTGTAGCGATCTCTTTTAATGCAGAGTTATATTCATTTTCAGCATCAAGCAAGTTTATAAGATCACGACGACCGATTCTAAATTCATCCTGATAAGCATCAAGTGTAGCTTTAGCATATTCAACGTGTTGATTTAAGTATCCCATTTTTTCTTGGTTAAGAACATAATTTTGCCATGAAAATTCCAAAGATTCTTTGAGCTCCCTTACAAGATTATCCAAAGTTTGTTGCTCTTGTTGAACGGCAAGTTGGCTTTTTTCTTTATCTAGTTTATCATTACCTTTATTGTAAAGATTATAGTTTAGTCTTAAAAGTGCGTCAAACGTTTGTTCTTCATAATTGTCATATAAAACATTTGAATGATCATATGCACCAGATACAACAAGATCTAATTTTGGTAAGAATGGCGCATTTTTCTCTTTTACAACTGACTCTGCCATAGCAATATTTGATTTTTGAACTAAAAGTGATGGGTTGCAAAGAATTGCTTTGTTGTAAACAGCTTCTTTTGTGCTAGGCAAAGGAAGGCTAAACTCAGGCATTACTAAATTTTTAGCTGCAACTTTTTTTCCATATAATTTCTCAAATGTAGAAAGTGCATCTTCATAGTTATTTTTAGCAGCTGTATAGTTTGATTGAGCTAAAGTATAGCGTGATCCAGCTTGTCTCTCTTCAGAAGCTACGCCATAACCTGATCTTGCTCTATCTTTAATTTGGCTATAAATTTCCTCATGACTCTTTACGTTTTCTTCTTCAATGTCTAAAATTTTCTTAGTTTGAAGAACTTGCAAGTAAGCATTTGCAGCATTTAATGTAAGTCTATCTGCAGCTTGTGCTACTGAATAAGCAGCTGAATCAAGTCTTGCACTTTGAGAATTTATTCTATTTTTATCAGCACCACCATTGTATAAATTTTCAACCAAGGTTAGAGATGTACCAGAAATTCTTCCATCTCCTCTTCTTGTAGAAACTCCATCATCAAGGCGTTTTTTCTCATATCCCACTCTAGCAGCAGCGTCAAGTGTTGGATAATAGGCATTCTTTGCTATTTTTAGATCTTTACCAACTTGTAGATAGTTAAATTCTGTAGCTTTTAAACTTGGATTTTCATTTAAAATAGTCTTTATAACTTGATCTAAAGTCAAAACTCCATCATCAACTTGTGCTACTGGTTTTACTTCAGTTGATATAGCTTGTTCTATATTAGATTTTTTTGTTGTTTGAGTATCAGCTACAGGTGCTTTTGGTCTCATTAAAGCATCCTTATAGCCTGATTCGTTTTGAACTTTAACTAATAGACTATTAGCTTCATCCTCAGAGACTGGAGTTGTGTCAACATATAAAAATTTTCGTCCACCAACCTCATAGATACCTGTAGTTAGTCTGCTGTCAGAGATTTTGCTATTGACTTTATTAATAGCACTGTCGATTCTAGCCTGATTATCATCTTGTGCAAATGAAGCTAGAAAAATCCTATAAGGAGCATCTTGAGCTGACAGTACAGTTGCTGCCAAAGCACTAATTGCTAACATCTTTTTCATAAACTAAGATCCTTTTACCTTATTTTTATTATTAAGTCTATACTTAAATTTTGACACGAATTATACACCAAGAAATATTAAATGCATTTTAAATATCTTATGACAAAAAAATAATTTTTATATAGTTTTAGAAAAACGCCTTAAATTCTCGGGAATTTTCTTTAGATATTCATCAAAACACATTGCAATATTTCGTATTATCAATGTTCCAGTTTCATTTACGCTAATTTTATCTGCTGTAACATTGATAAATTCGCTTAAATTTTTAAGCTCCTCAAGCTCGTCCTTAAAGTGTTCAAAGAAATTTATATGGAATTCATTCTCGATGGCTTTGATATCAAGCCCAAAATTACTCATTAAGTTCATAATCACACTCTTTCTAAGTAGATCTTCATCATTTAGATAAATTCCCTTTGCATATGGCAACTTTCCACTATCAATCGCCTTTTCATACTCGTCCATATCTTTATGATTTTGTGCGTAGTGTCTTTTACACTCACCAATACTTGTCACGCCTATACCAATAAGATCAGCGCCACCTTTTGTTGTGTAACCTTGAAAATTTCTATGTAAAGTGCCATTTGCTAAAGCGCCAAAGAGCTCGTCATTTGGTTTTGCAAAGTGATCCATGCCTATCATTTTATAGCCATTTTTAGTTAAAAACTCAGCTGTAAATTTCAAAATCTCAAGCTTTACTTCAGGATCTGGCAATGTCATCTCATCAAATTTACGCATTGATTTTTTTATCCATGGCACATGAGCATAGTTAAAGACTGCAAGTCTGTCAGGATCAAGCGTGAGAGCTAGCTCGAGTGTCTTTTTAAAGCTATCTAGACTTTGATACGGCAGACCGTAGATTAGGTCCATATTTATCGACTTTATGCCCTTTTCTCTAGCCATTTTTACAGCATTTTGAGTGATCTCATAGGGCTGAATTCTGTGAATTTCTTTTTGCACCTTTTCGTCAAAATCTTGCACGCCGTAGCTTATGCGGTTAAATCCATGAGAAACAAGTACATCAAGCTGCTCTCTTGTTAAAAATCTTGGATCTATCTCGCAACTTATCTCAGCCTCTTTTGAGAAATTTTTAAATTTAGATTTGATTAGTTTTATGATCTCATCAAGCTGTGCGGCATTATAAAATGTCGGAGTACCGCCACCAAAGTGCATCTGTAAGACCTCGGCACTGGTGTCCAGGTGGCGAGCTAAAATTTCAAGCTCTTTTTCTATATATCTTATATATCTCTCTTTACGGTCCTCTTTGCTAGTGTAAATGACATTACAGCCGCAAAAATAACAAGCACTTCTGCAAAATGGCAAGTGCAAATATAATGAAAGCGGTCGCTTTAGATCACGGCCTTCAAGCTCTTTTATATATGCCTCATAGCTAAATTTATCACTAAACTCTGGTGCTGTCGGATAGCTAGTATATCTTGGCCCTGGCCTTGAATACTTCACATAAGCACTAAAATCAATCATCTGCCCTACTCCTTGCCATTTGAATCACCTCTTTTATGTCTACAAATAAATTTGGATGCTCTTTTTTGATATTTTTTACCAGCTTATCAAGGTCGATGTTAAACTGCCTGCTCTTTTTATCGCTTGCGATCTTTTTTATCTCATCCATAGCAACTACCCAAACATCACTAAAATCAACCGGTATATTTTGCCAGATCGTCTTTTCAAGCCTTAGATCAAAATTTTCTTTTTGAGACTCTTTATAAGCCTCAATCAAAGCCGAAAGCGATTTTACAGAGATTACTGTGTGTAAATTTTGATTTTCATCAATGCCAAACCATGGTTCTTTTGAGTCCCAAGAGCCACTTTTTAAATTTAAAATATGCTCATTTGGATTTTTGGTTGAAACTATCTCAAAGATCGTCTTTTCAGGACTACTTAGCCCAAGACTATTGCCGATCTCATCTATCTCATCATATATACTTTTCTCTTTGCTCATATTCTTCTCTCATCTAGCCAGACCATAACGCCTTTTTGCGCATGAAGCCTATTTTCTGCCTCGCTAAAAATTTCATCCGCGTGCTTTTCAAAAACTGCCTCACTCACCTCATAGCCTCTATAAGCTGGCAAGCAGTGCAAAAATATCGCATCTTTTTTAGCTAGGCTCATCAAATTTTCATCCACGCAGTATCCAGCAAAGTCTTTTAGTCTCTTCTCTTTCTCGGCTTCTTGCCCCATCGATACCCAAGTATCCGTAGTTACCACATCGGCACCATCTACCGCTTCTTTTATATCATTTGTGATAAAAATTTTTGCACCTGAAATTTTTGCGTTTTCATTAGCTATCTTTAAAATTTCAGCGTCTACCTCATAGCCTTTTGGCGTGGCGACCCTTAGCTCAAGCCCAAGTTTGCTAGCTAGCATGAGCCACGAGTGAGTCATGTTGTTGCCGTCCCCTACGTACGCGACCTTCTCGCCCGCGCTAAATTCTAGCATAGTTAGATAGTCCGCCATGAGCTGCACTGGGTGAAATTTATCACTTAGGCCATTTATAACTGGCACGCTTGAAAATTTAGCAAATTCTTCTAGCGTCTCATGCTTATCGACCCTTAGCATAGCCATGTCGCACATCCTGCTTATAACTCTAGCGGTGTCACGGATTGGCTCACCGCGGCCTATTTGTATATCATTTTTACTTAAAAATAGCGCATATCCGCCAAGCTCATGCATACCAACATCAAAGCTTACTCTAGTTCTAGTTGAGCTTTTTTCAAATATCATCGCAAGCTTTTGGTCTTTAAGATATGGCTTAAATTCTCTAGCCTTCGCCTCTTTTTTGATCTTGCGAGCTAAATTTACCATCTGCTCGATTTCATCTTTGCTAAAGTCATTTAGCGTCAAAAAGTGCCTCATCTTAGCCCCTTAAAATTTTGGCTGCTTCTTTTGCATGATATGTGATGATCAAATTTGCCCCTGCTCTTTTAAAGCCGATTAATGTCTCCATCATAACGCGCTCGTAGTCAATGATGCCAGCTTTTGCGCCAGCTTTTAGCAGTGCGTACTCGCCGCTTACGTTATAGACGCAGATAGGCAGAAGTGTTAAATTTCTAAGCTCTCTAACGACGTCAAGATAGGCAAGTGCTGGCTTTACCATCAAGATATCAGCGCCTTGTGCCTCGTCTTGCAAGCTCTCGTTGATCGCCTCTAGGCGGTTTGCGCTGTCCATTTGGTAGCTCTTTCTATCGCCAAAGCTTGGTGCGCTTTGTGCCACATCGCGAAATGGTCCGTAGTATGCTGAAGCAAATTTAGTCGAGTATGCCATCACTGGCAAATTCTCAAAGCCATTGCTATCAAGCGTCTCTCTTAGCGTTGCGATGATGCCATCCATCATACCGCTTGGTGCGATCATATCAGAGCCATTTTTAGCGTGTATCAAGGCTTGTTTAGCTGAAATTTCAAGCGTTGCGTCGTTGTCGATGGTGTTATGTACGTGGTCGATTATGCCGCAGTGGCCGTGGTCTGTATATTCGCAAAAGCAAAGATCAGTGACGACTACCAAATTTGGAAATTTATCTTTTATGGCTCTAAGCGCAGTTGCGATAATACCGTCATTACTTAGTGCGTCACTGCCAACGCTATCTTTTAGGCTTGGTATGCCAAATAAAATGATCGATTTTATGCCCAAATTTACTATCTCCTCACACTCTTTTAAAATTTCATCAATACTCATTTGATAAACGCCTGGCATCGAAGAAATTTCGTTTTTAATGTTTTTACCTTCGACCACAAAGAGCGGATAAATGAAGTCATTTACGCTAAGGCTAGTCTCTCGCACCATGTCTCTCAAAGCTGGATTTATTCTTAATCTTCTAAAACGTTTAAACATATTTTTGCCTTTTCTTTGTTAAAATGCGTGATTTTTAGCTAGTTTAGCACAGTTGGAGTAAATTTAAAATGAAAATAGAAATTTCAAATGCGGCAAATCTACCTTCAAGATTTGGCACTTATAAGGTTCAAGCCTTCAAAGAAGGGGCAAAAGAGCACCTCGTGATCTACAAAGAGCCTTTAAGCGAGGTGGTAAATCTTAGAATTCACTCCGAATGCCTAACTGGAGATGCGATCGGGAGCCTAAAGTGCGACTGTCGCGACCAACTTGAAGCGAGCCTAAAATATATCGAAGAAAATGGCGGCATGGTCATCTACCTGCGTCAAGAGGGCAGAAATATCGGGCTTTTAAACAAGATAAACGCTTACAGCCTACAAGATAAAGGCTTTGATACCATTGAAGCCAACCACCAGCTAGGTTTTAAGGCTGATGAGAGGACTTACGAAGTGGTTGATTTTATCCTAAATCACTACGGCATAAAAGAGGTAAATTTACTCACAAATAACCCTTTAAAACTTCACGGACTAAGCTCAGTAAAGATCGTAAAACGCGTGCCTATTATCATAAAACCAAACAAATTTAACGAAGGCTACTTGAAAGTAAAAAAAGAGCAAATGGGACACATCCTGTGATGAAAAATGAGTTTTGTTTGCTAGCTATGTTTGACGAAAAAGTAAAGGCTTACGCTCAAATTTTTGCTAAATTTAACCGAGTTCATAGTTTAAGCAACTATAAAGATATAAGCGAGCAGGTGTTTGATAGCATTAGGCCACTTGAAATTTTTGATCTAAGTGCCAAAACTGCGATCGATGTTGGAAGTGGGGCTGGCTTTCCAGCGATATTTTTAGCACTCGCAATGCCACAAACGAAATGGCACCTTTTTGAGCCGATAGTCAAAAAGTCATCATTTCTAAGCTACGCTAAGATCGAGCTTGGCTTGCAAAATTTAGAAGTTCATAGCCAAAAGATCGAGCTTGCAGATAAATTTACGGCTGATCTCATCACCTCAAGGGCGCTTAGTAAGACAAAAGAGCTTATAAAAATTTGTGAGGGATTTTATGATGAGAGCACTAAATTTCTCATCTACAAGGGCTCAAGCGTCATGGATGAAATTTCAGGCATCAACGCGCAAATTTATAATGAAAAAAATAGAAACTACATATTTTTTAATCTAAAAAACCATGGAGAAAAACATTGAAATACTTGCTTTTTGCGGCGATTTTAGTTGCGATTTACATTATATTTTTTAAAAATAGAAAAAATAGTGACAAGGTAAGCAGCAGCAACTTCGAAGAGTGCAGCAAATGCGGTGTCTTTACAGACATTGACCAAATGGTGCTACGAGATGGAAAATACATCTGCAAAGAGTGCATAAAGAGTGAGAGATGAAAATTTTAGGTGATGAACTGATCAAATTTGAGCCACTGTTTCTTTGCAAGAGCGAGGCAGACGTGCTAAGTGGTAGGCAAAATCTCTTTAAATTTGATAGAAATTTGATAAAAAAAGCGTTAAGTCTTGGTGCTAGCTTTAGCGTTTTTGCAGAAAATTTAAACGAAGCGATAGTCGCAAACGCCGCTGGAGCAAAATTTATTATTGCCGATATTGACATTGCAAAAGATTTAGCAAAGATTGCTGAGAGTTATTTATTTGACGCGCTTATAGCTGTTTTGATAAAAGATGAAATCGAGCTGACACAACTTGCAAAATTTAACATAGACGCTGCGATCTTGCCAAACGCCATAAAACAATAAGGAAAGAAATGGAAATTTTTAAAACTGCTTTTTTAATGGTTACTTTAATGCTGATTTTTATCGCTGTTGGCGGATATATTGGCGGTGAGCATGGCATGATGATCGCCTTTTTGATAGCGACTGGTACAAACATTTTTTCATACTTTTTTAGCGACAAGCTGGTGCTCAAAAGATATAACGCCATCCCTGTTAACGAAAGCAACGCTCACGGCCTTTACGAGATCGTCTCTCGCCTCACGCAAAAGGCGAATTTGCCGATGCCAAAAATCTATATTATCCCAGAGCAAGTACCAAACGCCTTTGCTACAGGCAGAAATCCAAGCCATGCGGCCGTAGCAGTAACTGAAGGGCTTTTAAAAATTTTAAACGAAAACGAGATCGAAGGTGTGTTGGCTCATGAACTAAGCCACGTAAGGCACTACGACATACTAACTGGCTCAGTCGCAGCCATACTAGCTGGCGCAATAGCAATGGTCGCAAATTTTGCCAAAATAGGTACCATAGCCGGTCAAAATCAAAACTCACAGCGAAATAGTAATGGCATAGTTATGCTAATCATAGCGGTCGTAATGCCAATAGCTGCCACTATCGTACAAATGGCAATCTCAAGGGAGCGCGAGTACAAGGCCGACAAGGGCGCAGCACTGCTAACTGGGCATCCAGAGTGGCTTGCAAGCGCACTAACCAAGCTTGAAAACTACTCAAATTCTTACGTCATGCAAAACGCAAGTGAACAAAGTGCTCATATGTTTATTGTAAATCCATTTGGTTCGCTTACCGACAAGCTTAGCGTGCTTTTTAGAACGCATCCAAGCACAAGCGACAGGATCGCTGAGCTTGAAAGACT